>JAAZAA010000100.1 GCA_012514535.1 Myxococcales bacterium | reverse complement strand
GGTTCTCCCGGCGTCGGTGGGGATGAACGGGGGCAAGTGGGGGACTGCCTATTTCGTTCCATCGAACGGCCGTTGACCGTTCCGTACTCATGAAGGCGTCAAGGCGGGGTTGGCCGGTCGTTCTCTCGTTCTCGGGGCCGCGGGGGACGCTCGTCGAGCGGGTCAGACATCGCTGCCCCCGCTCTCAGCCAGCGAAGCCCAGAAAGGAGCGTGCCCAGCACGGATCCCACGACGTACTTCGGCACGTACGGAGCGGACCGACCTCTCTGGGAGCGTTGGAGCGCGGCGGCGCACGGAGGCATGTGAGAAGGTCTTGAAGACCAATCGCGCACGTCTCCTCGCGACGGCCAGGATGCGCGTCCGCCGCTGGGAACGATCCCCTACGAGGGGGCGTTTGGCGGGCTGTCCTCGAGCCTGCCGGCGAGCGTCTCGGAGGACCCGACCATGAGCCGTGAGCGGAGTCTGGGGGAAGGCCTCGAGGATGGTGGCCCCTGTCAAGCATTCCTCGGGCGCTGTGGGTTGAGCCGGGGAGGTGAGGACGACTTGCGACGGCAGGCCCTCGCCTTCATTGCCGTTGGTTGGCTGCCGCTCGTCCTGTTTGCCGGCCTGGACGCGCTGTGGCTGGGGCGCTACCCCGGGTTCGCCACGGACCTGTCGGTGCACGCTCGGGTGCTCGTGGCGGTGCCGCTCCTGCTCGCGCACGAACGTGCGGTCAACCGAGCTTCGGGGTTGGCCGTCCGACGGTTCGTGACGGGCGCAATCGTGGTGGACGTGGAGAGGTTCGCCGGGATCGTGAGGGGGGCGAATCGGGTGCGTGGGGCCCGCCTGCCCGAGCTGGCGCTCCTCGTGGTCGCGGTCGTGAGCAGCCAGTTCCTCGTCTGGGGAGGCGCGACGGGGGTCGGGGACGTGCCCGCTCCGGGAGGGGAGCGCCTGACGGCGACCGCCGTCTGGTACTCGGTCGTCTCCTTGCCGTCGTTCCAGTTCCTCCTCGGCCGCGCAGTCTGGCGGTGGTGCGTCTGGAGCTGGGTGCTCTGGAGGATCTCGCGCCTGCGGCTCTCGCTGATCCCCACCCATCCGGATCTGGCTGGGGGCATTGGGTTCGTCCACAGTGCCTCCGCGGCGTTGGGCCTCGCCGCCATGGCCGCAAGTAGCGTCGTGGCTGCGACCTGGGGTGACAGGATCCTGGCGGTCCGTGACCTCCGGGTGGCGGCGTTCGTCACGCCGTTCGTGTCCTTCGTGCTCCTCGTGGAGATCGTAGCCCTCGCACCCCTCCTGTTCTTCGTCGGGCACTGCTTCCGCGCACGCCTGCAGGGCCTCCGCGAGTATGGCGAGCTCGCCCGGCGTTACACGCGTGCCTTCCACGAGCGCTGGGTCGAGCCGGAGGCGACGACGATCCAACCCGCTGGGGAACTTCTCGGAACTGCGGACATCCAGTCCCTGGCGGACCTGGCGAATTCGTACTCCATCATCGATCGGATGCGGCCGTTCCTGGTCGGTCCACGGGTCGTCGGTTTGTTGGTGCTGTGTACGGCGATCCCCATGATCCCGCTCATCGCGACGGAACGATCCGTCGTGGAGCTCGTCTCCCTGGTGGGGCGAAGTCTGCTGGGAGGCTCCGCCGGGGCGCTGAAGCCTTGAGGGTGTCTCGAGTTCACGAACGGAAGGAGGGAGACCATGGGCGATCGGACGGTCGGCTTGCTGGCGGTGGCGTTCCTCGTGCTGTCGTTGGGTTGCGCCTTCGCCGGCGCCGTCGCCGGAAAGCGGACGGT
>JAAZAA010000099.1 GCA_012514535.1 Myxococcales bacterium | reverse complement strand
GGACACCGCCGCGCCGACGAACGGCGCTGCCGAAGTGCGCGAGCTCCTGTCCGCGGAGCGCATCGCCGAGCGCGTGAGGGAGCTCGGCCGACAGATCACGGCCGACTACCGGGGGCGGTCCCTGGTGCTCCTCTGCGTGTTGAAGGGCAGCTTCGTCTTCACGGCGGATCTGGCGCGCGCCATCGACCTGCCCCTCTCCGTGGAGTTCCTCGGCGTGGCGAGCTACGGCGACGACACCAACTCCAGCGGCGCCGTGAAGATCACGCAGGACCTGTCCACGTCCATCGAGGGCAAGGACGTGCTCCTGATCGAGGACATCGTCGACACGGGGCTGACCCTCGCGTTCCTGTTGCGGATTTTGCAGGCGCGGGGCCCGGCGAGCCTCGAGGTGTGCGCCCTCCTCGACAAGCCCTCGCGGCGGGCCACGGAGGTGGTCCCTCGTTACGTGGGCTTCGAGCTCGGGAACGAGTTCGTCGTGGGCTACGGGCTCGATTTCGCCCAGCGCTTCCGAAACCTGCCCTTCGTGGGGACGGTGGCCTCCGGCGCGCAGCGCGTCGGCTGAGCCGAGCTACGGTGGCCTCCGGCGCGCAGCGCGTCGGCTGAGCCGAGCTTCAGCCCCGCGGTTCGCCGCGTCCTTCGTCGGTTGCGGCGGGAGGCTCGGGGGTCGCGGCCTCCGGGGCAGGGCCGGGTCCGGTGGGCGCGGGAGCCTCGGGGCCTGCGGACTCCGCGGGGGGCTGCGTGCGGTCAGGCGCGGGATCCATGCCCGGTGCGCCGCCGTGGCCCTGACCGCGCAGGCGAGCCAGGCGCTCGCCGATGGCCTTCTCGAGGCCCTGGGTCGTGGGCTGGTAAAAGCGCCTGCCCGCGAGCACGTCGGGGAGGTAGGTCTCGCCGGGCACGAAGTTGCCCTCGAAGTCGTGGGCGTACTGGTAGCCGGCCCCGTAGCCTTCGCTGCGCATCAGGGAGGTGACGGCGTTGCGGAGCTTCTTGGGCACTGGCAGCGCCCCGTGGCGGCGCACCGCGTCCCGGGCCGCATGCCAGGCAGCGCCGACCGCGCCCGATTTGGGGCAGCTGGCGAGGTACAGGCAAGCGTGAGCGATCGGGTAGATGCCCTCGGGCATGCCCATGCGGCGGAAGGCGGCGTCCGCGCTCACGGCGACCTGGAGCGCGCGGGGATCGGCGTTGCCCACGTCCTCGCTGGCGAAGATCATCAGCCGCCGCAGCACGAACAGGGGATCGTCTCCCGCCTCGAGCATGCGCATCAGCCAGTAGATGGCCGCGTCCGGATCGCTGCCGCGCATCGATTTGATGAGCGCGCTGACGACGTTGTAGTGCTCCTCGCCGCTCTTGTCGTAGAGCAGCGTGCGGTCCTCGGAGGCCTGCTCCACGCTCGCGAGATCGAGCAGAGGGCCCTCGTGGAGCTGGGAGACGGTCTCGAGCAACCCCAGAGCGCGGCGCGCGTCGCCTCGGGCGCTGCGGGCGATGGCCTGGAGCGCCTCCGGGGTCGCCTCCAGCTCGTGCCGACCGAGGCCCGCTTCGCGATCTTCGAGCGCGCGCTCGAGCAGCTGCACCAGCTCCCGTTCCTCGAGGGGCTCGAGCCGGAACACCTTGCAGCGGGACAACACCGCGGCGTTCACGGCGAAGGAGGGGTTCTCGGTGGTCGCCCCGATGAGCGTGATGGTGCCGTCCTCGAGGTGCGGCAAGAAGGCGTCCTGTTGCCCCTTGTTGAACCGATGGATCTCGTCGACGAAGAGCACCGTCGACACGCCGCGGTACTTGCGGTCCTCCTTGGCCTGCTTGACGATCTCGCGCAGCTCCGCGACGCCGCCCAGCACGGCGCTGAAGGGCACGAAGCGCCGCCGCGTCGCCTGCGCCACCACGTGGGCCAACGTGGTCTTCCCCGACCCCGGCGGCCCCCACAGGATCAAGCTGGGCAGGCGATCGGTCTCGATGGCCCGCCTCAGGAAGCGGCCCGGCCCGAGCAGGGCCCGCTGCCCCAAGACGTCCTCCAGGGTACGCGGTCGCATGCGCTCGGCCAGAGGCACGCTGGCGGAGCCAGACAGCCCGCCGCGGCCGCCGGCGTGCTCGAGCAACGTGGGCTGGTGGTCGCGCTTCGCCATGTCGGGTCAGGGCTCCTTGGGGGGGCGGGGGCCGAAGAGCGCCGTGCCGATGCGCACCCAGGTGGCGCCCGCGGCGACGGCCACGTCCGCGTCGTGGCTCATGCCCATGCTGAGCTCGGGGAGCCGCTCGACGCCGCCGTGACGATCGCGGAGCCCCTGCAGCGCGTCGAAGAAGGGGCGCGCCCCCTCCGCCTCCTCCGTGGCGGGCGGTACCGTCATCAGGCCGCGCAGGTGCAGCGCAGGATCCTTCTCGACGGCGTCGAGGAGCGGCCCCAGCTCGTCGGGCGCGCAGCCGCTCTTCTCCGGCTCGCCGCCGACGTTCACCTCCACCAACACGGGGAGCCGCCCGGCGCGCCCCGCGCCCGCCGCGCGTTTTCCGAGCTCCTGGGCGAGCCGCACGCTGTCGATCGTGTGCACCATGTGGACGCGCCCTGCGACGAGGCGCGCCTTGTTGCGCTGGAGATGGCCGATCAGGTGAAACCGCAAATCCGGCAGGTCGGCGAGGGCCTCCGCCTTGGCCAACAGCTCCTGCACGTAGTTCTCCCCGAAGTCCCGCTGACCGAGCTCGTAGGCGGCGCGGAGCGCCTCGGGCGGCTGCGTCTTGGAGACGGCGAGGAGCCGCACCGACGCGGGATCACGCCCGGCGTCCCTCGCTGCCCGCTCCAGCCGCGCCCGCTGCTCGGCGAAGCGCCGCGCCATCTGCTCACGGTCGACGCCCGTCGGATCCGTCATGGCCGCGACCCCACCACGTGTCGGTACACCTCGAGGGTGCGCTCCCCCATCTTGCGCAGGGAGTAGTGTTGGGCGCGGTGCACGCCGCGCTCCGCCAGGCGCCGCCGCTCGGCGTTGTCGTCCGCGAGCAGCACGATGGCGTCCGCGATCGCGTCCGGATCTTCGGGGTCCACCGTGAGGGCGGCGTCTTCGGCGATCTCGATCATGCTGGACCGGTTGGAGGTGATGACGGGGCAACCGCAGGCCATGGCTTCCACCACGGGATAGCCGAAGCCCTCCGCGCGCGACACGAACACCTGCGCGGTGGCGCCGCGATACAGGGCGGCGAGCTCCGCGTCGGGGACATAGCCGAGGAGCTGGACCGCGTCCGCGACGCCCGCCTCCTCCGCGGCCCCCGAAATCCGCTGGCGCTCCTGGCGATCGAGCGCCCCGGCCCAGGCGACGAGCAGCTCCTCGTTGCCGATGAGCCGGCGGGCCCGGGCGAGCCCCTTCATCACCCCTTCGCCGTTCTTGCGCCAGTGGGCGGCCCCGACGCAGAGCAGGTAAGGGCGCCCGGCGAGGCCGTGGGCGGCGCGCACGGCGTCGTCGGAGGGGCGTGGAGTCGGGCTCCAGCGCTCGAGGTCGACGCCGTTGTGCACGATCGAGATCCGCTGGTGGGGGACGTCCAGGTGGGCGATGAGGTCGTCCGCCGTCGCGCGGCTGATGGCGATCACGTGATCGGCGTTGTGGAAGCGCCTGTAGTGGGTCCGATACCGGCTCAGGAGCCCGCCGTTGCGCCAGTTGCGCTCGTGGCGCGGGTAGGCGAGCGGCACGAGGTCGTGGCACGTGAGCACCCGCGGGCAGGGCAGGCGTCGCATCGGGGTGGCGTCCGGCGCGCCGCTGTGGACCAGATCCGGCTGGGCGCTGCGCGCCGCCCGGGGGAGCGCGAGCCGGACCTGGTAGGCCCAGCTGGCTTGCCCCTGGCGGGCGCGCCGCTGCAGGAGCCGCTCGACCGCGCCGCGCACGTCGTCGGTCACCCGCGCCCGACCGACCCAGGATAGGGCCTCGATGGCCAGGATCCGGAGCCGCCCCTGTTCCCGGGCGATACGGTCCAGCTCCAACGCGAGATCGGACACGTAGCGGCCGATACCGGGGTTCGCGGGCCCCGCGGCGAGCACGGAGAGATCGAACAGAGCAGTGAGCACGGGGAGTCTAAGGCGAGGGGGCCGTCCCGCGGGGCGCGGAGGTGCGCTCCAGGGACACTCGCGCGTGTCGGATGCGGAGGCTGTCTCCCGACGACAGGCGCAGTGTGCCTACCAGGGGCGGCGGTGGATCCAGAGGAGCTTGCTCCTTCGAGTCGGCTCCGCCGGGAGAGGCCACGAGTGTACCGCGAAAGGAGCTGGGCGCCGTGTCTTGGGGGGGAGTGGGGTCGGCTTCGGGGCTCGGGCCGTCGTCGTTCCCGGGAGAGGCGGGGGGGGCGTCGGAGACGAGCTGGGCGCGGAGGACGTCGTCCTCGAGCACGCCCCGCAGCTGCAGGTGCAGCGCCCCCTCGAGGGTGCCCGAGGCCCGACGCTCCGCGTCGATGGTCACGGACAGGGTGGCGGGGCCGAGACCTCCGCCGGGATCCTCCGTCCACTCCTTCGGGAGCCCCGCCCCCTCCTGGGGAGCGGCGGCCTCCAGCTCCAGCTCGCCGCGCCAGCTCCCGACGAACCAGGGGAGCGGCGGGGGTGGGGGCTCGGGGATCGTCGTCGGGGCCGGCGCGGGGGCTTGCTCTTCCGTGGGGGGCGCGCGCTTGCAGCTCGGGGCCAAGGCGCCGAAGGCCAATGCAAAGATGGGCGCGCCGATGACGAGCGCTCGGGCCCGGAGCAGGAGCAGGACGCTCCGGGGCTGCGGCGCCGCCCGACGGAGGCGCGGCCCGCTCATGGGCGCCTCCCCGCGGCGGGCTCCGAGAGGCTGGAGAGAGGCGGAAAGACGTGGACCAGGCGCACGCCCCAGGCGTCTTCCCAGCGCCGCGGCGCGCCCCAGGCCCGTGGTCGCCCGTCGACGAGCACCGTCCACAGGGGCTCGGGGATCCAGGGCAGTCGACCGCCGGGCGTCAGCGCGCTCCAGCGGGCGAGGGAGAGCCGCGCGGCGCCCGCCGTGATCCGGACCTCGACGGCGCCGCCCGGAGCCGTGGGGTTTCCTTCGAGGTCCCGAGCGAGCAGCGGCCCGTCGAAGCGCAGGGAGCTTCCCTCCGGACGGACCCAGATCCCCGTCCTGGCTCCGGGGAGCAGGAGCGCGGCCGCGCCGCGATCCGTCCGTGCGGCCCGGGTCGTTTCGGCGGCCCGGGTCGTTTCGGCGGCGCCGTCCGACCCGAGGGCAGCGTCGAGCAGCGGTGGCGGGAGGAGCCAGCCCTCGTCGGGCAACCACAGATCCCCCGGCGCCCAGCCCTCCACGTCCTCGGGCGCCGCGGTGCCCAGGGCCACCACCAGGGGAAGATCGAGCTCCAGGGCGTCGAGGGGGTCGGACGTCGCAGGGGAGCGCTCCTCCGAGAGCAGCGCGCCCTGCGGCGGAGCGCTCGCGGGAGCCTGCCCAGGAGTTGGTTGGGCAGGGCGCAGGGTAGCGGACAGGACCTCGCCCTGGTGCTCCACCTGCAGCACCAGGGGCGCGCCCCAGTCCCGCGGGGGCATGTCGAGGACGCCGCGGGCGCTGGCGTCCCCCAGAACGCGGACCGCGCAGTCCTCCAGGTGCTCGGCGATGGCCCGCCGCACGGCCCGAGGGTCGCTCTGGGGATGGAGCCGCTCCCCCCGGCGCAGCAGCCCCGCGACGATGGCGGCGGCGCACCCCTTGTCGAGGTGGAGGGCGGCCGCCCCGTGGGTCCTCGACTCGAGGTACACGGCGAGGGTCTGGCCCTCCTGTGCGCCCTTGGCGCTCGAGCCGCCGAGCCAGTCGACGCGCCCCTCCGCCCCCAAGGCGGCGGTGAGGACCTTCGCCCAGGTGTCGGGCCCGGAGGTCTCCTCGAGCGGGGTCCGTTCAGTCACGCAACGCGAGCTTCCGTAAGCGCAGGGTGTTCCGAGGTGGCTATACCCCAGCCGTCTCCGCGGTGGGAGCCTCTCCGTGGACGGCGCTCGGTGGGGGCGCTTGTGGAGGGTGCGCCTCCCCGGTTCTCCCCATCGATCCCCAGATTTGGGGATCGCCTGTGGATAACTCCCCGGGAACTTCTCGAAATGAGACGATTTGTTGACGATTGGTAAGGCCGGTCGGCCGCTGAGCCTCCCCTCCCGGCCCAGAAGTAGGTCGTCCCCCTGAGGATCCCCTGTGGACAAGCTCGGGACGTCACCGAACGACGCTGACTCCCTGGGGCGCGGTCCCCCCGCGGCACGCCGCCCTGCGGTACGGCCTGCTGCGCCGCTGGCGCCCTGCGCCGCTGGCGCCTCAGCGCGATCAGAAGAAGACGAGAGCCCCGGTCCGCGAGCAAGACTCGGGTTTGGGCGAGCCTTCTACGGCTCTTCCCAGCCGTCGTCGCTGGAAGCCCCGAGGGCAGCGACGGCCGTGCCGTAGGAGAACCCTTGGCGGGCCAGGGCGGCCAGGGCCTTCTGGCGCTCGGCGGGGTTCGTGAGGTCGTAGCGAGTGGTCAGGCGGCGGCGGCGGGCGTAGGCGCGCGCCGCGTTCAGGTCCGCGTCGCCGGGCTCGCTGGCGGCGCGCTGGAGGACCTCCTCGACGATCGTCTCGGCGACGCCGCGCTGGCGGAGCTTCTGGCGGATGCGGATCGTCGACGCACCCCGCTCCCGGAGGCCCCGCGCCAGGGTGTCCGCGTAGCGGCCGTCGTCGAGCAGGCGCGACTCCTGGAAGCGCGCGAGCAGGGCGTCGACGTGGCGGCGCACCTCGGGCAGCTGCGCGGGGGCGGCGTGGCGTTGGGCCTGGCGGAGCAACACCCGCCGCAGCTGCTCGACGGAGGCGTCGTAGCGGTTGAGGTAGCGGAGCGCCGCGGCCTGGAGCGCCTCGGGGCTGGTGCGATCGACGGCGCGCTCTGCGGCCCGTTCGTCGTTCCGATCGCCGTCACCCTCGGGGGCTTTGGGGGCGGCTCGAGCGCCGTCGCTTCGGGAGCGTCTCCGTGTCGTCATCCCGCGAGGAGCCTCCAGGCGGCGCAGCGGAGGCGTCCTCGGGGATCTCACGCCCCGTCGTCCCAGGTGCGCCGCCGCCGGTCTCAGGCTTCGGTCAGGCGCCGCCCTTCTTCAGCTCCGTGAGCACGAGCTTGCTCACGGCCTTCAGGGTCTCGAACACGCCGACGCCGTCCCGGGCGTTCGCCTCGAAGTCCGGCACGCCCATCGGGTTGAGGAGCTCCCGGAGCTCTTCGACGGGGACCACGTTGGGGAGGTCGCGCTTGTTGTACTGAATCACGTACGGGATCTTGTCGAGGGAGTAGCCCTGCTCGGCGAGGTTCACCCGCAGGTTCTCCACGCTCTCCTGGTTCGCCTCGAGACGCTCGAACTGGGAGTCGGCGACGAAGATCACGCCATCGACGCCCTTCAGGATGAGCTTGCGGCTCGCGTCGTAGAAGACCTGCCCCGGCACAGTGTAGAGGTGGAAGCGCGTCTTGAACCCGCGGATCTCACCCAGGGAGAGCGGCAAGAAGTCGAAGAAGAGCGTGCGCTCCGTCTCCGTGGCGAGGCTGATCATCTTGCCCTTCGCGTCCGGGTTGGTGCGCTCGTAGATGTACTGGAGGTTCGTCGTTTTCCCGCAGAGACCCGGACCGTAGTACACGATCTTGCAGTTGATCTCCCGGGCCATGTAGTTGATGAAGCTCATACGCGCCTCGCCGCTGTCACGCCCGCCACATCCAACGTCCCGCCGAGCCCTCGCTCGGCTGCGTGCCCGGCCCTGGGCCGAGCCGGCAACGCCCACCGAAACCGCACCCGTTCGACCTCACTCCGAGGGTCAGTCATTGAACAGGTTGTCGATGTCATCGTCGGTGATCTCGGCGAAGGGAGAGTCTCCGCCGGGTTCCGCCACCTTGCTCAACAGAGCCTCGAAGATCCGGTTCAGCTCGTCCGTGGCCTTGCGCACGCGCAGCCGCACGAGCCCCAAGCTCGATTTCGAGTCGAAAATCACGACCAGGATCACGCGATTGCCGACCAGCTGGATGTGGATGTTCTGGTTCTCGCCCTCGTGGAACTGCGTGGCGAACTCGTTCTCGCGCAGCAGCTTGGCGATCCCGCCGGTCGCGGCGATGTTTCCGGCGGTCAGCGAGGCGAGGGACGTGGTGTCGATGTTCTCCACGTCACCGCTCGCGGCGATGAGCTGACCATTCTTGTCGACGATGAAGACGACCTTGGCGTTCGCTTCCCGAACGAGGCGGTCCACGACCCCCTGGATCTGGTTGAACTCCTCCTCGTACATCACCATCTGCGGGTTAACCATTACTCCCTCCGTCGCCTAGACGATCGGTGCGACCCGAAATCTCTCGGCTCATGTTCGTTCGCGGTCCGTTGGAGATCCGCGCTGCGAGGTGCCACGGCTTCCTTGCCATCTGTCGTTGCGGCCATGTTGCCACGGCAGTCTCCTGGCCACGGCGTGGCCTGCTGGAACAGAGCCTTCCGCCCGGGTTGCAGCCCAGCCTTGTAGTATGATCGGCGGTGCTCCAGCAACCCCGAGGACTGGTTCCGCGTCGGTGAGTCCGCCCCTGACGTACGGGTCATGAGGAGGGGTCACGGGGTGGGGCGGGACACCTGGATGTGTGGCGCTCGTGGTCGGCGCAGCACCTCCTGCGCCAGCGTCCTACTCGGTTCTTCATGACGGGTTCCTCATGACGGGTTCCTCACGGCGGGTCCCCGCGTCGGGTTCTTTTCCTGGTCTTCGACCGAGCGGGGCCGCCGGGACGGTGTAGGATGCGCGTCCTCGAGCTCCGCGCGTCGAGGTTCGATGCAGGTTTGCTGCCCCGGCGCGCATGCAGGTAAGGAGTGGGAGCCATCATGAGAAGCCCTTCGATCGACCCACGACCGGCTCCGCTCCCCGCGCAGGGATCCGGAGCGGCGAGACCCTCCCTAGCGAAACGAGGGCCGTGGGGGCGGCGGGTCGCGTGCTGGTCGACGATCCTGTGCGGCCTGCTGAGCTCGGCGACCTTCGCCCAGGCCGCGCCGAACCCCGCGGCGGCGGAGTACGCCGTGCACCCCGATCTCGTGGAGGCGCAGCAGGAGTTCGCCCGCGCCCGCGGTGGCGACGCCTACGTGGCCCTCGATCGGATGTGGGACACCTGGGAACGCGCGAACCCTCGTCACGTGGAGGAAGCGCTCGCGTGGGCCGCGGCGAGCCAGCGCCACCCCGCGCCCGTCCGCGCCCACGCGCAGATGCTCGGCGCCTTCGCGCGCATTCGTCGCGGTGACATCGCCGCCGCCCGGACGATCGTGCGGGAGCTGGGGTACGTGGACCGTTGGCTGATCGTGGGGCCCTTCGACAACGAGGGGAAGGCGGGCTTCGAGCAGCTGCTCGGACCCGAGGCGGAGCCGGCGGCGCCCATCGTGCCGGGCCGCGCCTACACCGGGAAGGAGCGCCCCGTGCGCTGGCGGGTGGTGCCCGAGCGGTTCCCCTTCGGTTGGGTCGACGCGGGGAGCTTGGTGCGCCCGGAGACGCACGTCTGCGCGATCGCCACGACCTTCGTCTCCGAGGGCGACGAAGGGAAGCGTGAGCGCAACATCACCGCCTGGGTGGGGACCGCGGGAGCGTTCCGGCTGACCTTCAACGGACAGCCCGTGCTCGCGGACGACGCCTACCGCGGCTTCGACGTGGGGCGGTACGGCGTGACGCTGCGCCTGCGCCCGGGCGTGAACCGCCTGAGCCTGAAGGTGTGCGGCGCGGAGCAGGCGCCCGTGTTCAGCGTGCGCCTCGGCGACGCCCAGGGGAACCCGGACGCGAGCCTGATCGTCAGCAACGACGTGCGCCTGAGCGAGGAGGCGACGGCGAACGTCACCGCGGCGCTCGCGGACCAGCGCCCCCAGCCCACCCACCCCGTCCAGCTCCTGGGCCCCCTGCAGGACTTCGAGCGCCGCACCCTGTTCGGGCGACCCGCGGAGGAGCGCCAGCGGGCGCGCATCCGAGCCCGCGATCTGGAGCTGTTCGCGACCTACCTGATGCACACCGGCGGCGACGACCCCAGCAAGCACCAGGCGCGCGATCTGGCGCGGGAGGCCGCGGAGAAGGAGCCCACCGTCGAGCGGCTCCTGCTCGCCGCGGAGCTGTCGGAGGATCGGAACCAGGCCGCCCGCTGGATTGACCAGGCCGCCCGCATGAGCGCCGAGCCCCGCGTCGACGTGCTGCTCGCCCGAGCGTGGCACCACGCCACCGGCCCCAACCCCCGAGCGGCCTTCCCCTTGTACGACGAGGTGCTGGCCATCGATCCGGACAACCTCACCGCCCTGCGCGGCCGCGTCGAGCTCTACAACGCCGCGGGGCTCAAGCGCACGGCCCTGTCCACCCTGGAGCGCGCCCTCGCCCGCAACCCACACTCCGTGCTCCTCCTCAACATGGTGGCCTCCCAGCTCGGTGCGCTGGGTCGCACCACGGAGGCCGCCGAGCTCGAGGAGCGCTACTTCACCCGGCGCTTCGACGACTCCACCTACCTCACGAACCAGCTCGAGCTCGCGATGAACCGGCGCAGCCCCGCCGCCAGCGCCCACTGGCTCGAGCGCGTGCAGAGCGCCGATCCCCAGAGCCTCTGGGTCCACCAGCTGGCGGCTCGGGTACACCGCGGCTTCGCCGAGCCCGAGCGGGCTCTGGCGGCCTTGGAGCGGGCGCGGGAGCTCGCCCCCGAGGACGTCGGTGTGCTGCGGAGCACGGCCGATCTGCACGGGGAGCTGGGCCGCCGGGACGAGCAGCTCCGCCTCATGCAGGACATCCTGCGCCTGCGTCCGCAGGATCGGGACGCCCGCGAGTACGTCGAGCACATCGAGCCCCCCGAGCAGAAGCCGGACGAGGTCTACGCGCACGCGCCGGAGGAGTTCTTGAAGCTGCGTCACGCGCCGGCGGCAGGTCACAACCGCCGCACGCTGCGGGATCTGACCGTCAGCACCGTGTACCCCAACGGGCTCTCCTCGCGCTTTCGTCAGGTGGTGTTCCAGCCCCTGACGGACTCGGCGGCGGCGCTGTCGCGCCAGTACGCGTTCCAGTACCAGGCCGACAGCCAGGTGGTGCAGCTCAAGGGGGCGCGCGTCTTCCGAGCCGACGGCAAGGTGGACGAGGCCATCGAGAGCGGCGAGGGGGCGGCGGACGATCCGTCCATCGCCATGTACACCTCCGCGCGGAACTTCTACGTGCAGTTCCCGCGCCTCGAGCCGGGAGACGTCGTCGAGCTCCGCTACCGGGTGGACGACGTCACGCCGCGCAACGAGTTCGCGGACTACTTCGGCGAGATCGTCTACCTCCAGAACGACGAGCCCACCCAGAACGCCGAGTACGTCCTCATCACGCCGAAGAGCCGCAAGGTCCACATCGACGAGAAGCTCCCCGGCTTGAAGCGGCAGGTGACGGACAGAGGGGACCAGCGCATCTATCGCTTCACGGCGGCCTCGGTGCCCGCCGTCACCCCGGAGCCCAGCATGCCCCCCTGGAGCGAAGTGCTCGGCTTCGTGCACGTGTCCACCTACGCCAGCTGGGAGGATCTGGGCCGCTGGTACTGGGGGCTGGCCCGCGAGCAGTTCGATCTCGACGAGGAGACCCGCAAGCTCGCGCGGGAGATCACCAAGGACGCGAAGACGGAGCTCGAGAAGGTGCAGGCGGTCTATGGCTGGGTGATCAAGAACACCCGCTACGTCGCCCTCGAGTTCGGGATCCACGGCTACAAGCCGCGCCGCTGCGTGCAGACGGTCGCGCGGGGCTGGGGCGACTGCAAGGACAAGGCGACGGTGATCGTCACGCTCCTGAAGGAGCTCGGCATCGACGCCAACCTGGTGGTGGTGCGCACCCAGATGCGCGGCGACTTCTCCTCGAAGTTGCCGAGCCTGGCTCCCTTCGACCACGCCATCGCCTACGTGCCGTCTCTGGACCTGTACCTGGACGGCACGGCCGAGCACACGGGCTCCAGCGAGCTGCCGGTGATGGATCAGGGCGCTCTGGGCCTGCACGTGCGCGAGGGCGAGGCTCGCCTCGTGCGATTGCCGGCGCCGGATCCGGAGAAGAACGTCATCACCCGGCGCCTGAACGCGCGCCTCACCAAGGACGGCGCCGCGCGCCTGCAGCTCGCCTACGAGGTGCGGGGACACGGCGCCCCGAGCTGGAGGCGCCGCTACGAGGCGAAGGCGACCCGCGTCCAGCGCGTCGGGCACGACGTCGGCCGCGAGCACACGGGCTTCGAGCTGGACGAGGGCAGCCTCCAGACGAGCGACCTCTCCAACCCCGAGGAGCCCGTGACCCTCGAGCTGCGGGGCACCGTGCCCTCCCTCGGCACCCGCCAAGGCAACCAGCTCACGATCCCCGTCACGGGAGGCTCTCGGCTCACCCAGGACTACGCATCCCTCTCCAAGCGGACCCAGGACGTGCGCATCCAGGGCTATTCGACCCGCGATGACACGGTCCGCGTCGAGCTCCCCCCGGGGGCGCAAATGATCTCGCTGCCCGCGGACGCCCAGGTCGAGTCCCGCTTCGGGTCGGTGCGGGTCACCGTGGAGAAGCAGGGCAACGAGGTGACCGTGCGGAGCCGCCTGTCCCTCGACGTGACGCGGGTGAAGCCCGCCGACTACGCGGAGTGGAAGGCCTTCTGCGCCGCCGCGGATCAGGCCATGGCCGCGCGCCTGGTCGTCCAGCTCTGACGGCAGGGGCGGGGGCGAGGTGCTTTGAGACCGCCCCGCCGCAACCGCCCCGGCGGTACGTGCTATCGTGAGCGAGCCATGGAGGCTCGCGAGCGCCGGAGAATCGGCTGGGTAGTGGCGGCCGCGTGGGCCGCGGGCGCGGTCCTGCTCACGGATGCCGCGGCGGCTGCGGAGGGGGCATCGCGGAGCAGCGAGATCGAAGGGGCTCGGCCCGCGGAGGAGACCCCGGACGAGGGCCCCCGGGTGCCCCTGGAGGTGACCATCGACCGGAGCTCGGTGGATCTCGAGGCGCGCCGGTTGGAGCTGCGCATGTCGCGCCCCGCGGGGCACGTGCGCATCTCCGTGTTCGCGGCGTCCGGGGCCACCCTCGCGGAGGACGAGATCGACTTCAGCGGCCGTCCCGCCAACGCGCGCCTGGTGGTGACGTGGCAGCCGAAGAGCGACGAGCCCGTCGCCAAGATCGAGCTCTACGCCTACGACGCGGACGGTTACTACAAGGGCATCGCCATCGTGCCCTGGTCCCTCGAGATCCCCCACGAGGAGGTGGTGTTCGAGACGAACTCCGCCGCCATCCGTCCGGAGGAAGAGCCCAAGCTGCGGCGCAGCCTCGAGGAGATCCGGCAGGCCTTCGAGCAGCACAAAGATCTGGGCGCCGTGACCCTCTTCATCGCTGGTCATACGGACACACGGGGCAGCGCGGAGCACAATCGGAACCTCTCCCGGCGCCGCGCCCGCGCCATCGCACAGTGGTTCCGTGACCATGGGCTCACCATGCCGATCGCTTACGAGGGCTTCGGCGAACACGCCCTCAAGGTGAAGACCGAGGACGAGGTGGACGAGCCCCGCAATCGACGCGTCGACTACGTCCTGTCCGTCGAAGCTCCCCGCTTGAAGAGCACGGGCGCGCCCGCCGCGTGGAAGCGGCTCTGAGCGTCATCACGTCACGTTCCGTGCTCGCGGGAGCCGAGCAGGGGGGGCCGGGGCCTGCTCCGCGCGTGCCGTGGACCGGCGTCGTCGTGGACCGGCGTCGTCGTGGACCGGCGTCGTCGTGGACCGGCGTCG
>JAAZAA010000098.1 GCA_012514535.1 Myxococcales bacterium | reverse complement strand
CATCTCCCCCAAAGGCCAGGGCGCTTTCGGTGGTATGGTGAAACTCGAGTTGGACCCCCGGGCGCGGATCGTCGATCCCCCTGGCACGACCTGCACGATCCCGTTCTCGAACGCAACCGCGACCTGGTCGCCTGGCCCATCTGCCACCGCCGCCACCGGTTGAGTGCCGAGGGGTTCGGCGCGCAGGAAAACTCCGCTTCGCGACACCCACGCCACCTCGGGCGCTGCCTTGGAGCCTCGCAGCAACTTCAACTCATGACCGGCCCCAATGAGCACCCCCTCGGCGACGTTCTCCGAACATGCTCCCTCCATCATCGTCGGGACTGGGCCTGGCGGTTCCGACCACTCCTCCGAACGAGGTGCGGGAATCCAACTGCGTTGCAGCAACGAATCCGTGCGGAGCCACTGCGACGCCTCACAGCCGCTCTCCGAGCACTCGCAGCCAAGATCGAGTGGATTGATTGCAGGGAAAGGGGGACGATACACCAGCCTGCCTTCGAGTTCCCCCTCGTCGACCGCGCGTTCCCTTGGTTCCCTGCCCGATACTCCTGACGCTGACACGCCGTCGTTCAGCGGAAGCTGTTTCTTCGAAGGCACACCGGAACAGGCCAACGCAACGCACACAAGGAACGCAGTGTAACCCGAAACCAAACGTATATTAGGAGTCATGGCAAAGGCAGACTCGGTGGGTGTCAAGATAGTTGTCGCCTGAAGGTTACGACGCGAGCACCTCGTCGACTTGGCGCCTATGGGAGGTGGGGGCGCAGCGCGAGCCTTCGGTCGGCGCCATGCTCGTCGCCGGCATCGCGCCGAGGCGGCGCGATGCCGACGCCCGAGCGCGGGTTTCGGGCTCCCGTGGGTTGAGAGGCACGACGGCGGGTGCATCCCACTCTCGCGTGCGACCACTCCAGCGGGCGGGGTTCCTCTGCTGGGCAGCCTCATACACGGCGCGACGGTTGGCGAAGACCGCGAGGTCCGCGCCGCGATGACGCTGGTCGGGGGTCACGAAGCCGATGGCGCTGTGGAGATGCTCGTGGTTGTACCAGGCCACGAAGCGCTCGACCCACGCCCAGGCCGCCTCGAGGGACTCGAAGGGCTTCCGCGGGTACGCAGGGGCGTACTTGATGGTGCGGAACAGCGCCTCTGAGTAGGGGTTGTCATCGCTGACGCTCGGACGGCTGAAGGATGGGACGATACCGAGCGCTTGCATCGTTGCGAGCGTCGTTCCGCCTTTCATCGGGCTCCCATTGTCCGAGTGCAGGCGGAGCGTGTCGGGTTCGACCCCGTGCTCGGCGTACGCAGCTCGGATCAGCTCGGAGGCGGCGTCCGCGCACTCTGTCGCCCGGACCTCAGCCTTCATGATGCGCCGGCTCCACACGTCGACGAAGAGGTAGAGGTAGTAGAAGGTCCCCTTCACCGCAGCCGGGAGATAGGTGATGTCCCAGCTCCACAGCTCGTTCGGGCCCTTCGCGATGATCTCCTCGGGGCGGATGACCGTGCGAGGACGGCACGCACCGCGAGGAACGATAAGATTGTCTTGGCGAAGAATCCGGTAGAACGACGACTCCGACGCGATGTAGATCCCGAGGTCGGCGAGCCTGGGGACGATTTGCTTCGGTCCGCAGCTGCGATACTCCGGCTCGTTCGCGACGCGTACGACCTCGGCGCGTTCGGCCTCGGTCAGCGCGTGGCTAGGCTTCTCCTTCGGCCCGCGGCGCTGGTCTTCGCCGCCATTGGGCACGCGTCGCCAACGCTCGACCGTTCGAATGCTCAGGCCAAGCTCGCGACAGGCGACCCCGAGCCGGCAACCCGCCCCCACGGCCTCATCAAGGAGTGCCAGCGTTTCGATGCGTTCCCCAGTCATGTGTCTTCGCCCTCTTCCCCCCAGAGGGCCACGGCTTTTTTTCGCAGCACCAACAACGCCGCTGTCTCCGCGAGCGCGGCGTCCTTTCGCTTGAGGTCGCCCTCGAGCTCACGGATGCGCCGTTGCTCCGCCGTCTCCCCGCGCGTCTTCCTCGCCGACAGCCCTGCGATCGCCGCCGCTCGGACCTCCTCGCGAAAGCGAACGAGGTCTTCGTCATGGAGTCCCTCGCGTCGGAGGAACGCTCCGAGCTCGCTCTCCTCGAGGCCCGCTGCCGCCATCACGATGCGGAACTTCTCCTCACCCGTCCGCTCCGACGGGCGGCGGCGACGGGACGCCTTGGGCGTTCCTTGCTTCTTTCCTGACATCGCCTCCACTCTGGCCTTCCCGGCCTCGCGCAGCCAGCGCGACAGCGTCGGCTGGGAGATCCCAACCTCCGCTGATAGCGCCGTCGCCGTCGTACCTCCAGGACCGCTCATCCGCTGAACCATCCGCCTCCGGAAGGCTTCGCTGTACACCTGCTGCTCCATCTCGTTCACCTCGATGCCCCCAACTTGGATTGACCGAGGCGACCACTATCCTGACCCAGGGGGGATCTCGCTGGGCGCGGTTGTCGGCAACCAGAAGGTCGCAAGCAAGGCCCTGGCGGTACCGGTAGCCGAGGCGCAGCAGCACGTCGCGGAGGCTCCAGCGAAACACGCCGACGAAACGAGCTG
>JAAZAA010000017.1 GCA_012514535.1 Myxococcales bacterium | reverse complement strand
TCGCGACTCTGCTCGGCTCGTGACCCCGCTCAGCGCTCGACACGCTCGAGGGCAGCGCGCGCCTCGTTCGCCAAGGGCGACTGGGGGTGACGGCGCAGCAGCGTGCGGAGCTCCCGCCGAGCCCGCGCCCGATCGCCCCGCTGCTCCGCCGCCAAGGCGGACGCCAGGAGCTCGCTCTCCTGCCGCAAGGTGCTGCGCCCCCGCTGCGCCGCGGCTCCGTCCGCCCGGGAGCGCGCTCCTTGCGACGTCCCCGCGCCCGCGAGCGCCTCGTCCTCCGAGCGTCCCTGCTCCGCCGCCGATCCCGCGGAACCGCGCGCGTCCTCGCCGCACCCGGAGCCCTCGCCCGGACCGAGCACGACCGGCGAGGCTCCCCGCCGCTGCACCTCGACGGAGCCCTCGCTCACCCGCACGCAGGTCGTGCGGCGCTCCGCCGGACCCGTCCCGTCGTCTTCTCGCAGCGTGACGGTAAATTTCGTCCCACGCACGACCACCCGCGCGTCCTCCGTGAGCACGCTGAGGGTGGCCCCCGGGCCCAGCTTGGGCACGGTGAGCTGCACCTGCCCCCGCTCGAGGCGTAGCTCCTGCCGCCCGGGCTCCCCGCCCGGAGCGCCCAGGGCCAGCTGCCCCCCCGGGCTCAGCTCCGCCACGTAGCCGCTGCCCCCGCGCAGCACCGCCGGAGCCTCCTCGGAGCTCTCCACGAGGCTCGCCGCCCCCAGGCGCGAGCCGGGCAGGATCTCCAGCTTGCCCGTCGACAGGCGCCCCGAGAGCAGGATCGCGTAGGGCTCGCTCGCTCCCTCCGGGCCGCCCGCCGTCTCTCTCTCCCCGTCGGGTCCCCAGCCGCCCCACAGCAGCAACACCCCGGCCGCCGCTGCCAGGGCGGCCGCTCCGGCGATCCACCGCGCGCGCCGCTGCCGTCGCGCCTGCTGGTGGCGGCGACGCTCCTCGGGCAGCGCGGCGATCTGGGCCTCCAGCCACGGGAGCAGCCGCCTCTGCTCGGCCTCGATCTCCTCCGGGGTGGCCACGCCGATGGGGCCGTTCCGCAGGGGCTCGAGGAGCTCTGGCACGGAGTCGCGGGTCGTCTTCACGCTCGCCTCCCGGGGGAAATGGCAGCCGCCGCCCGGCGCTTGAGCTCCTGCCGCGCGCGCCGCAGACGCGACTGGGTGGCGCTCAGCCCGGCGCCCTTCATCTCCGCGACCTCGTCGAGGGGGTGGCCGAGCACGTCGTGGAGCAGCAGCGTCTCGGCGAGATCCGGGTTCATGCGGGAGAGGATGTCGTGGACGCGCACCAGCTCTGCCCGCGCCTCCATCCGTGGCTCGGCGCGCTGCCCCGTCGGCAGCTCCGCGACGGCGACGTCCCCGTACAGCCGCTTCGCCTCGCGGCCGCCCTTGCGCAGGGCGTCGAGGGCCACGTGGGCGGCGATGGCCGAGGCCCACGTGCGCAGGGTGCTCCGTCCTTCGAAGCGTTCTTCCGCCACGCCCCGCAGGATACGCTCGAAGGTCGTCTGGACGAGATCGTCGAAATCCCGGTGACGCCCGTGCAGCACCCGCCGCAGGGCGCGGTCGATGGCCGGGCGCAGATGCTCGTAGAGGGCCAGGGCCGCCCGAGGATCGCCCGCCCCGAGGGCAGCGAGGAGCGCCTCGTCGGTCCAGACGGGTGGACTCTCGGTCACGGGTGGCGAGCTGGGGCGGGAGAACGCGAAGGGCACAGGGAACCGAACAGTATGGTCGTCCGACCCCGCCGAGTTCACGCAAGAAAGATCCCACGGCGTGTGCGGGTGCGCCGCCCAGGCTCACCGAGAGGCCTGCCAGCGCACGCCGGCGAGCGCCCCCACGCC
The DNA here is from genome assembly GCA_012514535.1 of Myxococcales bacterium. GTDB lineage: Bacteria > Myxococcota_A > Polyangia > Polyangiales > Polyangiaceae > NIC37A-2. The sequence continues at coordinate 15,155 of JAAZAA010000017.1, read as the reverse complement.
CCACCACCCCTCCCGCAGCCGCGGCTCCTCGGCCACGTCCACGACCAGGCGCGGCCGGAGCACGCTCAGCTCCCCGCCCACGAACACCGCCCAGCCGCCTCCCCACCACACCAGGACGTCCGCCCCGGCCCGCGCCCCCAGCCGCCAGGCAGCGTCCGCTTCGGTGCGCTCCCCGCCCGCGTCCCGCGCCTGCAGCGACACATGCTCCCCCACGACCTCCCCCCGGAGCTCGAGGGCCACGGGCCAGCTGGAGGCGGCGAGGTGCACCCCCAGCCCCGCGGACGCGCCCAGGGCGGACACCGACAGCTCTTCCCGCTCACCCCGGGACCAACGCAGCTGAGCGAGCATCAGGAGCGGGCGATCGCAGAGCCGCCACCAGGGCCTCAGGCTCCCCCCGAGCCGCCCCACGCCGTCGTCGGTGGCCAGCGCGGCGAGCACCGCCCCGTCGACGCCCCAGGGGGGGCACGGCGACCCTCGTGGAGGCTCTTCGGGGTCCGTCGCGAGGAACACCGGGGGCGGGAGCGGATCGCTGGGAGGGGCGTCCGTGAGGGGGAGCTCGCCGTCGGGCGGGGTCTCTCGCTCCGGGTCCGCGGAGCCGCTGGCGATCACGTAGGCGGCGACGATCAGCCCCAGCGCCCGGTAACGCTGCTCGAGGGGATCGTCCGCGTCGAACTCGACGTCGCGGGACATCACCTCGTCCTGCCCCGCGTCGCTGCGCGTGAGTCGTACGTGAGCGTGTCGTTGCTCCGCGTCCCGCCAGCGGAGCTCCGCCAGCCACCGCGACTCGCCCGCGCCCTCCGGCGCCGCGCTGCAGCGTCCCTCCCCGAGCGCCTGTTCGCAGCCCTGCACCGCCGCCGCGACCTGCGCGCGGTCCCCGTCCGCGGCATGGATGCCCACGAGCTGAGCGATGACGAGGGCGGGGAGGAGCACCGCGCCCAGTGTTCCACGAAGGTGCCTCCCAACGCGACACCCACGGTGAACCCTCCCCCACTCTCACCCGCGCGGTGAACTCGGGTAAGCTCCCGATCGATGCCCGGCCCCCCCACACTCGACCGAGCGCCGCGGCCGTCGATCGTGCGTCCTTCAGCTCTTCGGCTGCCGACGTCCTCGTCTCGGGGACTGCGCGCGACGTGCCAGCGGGCGCGGCTCGGAATCCTCGGGGTGCTCGCGCTGGGGGGCGCTGCCTGCGACGACGAAGCTCACTTCCACTTCCTGGCTCCTCCCGGCGGGAGCACTTTCGGTGGCGCGCCGAGCGCGGGTGGCGGTGCTCCGAGATCCGGCGGCGCGGGCCCTCTCGGCGGCGAGGGGGGCGCGGCGGGTGCGGGGGGATCCGGCGGCTCGACGGCGGCCTCCCTGCTCCTCCACCGCTACGATTTCGAGGGAGAGGGCACCACGGCGGTGGATCGGGTCGGCGACGCCGACGGCGCCATTCTGGGGGGCGCCACCCTGACGGGCACCGGCGAGCTCCTCCTCGACGGCGTCGACGACTACGTCGCCTTGCCCCCTCGGCTCGTCAGCCATCTCCCCGCGGTCACCTTCGCCGCCTGGCTCACGTGGGAGAGCGAACCCAGCCGCTGCTGGCAGCGCATCTTCGATTTCGGCAACAACGACGCGGAGACCCCGGGGGACGCCGGGCTCGCCACGAGCTCCGTGTTCGTGACGCCCTCCAACTGCGGCGCCGCCTCTCAGGATCCGCCCCACGTGCTCACGGCCGCCCGGGAGGTCGTCGGCAGCGTGCAGTGGGTCCGCACCTCGTCGCCGTTGCCCGTCGAGGAGCCGGCCTTCGTGGCCCTGGTGTTCTCCGACGTGGACGAGCGCTTCGAGCTGTACCTGGACGGCGAGCTCGTCGCGGGAGAGGGCGTGCGACCCGCCATGTCCTTGGCGGACCTCGACGACACCAACGACTGGCTCGGACGATCCCAATGGATCCAGGACCAGGGCACGTTCCTCCGCGGGCGCTACGACGAGTTTCGCATCTATCGGGGTGCGCTGAGCCCCCAAGAGCTCCGCGAGCTCGCCCGGCGCGGACCCGACGCGCCCTGAGGGGGCTCGTGGGGGGCTCGTTCCAACGGGCCCGCGCCGCTCCCCGATCCAGGAGGCGCGAGGCCACAAAACTGCCGCGAGCCTAAAAGATGACCATCACCGGCAGGGCCCGGCGACAAGCCCTTCACCATGTCACCCGCTGCGCCCTCACCCGGAGCGACGAGCGCTCCGCCGGATCTGCTCCGCCGCTCGGCGCGCCGTCCTCTCCGTCCAGGCCGACGGCGCACCCTGCTGCGCGCGACCACGGAGCTCCTGGGGGCGCTCGCCTGGGGGTTCGCCTTGCTCTCCCCCCTCGGCTGTCACGGAGCGCTCCTCGAAGGGGACGAGGCCGCCGAAGGGAGCCGCGACGACGACGACGACCCGAACGCCCCTGGCGGCGGCTCCTGTCTCCCGCGCATCGAGCAAGCGCTCATCTTGCTCGATGAGCTCGCCTTCGTGAGCTCCCTGCGCGACCTGCTCGGCCCGGCGGCCATCGAAGGGCGCCTCGCGCCCGACGTCTACACGAAGACCTTCGCCCGCAAGGGGTACGTGGCCAACACGTCCGTGGTGAGCACGCGCCTCGAGTGGGCGCTCCACGTCACCCGAGACCTCCCCCAGGAGGCCGCCGAGGTGACGGGCTGCGACGGGACGGACGCCACCTGCGTGCGCGCCTACCTCGAGGACTTCGCCCACCGCGCGTTCCGGAGGCCCGTGCTCGCGGAGGAGCTGGACGACCTCATGGAGGTGTACGCGCAAGGCGCGGAGTCGAGCTTCGGCGACGGCGTGCAGCTCGCGGTGCAGGCGGTGATCGTGTCCCCCTCCTTCAATCATCGCACGGAGTACGGCTCACCGCGAGACGATGGCTTCTACGAGCTGACGCCCCACGAGCTCGCCAGCTCCCTCTCCTACCTGCTCACGGACAGCCTCCCGGATCCCGAGCTCCTCGCCGCGGCGGACTCGGGCGCCCTCGCCGACCCCGAGGAGCGCGTGCTGCAGGTGCGACGTCTGCTCGAGCGCTCCGAGGTGCGCGGGAGCGTCGAGAAGACCCTGTTGGCCGCCTGGACCCTCGGCAACCTGTTCGGGAAGGTGAAGGATCCCGGCCTGTATCCGGAGTTCTCCGCCGCTCTGGCCTCCCAGATGTACCGGGAGACGGAGCTCTTCCTCGAGGCGCACCTCTGGGGCGACGAGGGGCTCTCCTCCCTGCTCACCGCGCGCACCTCGCCGATGAACGCCGCCCTGGCGGATCTGGTCGGCGTGCCCTTCCCCGGCTCCGACCCGACGGAGTTCGTCGAGGTGCCGCTGCCCCCGGAGCGCATCGGCCTGCTCACGCAGCCCAGCGTGCTCGCGACCCTCTCCCGCACGGACAGCACGTCCGTGGTGGCTCGTGGGCTCTTCGTGAACGGCCCGCTGCTCTGTCTGCCCAAGATCCCGTCGCCCCCCGAGGACGCCATCGCGGAGATCGAGGCGCAGCTGGAGCACGACATGACGGAGCGGGAGCGCGCCGAGGCCCGCGCCAGCACCAGCCCGTGCAACAACTGCCACAACCAGTTCGACGGCTTCGGCTTGTTGTTCGAGACCTACGACGCCATCGGCCGCTACCGCACGACGGAGAAGGGCGTCCCCATCGACGCCAGCGTCGACTTCAGCAGCCACGCGACCTTCGACGGCCAGTACGCGGACGTCGTCGAGTTCGCGGAGGACATCGCCGAGCGCCCCGAGTTCGTGCAGTGCGTCACGCGCCACCTGCTCGTCTACGGCACCGGCGAGGAGAGCCTCGGCAGAGACGCCTGCGAGGTTCAGCAGGCCAGCGACGGCCTCACCGGCCAGAGCAACCTCGCCGACGTGCTCGAGGCCATCGCCCGCTCCCCCGCCCTCTCCCTACGCAAGGAGGACAGCGCTCCATGAAGACCTACTCTTTCTCCCGCCGCAGCTTCATCGGCAGCGTCGGCGCTGCGGTCGGCCTCATCGGCCTGCTCGATCGCCTCGAAGCCCAGGAAGAGGGCAACCCGGCGCCCCGGCGCTTCCTGATGATCCAGCGCCCCGTCGGCACCATCTTCGCGAACTGGTGGCCCACCGGCACCGGCAGCGATCTGTCCACCTACGAGCTGTCGCGCATCCTCACGCCCTTCGCGCCGCTGCGGGATCGCATGGTCGTGTTCCGCGGCCTCGGGCTGCCCGCCGGGGGTTCCGCGGGTGGGGGACACGAGCGCGGCACCGTGCTCATGGTGACCGGGAGACGCGCGCCTCAGCTCTATCCCGGCAACGGCGGGGACGATCCCTACGCGGAGGGCGCGAGCGTCGATCAGCTCCTCTTGCAGAGCTCCAGCGTGCTGCAGGACGTGCCGATCCAGTCCCTGCAGCTGTCCTGCGATCGGCGCGCGGACACCCCCGGCGAGGTGTCTCCCCGTCACCTCTCCTACTCGGGCCCGCGCGCGCCGATGACGCCGTACTATCAGCCGCTGGAGGCCTACGAGCGCCTCTTCGGCACCCTCATGCCCGGGGGCACCACCAGCGACAACCTCGAAGCCCTGGCGCGGGCGCGGGCCGGGAAGAAGAGCGTGCTCGACTTCGCCCTCCGGGATCTCGAGCGCATGCGCACGATCGCTCCGGCGGGGCAGCGCGAGAAGCTCGACGCCTACGAGGACGCGGTGCGAGAGCTGGAGCGGGAGCTCGACGCGGATCCGCGCGACCCCGCCTTCTGCGGCGTCGACCAACCTCCCGACGTCATCCAGGTGAGTCAGCGCGTGGACCCCTACGGCGGCGCCAACGTGTCCCCCGAGCGGGACGACGAGAAGCACCGCCGCATCGGCGAGCTGCACCTCGCCCTCGTGAAGGCGGCCTTCCGTTGCGACCTCACCCGCACGGTGACCTTCCAGTGGTCGCCGGGCACCAACCACGTGAGCTTCGGCGGCATGTGGCCGCCGGACGCCGCGGTCTTCAAGGTGCATCACACCACCAGCCACAACCCGGAGACGGACGACGTGCGCGAGTTCCTCACGCGCATCGAGGTCTGGTACGCGGAGCGGGCGGCGACGTTCCTCCAGGAGCTCGCGGAGACCGAGGACATCACCGGGCGACCGATCCTCGACACGACCCTCGTGCCCTACGTCACGGAGGTGAGCCACGGCTTCAGTCACAGCTGGAACGACATGCCCTGGCTTCTCTTCGGCGGCGCGGAGACGGGCCTGCGCGGAGGCCAGTACTGGGCTCACAGCGGCGGGCGCCCCTCGTCGGCCACCGGGAACAACATGCGCTCCACCAACGACTACTGGATGGCCTGTGGGCAAGCCTTCGGCGTGCCGGATTTCGTCCTGGGCGACGACGAGACCATGTACTTCGGGCCGATCGACGGAATCTTCGCGTGAACCGCTGGCGTTCGCGGGCCGTTCGTCCGACGACGCTGCGCCCGACGACGCTGCGCCCGACGACGACGCGTCCGACGACGACGCGCCCGACGACGCTGCGCCCGACGATGCCGCGTCCGACGACGCCGGCGCGCCGCGCAGTTCGACTTACGTCGCGCTCGACCATCGCGACAGAACTTTCCGTCTACGGTCCGCGAGTTTCTTCGGTCACCCCGCGCGAACGTCTTGAGCTCCCGAGTGTCACCCAGGAGACTGCCTAGGATGTCTGGGCGCGCGCAGGGGAACATCGAAGAGAGGCACCTGCGGCGGCGACGCACCCTGCGGGACCTCACGCTCCGTCTCACGCCGCTCTTCGCGGTCGCCGCCCTCGCCGGCGCCTCGTGCACCGCTGCCCTAAGCGATTCCCCCGACGACGAACCCATGGCCTCGAGCTCGGGAGGCGCGACGAGCGGGACCGGCGGCGGCGCCCCGGTGATCGAGTGCCCGCGGGGGCTCGACCCCTGCGGCACGAGCTGCGTCGATCTCCAGACGTCGGTGGCCCACTGCGGTGACTGCGACGCGCCGTGCGCGACCGGAGAGCTCTGCTCGAACGGCACCTGCGGGTCCGAGTGCGCGGCGCCCTACGAGGAATGCGACGGCGCCTGCGTCGACACGCGGAACGACGCCGCCCACTGCGGCAAATGCGACGACGCCTGCTCCGCGGGCACGCCTTGTTTCGGGGGAGACTGCGGCTGCCCGGACGACACGACGATCTGCGCCGGGCAGTGCGCGGATCTCTCCTCCGACCCCGACCACTGCGGCGCCTGCGACTCCCCCTGCGCCGACGACGAGCTGTGCGTCAGCGGCAGCTGCGTGCCCGCCGGCGCCGGCTGCCCCCTGACGGACTGCAGCGGCACCTGCGTCGACACGCAGAACAGCGTGGCCCACTGCGGGGCATGCGGGCAGCAGTGCGCGGCGGGGCAGCGCTGCTCCGAGGGCGAGTGCGAGTGCCTCGACCCGGACAAGGTGCGCTGCGGCTCCCGCTGCGTGGACTTGCAGGCGGACGTCGCCCACTGCGGCGAATGCGACAACGCCTGTACGGGCGGCTACCCGTGCACGGAGGGCGCCTGCGCCTGCCCCGAGGGCCAGACCCTGTGCCAGGGCACCTGCGTCGACACGGAGTCCTCCGTGCTCCACTGCGGCGAATGCGACAACGCCTGCCCCGGGGAGGAGACCTGCGTGACGGGCCGCTGCTCGGGCGACGTGGGCGACGATTGCACGAACGTCCTGGCGGCGGACATCACCATCCGGGAGATCGCCGTGCTGCAGGCGGGCAAGGTCTCGATCATGAACGGGGGCGAGGAGGTGGAGAGTCGCGCCGCCGACGTCATCGCCGGCAAGAACGGCGTCCTCCGCGTCTACACCGACACCAGCGCGAGCTTCAGTCCCCGCGTCCTCTCGGCCCGCCTGAGCTTGCTGAACGGGGAAGAGCTCGAGCAGGTGTTCCACAAGCGCACCGTCTCGGCGTCCTCCTCCGAAGCGAACTTGGCCAGCACCTTCAACATCGAGGTGCCCGGGGAGCTCATCACCTCCTCGACGAGCTACGTCGTGGAGATCGTCGAGTGCGGCGACTCCCCCGCCGGCACGCCCCTCGCCCCGAAGTACCCGACGGATGGCGCCGCGCCCCTCGCCGCGCGGGACGTCGGTCGCCTCAAGCTGGTGTACGTGCCCCTGAACGCTCCCAACGGCGTCACCCCGAACGTCGCCCCCGAGCGCCTCGAGCTGTACAGCAGCTATCTGGCCTCCATGTTCCCCGTCGCAGGGGTGGATCACAGCCTCGGCGCTCCCCTGGCGATCTCCGGCGACCTCCAGGCCGAAGGCACCGGCTGGACGGAGGCGCTCGTCGAGCTCCGCGACCGCCACGCCACCGACAACGCCGCCAACGACGTCTACTACTACGGGCTGTTCGAGCCCTCGGCGTCGAACTACTGCAATCGCGGCTGCGTCGCGGGCATGGGCTACGTCCCCGAGGCGGGCAACAACGCGCGGCACTACCGGGTCGCCATCGGGCTCTCTCGCGGTAGCCGGGGCGACGCGGAGACGATGGCCCACGAGATCGGCCACACCCACGGGCGGCCCCACTCCCCCTGTGGCGGCCCGGACTCCCCCGACCCCAACTACCCTCACGGCGGCGGTCAGATCGGCTGGTGGGGCTTCGAGGCCACCAACACGCTCCACGCGCCCGATCGCACGGACATCATGGGCTACTGCCGAGACCAGTGGGTGAGCGACTACGTCTACCGCCTGCTGACGGAGCGGGTGGCCACCATCAATGGCGGCACAGGCTTCCGCTCCGCGGACCTGCCCATCGCCACCTGGCGCTCCGCGGTGACGGACGCGCGGGGCCCCCGCTGGGTGACCTCCTTCTCCAAGCCGGCGCAGGCGACGGGGACCCCGGAGCGCGCCGAGATCCTCGACGCCGCCGGGAACCCGCTGCTCGAGGTGACCGTGTATCGGATCCCCATGGACCACCTGGGCGCGGCCGAGCTCATGGTGCCCGAGCCGGAGCCCGGCTGGCACTCGATCCTGTTCCGCGGACAGCAGGCTCCGCTGCGCTTCGACGCGGGGACGATGTCCCTCCCGTAACGCCGGGAGGGCTCGCGGTGACGCCATCACGGTGCGGGTGCGGCGTAGGGAGCGCCGTGCGGCGTGCGGCGCCGTAGGGAGCGCCGCGCGGCGTAGGGAGCGCCACCCGGCGCCCTCTCGTGGGCACCGGACGGGCGGAGCTCAGCGGATGATGTCCTGCTGCAGGATCCCACACTCCCGGAAGTCGAGGCTCGTCTCGATGCGGAAGTTCGAGCCCGTGGGGTTTCTCTCGGCCTGGAACAGGTCGAGGGTGTAGACGTTCCCGACCTCGATGCCGAGCGCCTCCGCGCTCTCATCGAGATCCACCTCACCCTCCACGGGGCCGTGGATGCCGCCGAGATCCACCGCGAGCTTCCCGTTGATGAAGACCCACACGTCGTCGTCGCCGCGGAAATTGAAGACCTCGCCGCCCTTGTACTCGAAGGCCGTGTGCAGCTCCGTGGTGAACAGGAAGTTGTGGGGCCGCCCGCCGCCTCCGTAGTGGATCTCGTCCCAGGAGTTGTGCTCGTCGAGGGGGAAGAAGTCGTCCGAGTCGAACACGAAGGTCCCCTCTTCGCCCGGCTTCGGCTCGAGCCACAGGTCCATGACGTAAGCCACGTTCGTCTCCTCGGTGGTCACGTACCAGTCCGAGAAGTCGTCGATGACGTTCGGGGAGCGATCGGGGTGGATCACGGGCTTGCGATCCGCACCGAGCGTGGCCTGGACGAGGCCCGTGTACAGCTCCTGGACGATCGGCCCCGGCGGCTTGTGCTGACCGAAGTCGACGTGGGTCGAGGAGAAGTCCCGCGCGATCACCCGCAGGACGTTCGCGCACACGTTCTCGCTCGGCTCGTCGAAGTCCGCGAGGGGCCCGATCACCTTCCAGCCGCCGTTCGTCTCCGGCGTGAAGCCGTCGGGCAGGGTCTCTTCGATGACGGCGACGGGACGGCTGCCCCCGTGTCCGCCGGGGCTCATGGGCCCCGGATCGATGATCACGGAGCCGGCGCCGGGCGCGCTGCCGCCGCTGGCGTTGCCTCCGCCTCCCGAGGCCGCGGGAGCCGCGCCAGCGCCCGCGGGGCCGGGCGTCTCGTCACCGCTGCCACACCCCACGTACGCGAGGCCACCGAACAGCCCCACGAGCAGAGGGCGCAGAGACGCACCGAGCCAGGGTCGAAAGAGCCCTGTGTGCGATCGAGGAGAGACTGTCTTCTTCATGAGGGAGCCCTTTCACTGTCCCACCGCACCATGGGCTCCGCAACGACGCGGTTCGAGGGACCGCGCCAGGGGTAGTCCCCACGAGCACACGACCTCACTCCCGCGGGCACGACGCCGCGCTCCCGAGCGCGATTGACAGCGCCGCAGCGCGCCCCGATCGTGGCCGCGGGCACCGACGCGCGAACCCCGAGACTCAGACACCGACGCGCGAACGCGGGAGCACCAAGAGCCATGATCGACGGCCATTCATCCCTCCGACGCGGCCGCATCGTCCGCGCATCGCGGGGCGACGACGCCCGCACGACGCTCACGCCCACGAGCTCGTTCGCGGAGACGGACCCACACGCCCTCCCCGAGACCGACACGTCGCGGGCGGCCTCGACCGACGACGCGATCGGAGCCGCCCTGGGAGCGCGACGAGCCGCGGCGCACGCCCTGGCGAGCCAGCTGCCGGACGTCGTGGGCCTCGCGCGGCTCATGGCCGAGCGCCTCGTCGGCGCGGCCCTGGCGGAGTCGGATCAGGCGCTGCTCCACTTCGCGACGCGACTGCTCGACGAAGCGCGCGGCGCGCGACGCCTGGAGCTCTCCTGCGCTCCCCCCGACGCCCCTCGGCTCGGGCGGGCGTTGCACGCGCAGGGCCTGGAGCGAGACGTCGTCGTCAACGCCGACGCCGCCCTCCCGCCGAACACCCTCGTCCTGGACACGGACCTCGGCCGCCTCGAGGCGAGCCTGAGCGGCGCCCTCGACGCCCTCGAGGACGCGGCGCGGCGCTGAGTCGTCGTCGCCGCCACGTCCTGCGCGAGGCCACGTCCTGCGCGAGAGCACGCCGTGCGCGAGAGCACGCCGTGCGGAAGACCACGCCGTCCGCGCGAGACCACGAGGCACCCCACCGCGCGACCGGCCACGCCGCTGGAGCCCCGACGGCTCCGGAAAACGCCCGTTTGCCGCGCCGCTCAGGCCTGCTGGGGCGCGAACTTGCGTCCCAGCGCCACGCACACGGGCTCGGGCGTGTAGCGGCTCACGTCCCCGCCGTGGCTCGCGATCTCCCGCACCAACGACGCGGAGATGAAGCCATAGCGGGTGCGCGTCGGGAGGAACACGGTGTCGATCTCCTCCGCCAGATCCGCGTTGGCGTGGGCGATCTGCAGCTCGTACTCGAAGTCGGCGCCGACCCGGAGCCCCCGCACGATCACCCGCGCGTTGACCCGCCGCGCGTAATCCGCCAGCAGGCCCCCGAAGCTCTCGACGGTGATGTTCGGGATCCCCGCGCACACCTCACGCATCAGCTCGAGGCGCTCCTCGATGGTGAACAGCGGGCGCCGGCTCGGGTGCACGCCGATGGCGACGATCACCCGCGGGAAGAGGTCTGCGGCGCGCCGCACGACGTCGAGGTGGCCGTGGGTGGGGGGATCGAAGCTCCCCGGGTAAATCGCCAGGTGCGCGCCCTGGCCGCTCATCGGCCGTCACCCGTGGCTTGGGCGGGCTGGGCGGCTGGGGCCGTCGTGGGCGACGGCCGATCCGCTCCAGCGGCCTCCGCTGCCTCCGCGGCTGCTGCGGCCTCCGCCTCGGCGCGCGCCGCCGCCCGCTCTTCCGCCTGACGAGCCCGCGCGTTCGCCTCCTGCTCGAGCACCTCGGGGGGCAGATCCTCGAGCCACACGGTCCGCCCGCCGTCCGCGAAGGTGACCCGGAAGGTGGCGACCAGCCCGGAGCCGGCGAAGCCATCGAGCTCCACCCCGAGGCTCTTCTCCACCTCGTGGATGGGGGCGCCCAGGATGCCCGGCACGTTGGGGATCTCGAAGGCGCCGAGCCGCAGCATGGGCAGCCGTCCCATCTTCACCCCGCTCTGGCCCGGGAGCGCGCTGAACCCATTCACGTCGACGCCCGCCTTCTCCCAGCCGCCCTCGTCGAGAGCCACCGGGTACGCCATCGTCGTGTGCACGAGCAGCGACGCTCGCGCGCCCTCGGACTCGGCGCTGAAGCTCGCGGGCAGGACCATGGCTCCGCCGCGCACGTAGCCGGGGTGCACGGTGGTGGCCTGGGGTGGCGGCGGCGGCTCGAAGGAGCGCACGACGAATTGCCCCGCGGCGAAGTCGACGGTCGCGTGGAGCTGTCGCAACAGCTGGACCCCGATGAGGAGCTTGATGGGGGCGTTCAGCTGCCGCGACAGGCCGGAAAGATCCTTGCCGATCGCCGGGACGTCGCTCACCTCGATGCGCTCCGCGAAGCGCAGCGAGACCCAGCCGCCCTCACCGCCCGCGCTGGTGTCCACCACCGTCTCCGCGGTGTCCGTGGCGATCATGGCGAGGGATGGCTCACCGTTCACCTCCACGGGGACGAGCAGGGTCGTGTTGCCGATGCGCGGCATATCGAGGGCCGCTACCAAACCGCCCCCGATCTCGAAGGGCCGCCGACCACGCCCACGGCGCGCCAGCTTCGCGACACCCTGGGCCCACGGATCGCGCACGCTGGGATCCGCCAGCAGGGCGTCGAGCTCGGCGGCGGCTTGCTCGACGCGCCCGGCGTACCAGTGGGCGCGGGCGCGCACTCCGCGGGCCTCGCTGTCGTTCATGCCCTGGGTCAGCTGCACCGCCCGATCCAGCTCGAGCCGCGCGAGGGCGACGTGGGCCGCGAGGAGCCTCACCTTGGGCTCGTCGGGCAGCGCCCTCAGCGCCTGCTCGCTGGCCTCCGCGGCGTCCTCGATGTCTCCGTGGCGGTAGCTCGCGTCCGCCCGCTCGTACCACTGGCGCGCGCCGTCGGGCCACGCGGCCTCACCCGTGGCGGCGCCGCCGCAGCCGCTCGCGGCGATCAGGAGGATCGAGCCCCACAGCAGGGACGAGCGCGCCCGCTGGCGAGCCCCGGGGCGAGCCCGTAGGTGGGCCCGTGAGCGAGCCCGTGAGCGAGCCCGTGAGCGAGCAGAGAACCGCGAAGGGGCGAGGGAACGGTGCACCATGAGAGAGATCGGGGGAGACGGGGAAGCTCGGGCCGCACGAGGGATAACGCATCACCACCGTGAGGTCGAGGCGCCCTTTGCAAGAGAGAGGCAGGAGGGAGGCGCGACGGCTCCGACCACTTTGGGCCAGCGGACTACGCCAGGGGCTGTTACGGAGCGCCCAGAGCCGAGAGCGCGTGTCACCGAAAGCCCACGGCCTCCGGCGACGAGCGGCCCCGGGGAGCCCCCTGGGACGCGGCCGACTTTGCTGTACCATGCCCCCCATGACTTTCCCGAAGCGATCGGAGATCGAGCCCCGCCCGACGGCCTGGCGGTGGAGCCACTGGCTGGTGGCCCTGACCGGAGCCGCCGCGCTGACCCTGGGCTGTGGCGGCAGCCAGCCCCCCGCGGAGACGGCCTCCGAGCCCCCCGCCGCGGACGCGGACTCCGCACCGGACGACGTCGCGGCGCTCCCCGAGGAGGAGCCCGAGGAGAGTTGGGGCGACGAGGACACGACGACGTCCGACGACGCGCCGCGCAGCGGAGCCGCCCCCGACGCCGGCGCGACCAAGGAGACGCGCACCCTGGAGGTCATCCAGAAGGTCGTGAACGAGCGGCGCGCGGCCGTGCGCGCCTGCTACGACAAGGCGCGGGAGAAGAACTCTGCCCTCCCCGGGGGCGACTTCGTCGTTCGGATCGTGATCGACCCGGAAGGCGTGGTGAAGAGCGCGGAGCAGGATTTCGACGCGAGCGCGGTCAAGTCTCCGGACCTGTCGAAGTGCGCGATCGCCGAGATCCTCACCTGGAAGTTCCCGCCGTCCTCCCGTGGCATGGAGACGAAGGTGAACTACCCGTTCAACTTCAAGCCCTGATCAACCTCGCGCCCCGAGCTTCTCACCTCCGAGGCGAGACGAACGCCTGAGGCGGGGAAGCGCGGCGCCGGGTCGAACGGCCGCAGGGAGGCCCGGTCACGGAACGTCCCATCCAAGAGCGAAGCGAGGGCAAGAACGAAGCGAGGGCGCTCACCTACGTTCCTGCGTAGACGGACGCCCCGTTCGTGCCCGATTCAGCATCGTTGCGGGGGCGGACCGTCCGGGGAGGGTCCGCCCTGCGCGCCGAGCGAACCTCAAGCCTTCTTGGCGCGACGCTTGGCTGCCTTGCGAGCGGGCGCCGCGGGTGCCTCGACGGGCGCAGCCTTGGCCGCAGTCTTGCGGGTGGTCTTGCGGGCAGGCGCCTTCTTGGCGGTCTTCTTGGTGGCGGTGGTGCTGGCCGCAGCCTTCTTGGTGGTCTTGCGAGCGGGCGCCTTCTTGGCGGTGGTCTTCTTCGCGACCTTGCGAGCGGGCGCCTTCTTGGCAGTAGCCTTCTTCGCAGTCTTCTTTGCCGCCTTCTTGGTGGCGGTCTTCTTGGCAGACTTCTTCGCCGCCTTCTTGGCGGTCTTCGCGGCCGGCGCCTTGGCAGCGGCCTTCTTGCGGGTCTTCTTTGCAGCCATTGTTTTTGTGCCTCCCTACAGGTCGGGAGCGGAGCGAAGGGAGTTCGTCCACCCCTAGGGTATGTTGCAAGACGTATATTGCCACCTAGTGCGATGTGTCAACGAAAAAAGTGCGAGCGCGGTCGCTGGAGGCCGTTTGTCCCCATGAACCGCCCCGCAAACTTTGCATACGACACAGGCGTGCGGTGTTTCTCAGCCCCCCGGCCCGTCGACGCCCGCGGCCAGCTCCGTGGAAGCGTACGGCGACGAAAAGCCTACGAACTGCGCTGACTTGACGATCGCGACACCCCTGCGGTACCGGACATCCGGTCTCCTGAAACCTCCCTCCAGGACCCGGCAAAAAGATGCGTGTACGCCCCACCCTGCTTCCGGTCGCTCTCCTCGCCCTCACGACTAGCTGGTTCACCGGCTGTGGCTACTCCCAGGAGGAGTGGGACCAGAAGTCCCGCGAGAACGAAGAGCTCCGGGCGCGCCTCGCCGCGGAGCAGCAGGCGCGCGGCAAGTCGGAGGCGGACTACGCCGACGCCCTCCAGGAAATCGAGACCCTGAAGGGCCAGCTCACGGAGCGCGGCCTCAGCCTCGACAACATGAGCGCCAGCCTCGCTCAGCAGAAGAAGGCCCTCGAGGAGTACAGCGCCCGCATGGAGCAGCTGGAGCAGGTGCGTAAGCGCTTCGAGCTCCTGCGCGCCAAGCTGGACCAGCTCACCAAGCTCGGCCTCAAGGTGCAGGTGCGCGGCAACCGCATGCTCATCCAGCTCCCCGGCGACGTGCTGTTCGACTCGGGCAAGGACAAGCTCCGCAACGAGGGCAGCGAGATCCTCCTGAAGGTCGCGGAGGTCATCCGGGAGGATCCGGACCTGTCGAAGCGTCACTTCCAGGTCGCCGGTCACACGGACGCCAAGCCCCTCGTGGGCGGCACCTTCAAGGACAACTGGGGGCTCTCCGCCATGCGCGCCCGCTCCGTGCTCGTGCTCCTCACGACGCCCACCGAGAAGGGCGGCGGGGGTCTCGATGAGAACCACTGGAGCGCCGCGGGCTACGGCTCGACGGACCCGGTCGCGGAGAACGACACCGACGACGGACGGCGGCAGAATCGACGCGTCGAGCTGGTGGTGCAGCCGAACGTCGAGGAAATGCTGAACCTCAACAGCCTCACCGCCGCCGAATGAGCGTCCGGCGGGCCGCGGTCGTCGACATCGGGACCAACTCGGTTCTCCTCACCATCGCGGCCAGGACGACGCTGCCCGCCGATCCGGAGGGCGCTCCCCCCTCGACCCCTCGAGGGTCCGAGGACCCCGCGGCAGCGCCGCGCTCCGTCGTGGAGCGCGTCGTGGAGCCCGTCCTCGAGCGCGCCACCATCACGCGCCTTGGGGAAGGCGTGGACGCCACCCGAAAGCTCTCCCCCGCCGCCGTCGACCGTACTCTCGAGTGCCTCCGGGACTACGGCGCGCGCATCCGCGAGGCGGGGGTGGACGTCATCGCCCTCGTGGGCACCAGCGCGCTGCGGGACGCCCAGGGCGGCGAGGCCTTC
>JAAZAA010000097.1 GCA_012514535.1 Myxococcales bacterium | reverse complement strand
GCGCGCGAGGCGCACTTGTCCTCCGTGAGGGGCGCGGTGCCGAAGGAGCAGCTCCGGACGCAGTAGCTGCTGTCGGCGGCGAAGGTCACGCAGACGGCCTCCGCGTCCAACGCCTGACACTCCGTGCTCGACGAGCACGCGGCGGTGCACAGCCCTCCGGGCACGGTCCCGACGGTGAGCACGGAGTCGCCGTCGTTTGCGCGCAGGCAGGTCCCGCTGGCACACGCGTCGTCGCTCCCGCAACGCTCGCCGATGCGTGCCTTGTTCGTGCTCCCGGCGCCGCCGCTGGCGGGCGTGACGAGCTTCACGTCCGGCAGGGTGTCGTCACCGTCGTCGCACCCCGCGAACGACCCAAGCGCGAGCAGGAGGGGAAGGGTGAGGGGGAGGAGCGAGGATCGCATCGTGGAAGGAAGTCAGCGGGGAGCGCGGCCCCGGCGCCTCGAGCCCTTACGCCCGTCGCCGAGGTACCTTCCGTCTTTAGCGCCGTCGCTGGGCCGTGTCGCCCCCGGCGCGGGCGCGTTGGCCTGCGTCGGCTGCGCTCGGAAGCTGCCCCTGCGCCGGATCCGCCATCGCAACGAGGGATCGCGGGAAGGCGGCCCTCATCACAAAATTTCATAATACCACGAATCCTGTGGGCCAAATGACCACAAATTCCGCGTCCACGTCCACCTGTGGCTAGCTCGGTTCGCTGGGGCCCGGTACCCTCCGAGCATGGCCTTTTCATCGGTGGAAACCGCTTTCTTGAGTATCGGTCGGGTCGGCGTCGCCGCGCTGCTCGTCGCAGCTGCTGCTTCCGGTGTTGCATGTGGCTCGCCCGACGGGCGCGAGGGCGTCCGCGGTGATGGCCAGAGCGGGACTGGCAGCGGGGGTGAGACGGGTAGCGGCGGCGGTCTGCTCCCGGGCCTGCCCGGTGTGGACCCCGATCCCTCGGGGGGACCCGACGGCAAGGAGTACTGCCAGGAGGCGGACGTCGAGTTCAAACCTCAGACGCCCACCGTGTTCGTGCTCGTCGATCGTTCGGGCTCGATCTACGGCTTGAACCTGTGGGACGCGCTGCGTGATGGCGTGCTCCCGGTGGTCGAGGAGCTCCAGGGCGACGTCCGCTTCGGCTTCGGTACGTACACGGGGACTGACGAGATGTGCACGGGCCTCGAGGCGCCTGCGACGCAGCCTGCGCTGAACAACTACGACGCGATCGCCGCGGCCTACACTGGGTTGGGTTCGGTTCCGCCCCAAGGGAAGCTCGAGACGCCGACCGCGTTCGCCATCCAGCAGGCGACGGATCTGCTACTCGCGGATACCGAGGCCCCCGGTGAGAGGTTCATCTTGCTCGTGACCGGCGACGCGGATCCCGACTTCTGCAACGATCCGGCGCCCCAGTGTGGTGCGGACGCCACCATCGCGTCCCTGCAGGTCGCCCACTCCAAGGGGGTGAACACGCTCGTGTTCGCCATCGAGCACGACGGACTGCTACAGCCCGATTGGTTCCACTACTACGCCCAGGCCGGGCTCGGGCACCAGCCGAACTGGCCCCATGGACTCGACGTGGGCGTGTACAGCGGCAAGCTGGACAGCGAGTGCAATGGCCACGACTACTGGGTGGCGATGAAGACCGCGAACGGCAACGACGAGTTCTTGCCCGCGGGGCACTACTCCGCCGAAGGGAGCTCGGCGATGGCCTTCTTGAACGATAACGTCACCGAAATCGCCGCGGGCATCAAAGCGAAGGTCGAGGGCTTGAAGTCCTGCGTCTTCAACCTGGCGGACAGCAACGTCGAGGTGAAGGAGGGCTCCGAGGACTCGGGTGACATCTACGTCGACGACAAGCTCATCCCGCAGGACCAGTGGCGCATGAACGATCCGACGACTCTGGAGCTGCTCGGAGAGGCCTGCGAGACGTGGCAGCGTCCGGAGGTGAGCAAGTTCTTCGCCGGCTTCCCCTGCGACGCGATCATCGTGCGGTAATGGGCTGCTGAAGAGCGCCCTGCAGGCGGAGACACGCCGTGCCCGCGTGGAGCGGGGCGGCGTGCCCTCCAAGAACTAGTCTCAGGCGTGCCCGCGTCGGCAGCGGCGCGCGGGGCAGCGGCGCGCGAGGTCCGGCGGAGGGGCTCCGAGAACCTCTTCGTTGGAGGCTTCTGGAGCCCGACGCCGAACGACTTTGCGCGGAGAAGCACGGGGGCGCTCGGCGTCGGGTGTGCCTGCCCGGTGCCGAGGCGCGCGAGGCGCGGATTGCGCTTTGAAGAGGAGAAGCGCGTCGGTGGGCTCAGAACCCGATGCCCACGGAGAAGATGAGGGCGCTGGCGAGCTCGTCCGCGAAGACCATCTGGTAGCGGGCGTCGAGGCTGAGCACCATGTTCCCCGGGAAGAACATCGTCGTGAGACCCGGCGCCGCCGCGAAGTAGGAGCTCGAGCCAACGGTGTCTTCGATGCAGTCACCGCTGCAGCTCGTCTGCAGCATCGCCACACCGAGCCCCAGCTTGGGGCGCACCAGGACCCCGTCGCTCAGCTGGATGTCGTAACCGCCTTCGGCGGCCACCTGCCAGAGATTGGCGCTCACCTCCCAAGACCTCCCCGGGAGCTCGTACGACACCTGCTGGCCGAAGAAATAGTCGAAGACTCCGCCGACGTAGACCGCGCTCTCGAGGGTGTAGCCGAGCTCCAGTCCGAGCCCGACGCCCCAGGGATCCGGCTCGCTGTCCTTCAGATCGACGCCGTAGCGAAACCCACCGCCCAGCTGCAGGGCTCCGGCCGTCCGCGGCGGCTCTGCGTGCGCGGTCGCCGGAAACGACACGGCAGCGCACAGCGCTGCGGTGCACAGCGCGACGCGCGGCAGAGTTGCGGAAAGTCGGTTTGCCACCTGGGGCGTTCGCGTCTGCATCTTCTCTCCAATCCCTTTCAGGGAGGCTCGTTATCGCGAAAGGGGCACCGGACGCAACATCTC
>JAAZAA010000016.1 GCA_012514535.1 Myxococcales bacterium | reverse complement strand
TCGAACACGTCCGACATCAGCATCCCCGGTTTCTGCTCGATACCGCGCGTAATGGACACCCTGACTTCGCCTCGATCGATCAAATGGATCTCACACTGTGCGATATAGATCTGATGGACCTACATCTCCGCTACCTTGAAAGGGCTGGCCGCCGGACTCCTCTACCAACTCTCTCTGACGCCAGCCAAGGCGAGCCCGCTCTCCACAGGTGGGTACCTCCACCACAGCCTTCCAAGCTGGTACCTACACATCGCTGGCTTCGTCTCGCTCCAGCGCGTCGGGCACGACGTCGGCCTCGCCTACAAGCCCGGTACTTCCCTATTCACCCGCGCAGGGGTGGCAGCGTTCGGGCAGCTCCGGGGCACCGGAAACCTATGGGATGAGCGCACCTACCAGATCGGCCCCTCGATCCACCTCGAGCTCATGCACAACCTGCTCATCCGCGGCGCCTGGCTGCCGTACTCGAGTCGCGCGGACGGGGGGCCCATGTTCGTCGTGGGTCTCGAGTACTCCAAGCGACTATTCGACGACTTTGGCCGGTAAGCTCTCGTCCTGCTCGCAGGCTACGCGTCCTGACCGCGCCCTTCCCGACCGAACGCAGAGCAACACGCGCCGCCCCCGGAGCTCCACGACGCGCTCGCAGAGCAACTCCGCCGCGAAATGATGGAGACGCGTCAGGGTTCCCCTCGGCCACGACGGGGTCCCCCTCGGACAAAATGACTTCCCCTTCGTTCATCACTGGGGGTCCCCTCGATTTCGCCTTGAGTTCCCCTCGTTTGCGGACGCTTCCCTCCCCGGACAGAGTCCCCCTCCCCCTCGGTCGCGGTGCGCGGTCCCCCCGCGCGCGACCTCCGGTACCAGCCAAAAACACCTGAGGTCTCCTACAAGGGGGGCGTGCGGGCCGAGGGGGCCGGCGGTCTCGGTCGAGGGGGGGGCTTGGAGCGCCCGAGGGAACCTCTCTCTCTGACGCGAGGGACCTCTGACTCTGCACGACGGGAACTCCAGCGTCGCTCTCCGACACCTGCAACTTCGTTCCAGGGGAGGGCTGGTTTCGTTCCGGGGGACCCCTGACCCTGCATGACGGGACCTCTGCTGCGTTTCGAGAAATTTCGCAGCGAACACCTCCTCGGAGCCCCTCCTTCGGTCCCAGGGGTCCTCGGTTGCACCCGAAGGGCTTTCGGGTGCCGCACCGTGGCTCGCAAGGGGTCCTGCTCCGACCCCCGGTCACGGGTCCGTCA
The DNA here is from genome assembly GCA_012514535.1 of Myxococcales bacterium. Taxonomy (GTDB): domain Bacteria; phylum Myxococcota_A; class Polyangia; order Polyangiales; family Polyangiaceae; genus NIC37A-2. Next base: position 76,510 of record JAAZAA010000016.1, on the reverse strand, counting down.
GCGTCAGCGTCGCGGAAAACGACACGCGCCGTGGAGGAGCAACGGCTGGGCGACGGCTGGGAAGGGGTCGTTAGCTTCACCGAGTACGGCCCGGCTCAAGTTCCGCGGGATGGTTTTCGGACGGACGACGGGCGCGTCGTCATCGAGCCTGTGTACTCCACGGCGTGGGCATTCTCCGAGGAGCGCGCCGCCGTGCGGGATTCCTCGGGCCGCTGGGGCTTCGTCTCGATCGAAGGCGTCGAGGTCATCCCCACGCAGTACGAGGCGGTGCGCGATTTTACCGAGGGGCTCGCCGCGGCGAAACGCCAGGGAAAGTGGGGGTTCATCGATCGTGAGGGCCAAGTCGTCATCCCGTTTCGGTACAGTTGGGCCCGGTAGGTTCAAGGAAGGATTGGCGGAGGTGCAACCAGACGGAGCATCGCTCAAGGGGGATGATCGACACCTCTGGGCGCATGGTCATTCCTGCTCGGTTCCGCCGAGTGCTCTGGCACAAGGGCGGCTACGCCGACGCTCAGGCCCCCCAGACAACGTTGTGGGGTGTGGTCAACCATCGAGGGACGTGGGTGGTTCCCCCCCGGTACGACCAATGCTGTGACCGGCGGGGCAACGAGGTTCACGGACAAATCTACGATCTCGGGGCGGGCGGGCGAGTTCGCCTCCAACGGACTTGCGCCAGCTCGCCTTCCGCGCGAGACGGTCGTCCACGTAGGCACCCCGCCCCCTCGTTCTCGGGAGATCCGTGTCCCTCGGGCGACCTCGTGCTAGGAGCGCGCGCGGCACGAGCTGTGTGCGCGTGCCCGGCCCCCCGAGCCCATGAAGCCCGAAGACATTCAAGAGTGCATCCGTGTGTTGGAGGCGCTGGTCGAGGACCGCGCCGGACTCAGCGTGGTCGATGGAGAGCTGCGCAATCGGCTCCTGATCGCCGCCGGGAAGGTGTCGCGCCCCGGGAGGACCGAGCAACGGGTGCTCGCGCGGGCCCTGCAGAAGCAGCGGCGGAAGAACGCGCGGGAAGCGGACGCGGCCGTGCTCGAGCGCACGGGCATCCGTAAGAAGCGGCTGGAGCCCGTGTTCATCACCCCCGAGCCCAAGGCCCTCGCGGAGGCGGGCGGGAGCTTCTCGGACGCCGAGGGCTGGGACGAGCCGGAGCTCCAGAACCCGCGCGCCTGCTACGTCTGCAAGCAGGTGAGCGAGCGGGTCCACTTCTTCTACGACCAGATGTGCCCCGCCTGTGGGGACTTCAACTATGAGAAGCGCTCCCAGACCGCCGACCTGCGCGGGCGCGTCGCCATCATCACCGGCGCGCGCGTGAAAATCGGATACCAGGCGGCGATCCTGCTGCTCCGGGCAGGCGCGCGCGTGATCGTGACGACGCGCTTCCCGAGAGACGCCGCGCTCCGCTACGCGCGGGAGGTGGACTTCGAGAGCTTCCGGGATCGCCTGCAGATCTATGGGCTGGACCTGCGCCACACGCCGAGCGTCGAGGCGTTCGCGCGGCACGTCGCCCAGACCGAGGCGCGCCTCGATTTTCTGATCCACAACGCCTGCCAGACCGTCCGGCGCCCGACGGGGTTCTACCAACACCTGATGGACGCCGAGCTCGGCCCGAGCACCCTGCTGCCCCCCGCGGCCCGCTCCCTCGTGAGGGACTACGAGGCCATGCGCAGCGCCGCGACCGCGCCGCAGCTCGGATCCGCGCAGCTCGGATCCGCCAGCACGCCCGCGGATCTCCTCGGGCCCCTCGCCGTGGGTCTGCACGCTGCGCCCGCCCTGTCTCAGGTGCCCCTGACGCCCGAGGACGTCGCCACCGGGCAGCAGCTCTTCCCCGCGGGGCAGCTCGACGCGGATCTGCAGCAGGTGGATCTGCGTACGATCAACAGCTGGCGTCTGCCCTTGGACCAGGTGGGCACGGTGGAGCTGCTCGAGGTGCAGCTCGTCAACGCCATCGCGCCCTTCGTGCTGAACGCTCGCCTCAAGGAGGTGATGCTGCGCGAGCGCACCTTCGACAAGCACATCGTCAACGTGTCGGCGATGGAGGGGCAGTTTTACCGGCGCTTCAAGACCGACAAGCACCCCCACACCAACATGGCCAAGGCCGCCCTGAACATGATGACGCGCACGTCGGCCTCCGACTACGCGAAGGACGGCATCTACATGAACAGCGTCGATACGGGCTGGGTGACGGACGAAGATCCCGAGCACATCGCCCGCCGCAAGACGGAAGAGAACGGCTTCCACCCGCCCCTCGACATCGTCGACGGCGCGGCGCGCATCGTCGACCCGATCTTCAGCGGCATCAACACGGGCCGCCACGCCTACGGGCAGTTCCTCAAGGACTACCGCGCCGTGCCCTGGTGATCCGGTCGCGCCGTTTCACCGCACAGGTGACGACCTCCTCCGCTACGGCGTCGAGGCGGCGGCGCTCAGCGCGGTGACCGCGGCCGCCCGCGCGCCGAGCAGCACGCTGGGAGCGACTCCCCCCACGACCATGAGGGCGAGCAGGGCCATCAGGAGCCAGCGCTCCCGTCCCACGAGCTCCTTGACGGGCAGAGGCCCCGCGAGGCGCGCTCGGCCCTTGGGGCGTCCGAGGAACGTCGCCGTGTAGGCGCGGTAAAGGGAGATGGCGTTCAGGCCCGTCGCCAGGAGCACCGGGATGGCGACCCAGGGCCTCGTGGCGAGCGCGGCGTGGACGAGGAGCTCGTCGGCGACGAAGCCGATGGATCCCGGCAGCCCGACCAAGGCCGCAGCCGCGAGGAAGAACAACCCCGAGGCGAGCGGCATCCTGCCCACGAGTCCTCCGAGGCGCTTCAGATCCATCGTGCCCGTGCGCACCTCGACGAAGTGCGCCGCCCACATCACCCCCGCGAACGCCAGGCTGAAGCCGACGCACTGCAGCAGCGCGCCCGCGAGCCCCTGCTCGTTCATCGTCGCGACGCCGACGAGGATGAGGCTCGACTGGCTCATCGCCACCCAGCCGAGGCAACGCCGCAGGCTGCGCTGCTGCCCCAGCGCCATCAACGCGCCGTAGGAGGCGCTCACCACCGCGGCGCCCGTGATCAGCGCCATCACCGAGCGGCTCGCGTCGGGCAGCAGCGGGATCGCCACCCGCAGCAGGAGCAGCACCCCCGCGTGGGCGCCCAGCAGCTGCGTGGTGAGGGCTACGCTGCCGCGCTCCGCGAGGTGAGGCACCCAGGAGTGCAGCGGCACCATGCCCTTGCGGGCCAGCGCGGTCACACCGAGCAGCAGGAGGATCCACTCCTGGGTGCGCGGCGCGAGGGTGACGGACCTCTGCGCGTGCAGCACGACGGAGCCGAGCTCGGCGCCGCTGGCGCTCGTGACGTGGAGCGAGATCGCGGCGAGGGAGAGCGGGAGGGAGGCCAGCCCGAGGTACACGGTCAGGATGCGGAGCGGGCCGCGCTCTCGCGGATCCTCGAGGGCGTTGGCCCGCGCGTGGAACCAGCTCGGCAGCAGCGACGCGAACCAGCCCACCACGAACGTGTCCAGATCCGCGGCGCACTGGAGCAGGAGCGTGCCGCTGCAGGTCGCCAGCACCGCGCGCGCGTGGCGCGCCGTCGACTCGCGCCGAGACGTCCCGAGGATGCCCGCCATGGCGAGCACCACCGTCACGGGCAACAGGGGGAGCACGATGGCGTCCACCGCGAGCCGTGGGCCTGCCCGCAGCCCCGCCCAGCCCCCCACGAACTCCACCGCCGGGGGCCCCGACCCCTGATCGGAGCCGAACACCACCGCGAGGGCCAACAGGAGCGTGAGCGTGAGCGCACCCGCGGCGATCCCGCGGACCCGGGCGCTCTCGAGCCGCTTGCGCTCCGAGTCCCGGAGGAACACGGCCGTGAGGGCCGGCAGCGCGATCAGGAGCGTCAGCGTGGGGAAGCTCATCGATGGCTCCCGGGGACGCGCAGGGACTCCACGGGCAGAGACTCTGCGGAGAGGGCTTCGGTCGAGAGGGGCTCGGCTCGAAGGACTTCCGTTCGGAGAACCTCCGCGCGAACGGAGTCGGCGCCCAGCGGTTGGAGGGCCTCGCGGCCCGAGGCGGGCCTCGCCAGGGCCGAGCCCTCTCCCTGCTGGTCTCCTCGGAAGACGAGCGGCGCGGCGGCGCCCTCGATGCGCCCGAGCCAGCGGCGCTCCCACGCCTCGAACCAGCGCGCCGCGCTGAAGACCGGCTGGAGCAGCCAGTTGTTCTGGACCGTGTCGAGGAAGGTCCGGTCCAGGGCGATCCGATACAGGTAGCGTGGCGCGCCCCGGTGCCGAGCCGGAGACGCGAGCGGCGCGGACTGCGGCCCGACGTTGGCCAAAGCGGCCTCGATGGCGCGGGCGTCGCTCAGCGCCGAGGGCGCGCGGAACAGCTGGTAGATCCGGAGCACGGCGTGGCTCACGAGGTGCACCAGGGCGAGGGTCTCCAGGCCCACGGCGATCTCGACGAACATCACGCCCACCTGCGCCATCGTGGCGAAGGCCAAGGTGCCCTTCGCGTCGCTCTGCACCCGCGCCGCCAGCCCCGCGTAGACGGCAGTGGTGAGACCGCACAGCCCCACGAGGAGGCGCGCCAGGGGAGAGGCCTCCAACAAGGTCCCCGCGCGCAGGAGCAAGAAGACGCCAGCGTGGACGGAGACACCGCCGTAGAACAGCGCGCTCGATGGCGTCGGCCCCTCCATGGCGCGCGGGAGCCAGCCTCCCGCGGGGAGCTGCGCCGATTTCCCGATGGCGCCGAGGAGGAGCGCCAGGGCGATGGCCAGGCCGGTCACGCCGCCCACCGCGGAGAGCCGATGTACGGACGCCCCTTCGCCGGAGAGGACGAACTCCGCGGAGCCGACGGCGTGATGGAGCGCGGGCACCGCGAGCAAAATCCCCAGATCGCAGAGGCGATACGTCGTGAACACCCGCGCGCCCGCCTGGGAAGGCGCCCGACGTTCCTGAAAGTACCCGACGAGGAGCGCGGAGCTCACCCCGACGAGCTCCCACCCCACGAACAGCTGCTCGAGGCTCGCGCTGGCGACGACCCAGAGCATGCCTGTGGCGAACAGACCGACGAGGAAGTGAAAGCGCAGAAAGCCGGGGTCCCGGTGCAGGTAGTCGCGGGAGAAGTGAGTCGCCAGCAGCGTCAACCCCGACACCAGCGGCATCATCACCAGAGTCAGACGATCGCTCAGCAGCGCCAGCTCGTAGGCCATGTCGCCGACGCGAAACCACTCGACGAGAGGCATGCGCCGGGGCGTCCACTCGGGCCCCAGGGCGATCAGCACGCAGACCAGCGACGCCGCGAAGGACGCGAGCAGCGCCCCTTGCGCGATCCCGCTCACGAGCCGCTCCGAGCGTCGCTGCCCCGTGAACAGCAGCAGACCCAAGATCGCCGTCGCCAGGAGCGGCGCGCCGATCGCCCCGCAGGAGGCGAGCCGGAGGACTTCAAGCTGCGACATCGTCGTCCTCCGAGGCTCCAGCGGCGAGCCCGCCCTCTGCGATGGAGGCCGGCGCCAGGAAGCCCCGTTGCCCCGCGTACCAGTCCGCGGATCGCCTCACCCAAGGCAAGGACACCTCCGCCGGCTCCCAGGGGACGAAGCCGCCCCTGCTCGGATCGAACCACGCCAGGCGGAGCTCCGCTCCGTGACTCGTTGGCTCTGCCTGCGCTCCGTTTTCGTGCACTGGCTCTGCCTGCGCTCCGTTTTCCTGCACGGAGCAGAGGTGGATCCACGCGTTGTCCACCAGCTCGCGCACTCCGGCGTGGCGCCGCACCGCCTCGAGCAGCCGCTCCGGGGGCGCCTCCACCACCACGAGCAAGCGCACGGGCTCGTGGAGCTCGACCATCTGCCAGGGCAAACCCGTGCGCAGGTCGCTCTCGGCGCCGTCCATCACGCCGACCCCCGCGACCACGTTGTGCGGCAGCTTGGTCCCGCACCCGAAGCGGTCGTTGTCGACCCGGGAGAAGTAGTACTCCAGATTGATCCCCGCGCAGACGGGCACCGCGCCTGCCAGGATGCGCGGCAGCACCGCGCCCGCCGCGTCCGCCTCCGGGTCGTACTCGACGAGGAACGCCCGCCGATCGAGGAAGAGGCCACGCGTGAGCTCGCGGCGGCCGACGACGCACAGGGCGTTGGTGGCGTGGCCCAGCTCCGGCCGGGGTTGGTCCAGGGCGTGGGCCCGCGCCTCGACGTGGCGGAGCGCCGCGCGGGGGCTCGCCTTGCGCGGCGCGCTCTCGAAGCGCCGACAGCGCTCGTGGGCGTTGCGGGCCCTCGCGTCCTCCAGGATCGGGGCGAGCTCGTCGTAGAGCGCGCGGTGGCTGCTCGGCAGCAGATCCAGATCGTAGATCTCGATGGCGTCGGTGGTCGTGTCGTGCCGTCCCCCGAGGAACACGGTGCCCTCGGGGATGAGGATGCCGCGCTCCGCTAGCCCGGCGCGGACGCGGGGATCGTTGGCGGCGAGGGCGAAGATGCGCGCGTTGGGGCCGCCCTGACGGCCGCCGCAGGCTCCGCAGTCGTAGGCCGACGCGTGAGGATTGTTACGGCTCCGTGAGCCGTGACCCAACAACACCACGAGGGGGGCGAGCTGGCCCACCAGCCCCAGATCCTCGAGGACCGTCGCCACCCGGGCGACGGCTTCGTCGACGGGCAGGCCCTCCACGGGTCGACGCTGGTCTGGCTGAGCCTGGGCTGCCCGACTCGGGGACGATCGATCCTGGAGCGATCGAGCCTCTCCGTCGGTGTCGCCGTCATGCAGCGCGGCCAGGTCCGTGGCGGGCGTGGGGACGAGGCGCCGCCGTAGCCACGCCGTCGCGGCGGCCGAGCTGCGGGGGAACAACACGTCGGCGAAGGCCGTCACGGCGGTCGCGCCGCCGAGCACCGGCGTCCACAGGGCGGCCTCCAGAGAGCGCGTGCCCCGATGCACCCGCTGCGCGAGGCGAGCCCAGGTGGCCTTGCGGCGACGACGCCGCGCAGCGCGTCCCTCGTGGGGCTCCCGGGGGACCTCCGTCACCCGGTGCTCCGGGCGCACGACGACCGGACAGGAGCGCGCGTGCCGGGGATCGTCGAGCCCCCGCCACTCGACGGCGAACCCGAAGAAGCCCGCCACGCCGAGGGTCTGCACCTCGGGGGAACACTCCTCCAGGTGCCGCCGGATCGACTCCGAGCGGTCGTCGATGCAAAAGACGACCTGGAAGCGGGGCCGCCCCCGAGACGGCTCCAGGGACGCTCCGGGCCCTCGCTCGCGCCGCCGGGAGCGGAGCCGCGCACGGCGCCGCGCGTGCTCCCGCAGCGCGCCCAGCACCTCTTCGTAGTAGTGGCGCTCGTAGGCTTCCTGCCAAATCCGCTGACGGGCGGCCCGGGGGAGCTCGTCGAGCCATCGCAACACCACCGCCTGCACCTCGGGGTCCATCCTCCAGGGCGCCGTCGCCTGGGCCGCCGTCGTCCCAAGCTCCCTGGACCCCTCGCTGGACACGAGGCGCGCGATCCGACGCAGACGCTCCGCGGGCTCGCGCGCTCCCGCGTTCAACTCGACGCGACGGCGGGCGAGCCCCTCCAGCAACGGGCGCAGTCGGCGCAGCTCTCCATCGAACCCCAGCTCCTCCCGCGCGACCGCGCGGAGGGCGAAGGGAACCAGGCAGGCGCGCACCGCGAGGTACTCCAAGAGCGACGGCCGCACGGGCACCCCGCCGCGCTCGTCCGCGTTCCGCTCGAGGCGCCAGAACATCCCCGCCCATCCGGGCAGCTCGAGGAGGAGCCGTTCGACGTACCCATCGTAGTCGTCCGCCTCGACCCCGAGCTCCTCGAAGGTCTGGAAGACGACGTCCGCCGGGCTCGTCTCCCTCGCGGCCTCGACCCGCGCGCGCAGGCCCTGCGCCCAGCGTGGCTTCGGGACCCCACGCAGCTGCATCAGCTGCACGAACGCGGCGAAGAATCCCTGCTCGCGGCCGGGCAGCGGCCACGGCGCCGTCCCCTGATCGAGGTAGGCCGCCGCGAGGCGGATCAGGAGCGAGTTGACGAGCAGAGCCGGGTCTTGCCCCGTACAGACCACCAACAGATCCCGATGGGATCGGAAGCGCGCGCGCCCCGCGACGCGCCGAAGATCGGCCTCGTCGTCACCGAGGAGATCGACGGGACCCTCGTCCGCGTCGTCCGTCGCCCCTGCGCCTCCGCGCAGCAGGGCCAGGTGCACGTCCGCGCGGTGGAGCCTTTGGCCGTCGGCGAGGACGACGCTCTCCGGGGTCGCTGCGTCCGCTCCACGCTCCTGGAGCCAGCGCCGATAGCTCGCCTCGAGATCCGTGGCCGTGATGCGGCCGCTCCCGTGACAGTCGCGGTAGGTCTCCTCGGGCAGGTAACCGAAGGTGTCCAGGCGCGCCGACGCCTCCGCGATCGCGTCGTGGAACGGCAGCCCCTGGAGGGCGTGCAGGGTGTTGTGATGAATAAAGGTGTGGATCGGCCCCTGCAGTGGGAGCAGCTCGGCGGCTCGTTCGATGGCCGCCTGCAGGCGTTCCGCGGGGTCTTCCGCGGGGTCATTGGACATCGACACCTCCTGCCGACAAGGGTGGCTGAGGGACGCGGCTCCCGTCATCGGCGGCGCTCAGGGTGACCCGATGCTCCACGTCGTCGTAGATGGCGACCACCACCGCGACGTCGCGCCCCAACGAGGAGCGGAGGGACTGCGCCAGATCACGGGCCCGGCGCGCGTTGTAGCGGGCGGTGACCTCCACGACGTCGTCGAGGTTGCCGCCGGGGATGCGGCGCGCCTCCTGGAAGGCGGGCTCGAGCAGATCCTCGAGGACGAACGGGCGCGGCCTGCCCGCCCAGCAGTGCTCGAGGAGCCGACAGCGCAGGTGCCCGAGCACCACCAGCACGCGTGCGTCCGTCGTCGCGAGCGCATAACGAATCGATGCCTCCATCGTCGGCGTCAAGAGGGCACCGGCGGACTGCAGGGTGCTGATCGGACCGAAGGCGCTCCCGAGGATCCGCTCGGGCAGCTCCCGCATGTCGCTGCAGCACAGCGCGACGGCGCGGGGCGACGCCGCCTCCGACGGGTCCGGCAACGGCCCCGTACGGAAGGACACGCCGTCTCCTCCAAGCTGGCGGAGGAGCTGGTCCGGGTCGCGCACGAGCTCTTGAAGGCGATGGGGATCGATGGTGTTCATGCGAGTGCTCTCCTGTCGGTCTGGGGTGGACGGGGACGGCGGTGACGATCCACGACGATCGTCGGTGCGCCCCCAGGTCGTTGGACTGGGAGCCGGCTCAACGAGCCGATCTCCGGGGGGGGGGATGAACGAACGCTCGAAGAGATCGAGCGCGATGTGCTCGCGGCGGCCCGCGGTGGGTTCCTCGCTCCGTGCGCCGGTGAGCGCCTCCTCGCCCGGGAGCTCTGCTCCGACCTGGCTCTGAGCTCTGGCTCTGGCTCGCGACGACCGACGCTGCGCCCTCCAGGGCCCTGCCGAGGTCTCGTTGAGCCCCGCGTCGAAGGTGACACGAGGAAACCACGCGCCGTCCCACCGAGAGAGCGGCGATCGCGTGCGGCGGTCGCCAACTCCGCAGAACGAACCGCGTGGCGCCTCGAACCATGGGAGGGCGCGAGGAGAGAAAGGACGAAGAATCAGGCCGGCTCGACGAGTTTGCGGGGGCGAGCCGGGCGCTGCCCTAGGCGGCGCGGCGACGCCCCTCAGCCATGGGGTGGTGGCGCTCGCGGAGAGTGCTGATGCGAGGCCGCTTCACGCGACGACAGCGCGACCGTTCCCGCGGGGGCCCCCGCCTTGAGAGAAGCGTAGCGGAGCGCCAGGGAGCGGGGGGTCCACGACTCCGCCGTGGACGCCATCGGTGTCTTGCCCTTGGAGGAGGTCTCTCCCCTTTCCTCCTGGTTCTCTTCTTCCTGGAGGGGGCTGCGGGTCCCCAGGGGATCCGCGAGGTCGTCCCGGAGATCGCCGGCCGTCGATCCCCAGGTCGGCGCCGTGCTCCAGCCGAGCGCCACGCCGACCTGCAACAACCCCCTCGAAGCGGTCAGCTCCCTGAAGGCTCCCCCGGCCAGCGCCATCGTGAGCGCGACCGTGAAGGAGAGGAGCAGAAGCCACCGCTTCATAGGAAGCCAGGATAGGCCTGGCGGGGTGTTCTGCAAGTTTTCTCTAGGGGTCACCGAGGACCCCCGCCGAGCCGGCGTGGACCGCCGATCCAGCGCGAACGGCGAGGGCTTCGCCCCCGCGCGCCCTCAGAGGTAAGGCGACAGCAAGCGAGCCACGCCGTCCCGCAGGCGCATCCACAGGGGGCGCCCGTCGAGCTCCTCGAGGGTGATCTGCCGCGCGCGGGCGACCTTCGCGTCGACGATGGCGCCGACGCGCGCGGCCAAATCGACATCATAGCACTCCACGTTGAACTCGAAATTCAGGCGCAGGCTGCGGGCGTCCCAGTTGGCGGAGCCGAAGAGCGTGTACACGTCGTCGACGATCAGGAGCTTGGTGTGATCGAAGGGCTCCGGGCTGAGCAGGACACGGCAGCCGTGCTTCAAAACCTGCCACAAAGTCCCGTTCTGCGCCCACTCGACGACGCGGATGTTGTTCCGCGCCGGCAGCAGGATGTCGACCTCCACGCCCCGCAGCGCGCAGATCCCGAGAGCGGTGACGAGCGCGGCGTCCGGGAGAAAGTACGGAGTCACGATGCGCACCCGCCGCTTCGCGCACACGAGCGCCGCGAGCAACGAATGACGCAGCACCTCGAAGTCCTCGTCGGGGCCGTCCAGGATTCCGCGGGCGATGCAAGGCCCCGCCGCACGGAGCTCGGGGAACCAGGCCTCGCCCTGCAGCACCTCCCGCGTCGTCATCGCCCAATCTTCCGCGAAGGCGGTCGTGAGCTCGGCCACCACGGGCCCCTCGAGTCGAAAGTGCAGGTCCGCGACCGGATGGGGCGGCGCGGCGGAGAGCACGTGCCCCTGACGGATGTTCATCCCCCCCGTGAACCCCACGTGGCCATCGACCACCAGGATCTTGCGGTGATTGCGCAGGTTCGACAGGAACGCGTTGGCGGGCATCCACGTGCGCAGGAACCGGGCGCAGCGCACGCCCGCTCTGCGCAGGCGCCAGTCGACCGCAGGCCAGCTGTACCTGCGGCCCACGTCGTCGATGAGCACCCGCACCGCGACGCCCCGCTCCACCGCGCGCTCGAGGGCGGCGCAGAACCTCTGCCCCGCGGCGTCGTTGTCGAAGATGTACGAACACAGGGCGATCGATCGCTCCGCCCCCTCGATGGCCTCGAGCATGGCCGGATACGCCTCGTCGCCGTCGAGGAGCGGCTCGATGCGGTTGCCCGCGACCATCGGCCCCCGGGCGAGGCGCTCCGTCACCTGGACGAGCGCCTTGAGGTGCTCGTAGTCCCCGGTGAGGAGCTCGGCGAGGGGCCCGGCGGAGCTCGACGCTTCGGAGAGGAGGCGATCGGAGCGCTCGGGGAAGAGCCCCGCCGCCCGCCGCTTCACCCGGTTGACACCGAGCAGCGCGTAGAGGAGCGCTCCGACGAAGGGCACGAGCCAGGACAGCGCGATCCACATCACCGCCGCGCGGGAGTCGCGCTTGTTGAGGACGGCGTGCCCCGAAGCAAAGAGGGCCACCCCGACGTCCACCAGGACCACCAGGATGGTCCAGAATGCGGTGGGTTCGCTCATCGGACCGGACACCAGCCGCGATCCGCAGGGTCGTCAAGGGCCCGCTGCCCGGCCGCGGGAACGCCGCCTCGAGACCGCGGCTTCCAGAGGTCCTTCCTCGGGAACCCCATCGTCGATCACCACCGTTCGAGAGCGCCGTCTCCGGGACTGCCGCCTGGGAGCCGTTCGAGAGCGCCCTTCGAGACGATCGTGCGAGCGCGGCCGTCTCGAGAGTGGCGTCTCGAAGGGCCGTCTCAGGAGCGCGGTTCGTCCGCCAGCACCGGAGTTTGGCTCTTCGGGGCCTGGGCGTACTCCCGCAGCCGGTACTGGATCGTGCGGACGCTGATGCCGAGGATCTCGGCGGCCTTCGCGTTGGAGCCCCCCACGTGGGCGAGGGTCTCGAGGATGGCGTAGCGCTCGAGCTCCGCCATGCTCGCGCCGGGGATCCGCGGGCGCCCCGTCGAGCTCTCGTGCTCCGCGGCGACGCGCAGCTGCTGCAGCTCGCGGGGCAGCTCGTTCTTGGTGATGACGCGCCCGGAGGCGAGCACCACCGCCCGCTCGATGACGTTCTCGAGCTCCCGGACGTTGCCGGGCCACAGGTGCTGGGACAGCGCCTGCAGCGCGAGATCGTCGATCTCGGTGACCTCCTTGTCGTTCTCCGCCGCGTACTTGCGGAGGAAATGGAACGCCAGGGCGCCGACGTCGCCGCTGCGCTCCCGCAGCGGGGGCAGGTGCAGATCGATGACGTTCAGGCGGTAGTAGAGATCCTCGCGGAACTTGCCCTCGCTCACCATCTGCTTGAGGTCGCGGTTGGTGGCCGCGACCACCCGCACGTCGACGCTCACCGTGTGGTTCCCGCCGACCCGCTCGAACTCGTGCTCCTGCAGCACCCGCAGCAGCTTCACCTGCGTCGCGGGGCTGATCTCCCCGATCTCGTCGAGGAAGAGCGTGCCGCCGTCCGCCTGCTCGAAACGCCCGATGCGGCGGCGCTCGGCGCCCGTGAAGGCCCCGCGCTCGTGCCCGAACAGCTCGCTCTCCAGCAGGCTCTCCGCCAGCGCTGCGCAGTGGAGCTTGATGAACGGCTTGTCCGCGCGCCCCGAGCGCTGGTGGATGGCCGCCGCGATGAGCTCCTTCCCCGTCCCGGACTCCCCCGTGATGAGCACGGTGGCCTTGCTCGGGGCGATCTGCGCGACGCTCTTGAAGAGCTGCTGCATCCCCGGCGACGAGCCGACGATGTTCTCGAAGCGATAACGCTCGCTCACCTGCTGTCGCAAGCGGGCGGCCTCCTGGCGCAGGCGCACCTGCTCCAGGGACCGCTCGATCACCACCAGCAGCTCGTCGCTGTTCAGGGGCTTCACCAGGTAGTCCGACGCCCCCTGGCGCATCGCCCGCACCGCGGTCTCCACGGCGCCGAAGGCGGTCATCAGCACCACGGCGGTCTCGGGGAAGCGCTCGCGCAGCTCCTCCAACAACCTGAGCCCGTCCATACCGGGCATCTTGACGTCCGTGAGCACGATCTCCGGAGCGTGTTCTCCCGCCAAGGCCAGCGCCTTGAACCCGTCCGGTGCGGCCAAGACGGAGTACCCCTCGTCGGAGAGGATCTCCGCGAGCGCGTTGCGCGCGCTCGCCTCGTCATCGACCACCAGGATGCGGCCCTTCGTCATCTCGATACTCCCGTGCTGCTCCGTGACGCTCGCATCTCACATACGCTTCACCAACGTGAAGTCGGTCGGCTGCAGGGGACGCGCGTCGTAGCGGTAGGTGTGACGCTGGCCATGGCGTTCACGGTGCTGCTCGCACCAGAGCTCCGCGCCACCTGTGGCCTCCCGGGTCTCGACGCAGCGTGGGCACGGCGGCTCGATCTCGGGGACGTCCTTCTTGATCTCGCGCGGCCGCACGACGAGCACGGGGCCGCGAGCCATGCGCACGACGCCCTCCGCGACGGAGCCGAGCACCAGGCGCCGGACACCGCGGCGCCCGTGGGTGCCGACGACGATCAGGTCCGCCTCCAGATCCGAGCCGAGCTGGGCGATCTCCTCCGCGGGAAACTCCGTCCGCACGTGCCCCACGCAGCGCGAGAAGGACTTGCCCGTGGCCTCCTGCCAGGCGGCGAGCTCCTTGTTGATGTAGGCCTCGAGCTCCTCGTGCGCCTGCCGGATCGAGAGGCCCGCGCCCGTCGCCGGGAGCTCGGTGTAGGTGAACTCAGCGGCGGCCGACACGACGTTCACCGCGTGCACCTCGGCGCGCTCCTCCTTCGCGGCCAGCTCGAAAGCGGTTCGGAGCGCCAGTTCCGACGTGCTCGAATAGTCGATACCGACGACGATGCGGTAGATCTTCGCTGATTGGGTCATGATGGGGGGCTTTCTCGTAGAGGCAGCTCCGCGAGGGAGGCTACAGTGGACTAGAGAACGCCTTTGCAGCCGCCATGCCAAGGCACTCTGCGCCCCCAAGTCGCGCAAAATCGCCCCGAACCGAGGCGCAGAACGCGCGACCTGTCCGCGCAGGAGGTGCACGACGCGCACAGTTTGCGCCGCCGAGGACCGACGCGCAAAAACTGCCGATGAGGTCTCCTGGGGGCCCCCGCATTGGGCCTCCTTCGGCGTCGCCCCGACGTCGCCCCCTCTCGACGTCGCCGGCCCAAGGGCTCGCTCTCCCCGCAGGGCCGCCCCCACCGAGCTGCCCCACCGAGCTGCCCCACCGCGGCTCACCCGAGCGGGTCGACGCTCCGGCGCCCTCCTCGTCGCCGGAGCGTGACGGCGTCGCGCCCCCCGGGTCGGAGATCCCCCGTCAGCCCTGGGCAGGCTGGATCACGCCGCAGGCGATGCGCGCCCCGGAGGCGCCCGCGGGCTGCGTCGCGTAGTCGTCCTCCGCCTGGTGCACCACGACCGCCTTCCCGAGGATGTCCCCGGGTGAACCGCCGCCGAGGGTCGCGCCCGCCACCTTCTGGTCCACCGTCGCCCGGCCGGTGTCGTCCGCCTCGAGGTTCTTCATGTCGCCCAGGTGATGCTCCCCGTGTCCGGGGTGCCCGTGGGGTTCTTCACCCACCGTGTAGTGAGGGCCCGCGCTCGACGCGTCCGGCGCGCTGCAATCCCCCACCGCGTGGATGTGGAACCCGTGCTTCCCGCCGGGCGTGAGGCCCTCCACGGTCCCGGTCACCCGCACGCCGTCGCCGTCCACCTCGATCTGCAGCTGCCCGGAGGTCTGATGTCCCTCCGTGGGTTGCAGGGCGACGGTCGCTCGTTCCGCGCCCGCTTGCCCCTCGGTTGCGGACTCCGTCTCCGCCTCGGACTCCATGCCCGTCCCGGGCTCCGCGCTCGTCGCGGGCTCCTGAGCCGAGCTCCCCCCCGACGCACACCCCGAGAGCACGAGCGCGCCCCCGCACAGCAGCCAGCTCAATCCTCGTCGCATTCTTCCACCTCCCGATGTTCGGATGTGTGGCTCCCTTCGGAAGTGTCCCGAAGTGTCACTTCCCTGCCCGTCGTCGCGGACGACGTTTGAAAGCCGTGAAGGGGGCTCGCACACTGCCTATAGCAGAGCCGTTCGAGGCCTGCCGCAAATGGGGGGACGAACATCGTCCGTGATGGGAGGAGGGGGACGAATGACGATGCAGACACCACCGCCGCAGACTCAGCCGCGGCAGCCGGGCAGGGAACACGCGATGCACCCGCGACCGGAGTTCATGCCTCGCTACCCGGGGGTCGGTCGGCTGAAAGGCAAGGTCGCGCTCATCTCCGGCGGAGACAGCGGCATCGGTCGGGCGACCGCCATCGCCTTCGCGCGGGAGGGGGCCCGGGTCGCGTTCATTTACCTGGAGGAGGACGAGGACGCGGCGGAGACGCTCCGCTACATCGAGCGAGAGGGGTCCCGGGGGATCTCGATCCGAGGGGACATCGGTGACGAGGACTTCTGTCGGCGGGCCGTCGCGCGCACGATCGAGGAGCTCGGCGGCCTCGACATCCTGGTCAACAACGCCGCGGAGCAGCACCTGAAGACCTCCCTCGAGGAGATCGAGTACGCGCAGCTGGAGCGCACCTTCCGGACGAACGTGTTCGGCTACTTCGCGCTGACGAAGGCCGCCCTGCCCCACCTCCGTGAGGGCTCGTCGATCATCAACACGACGTCCATCACCGCCTACCAGGGGCACCCACAGCTGATGGACTATGCGGCCACCCGCGGCGCCATCGTGGCCTTCACCCGATCGCTGGCCCAGTCCCTCGTGGACCGGGGGATCCGGGTGAACGGCGTCGCCGCGGGGCCGATCTGGACCCCGCTGATCCCGGCGAGCTTCCCGGCGGAGAAGGTCGAGCAGCACGGCGCGAGCGTCCCGATGGGGCGCGAAGGGCAGCCGAACGAGGTCGCACCCTGCTTCGTGTTCTTGGCGAGCGACGACGCCTCCTACATGACGGGACAGGTGCTGCACCCCAACGGGGGTGTGGTCGTCAACGGCTGACGTCGGCGCGATCGATGTCGCCGCCATCGACGTCGGCGCGGGCGACGTCGATGGTGTCGAGCTCCGCGGAGGGGAGGCCGCGGTCGTCGGAGAGCCGAGCGCGCGGGGCGCGCTGCGCGAGCTCGAGGGCGCGCTGCTCGGCGGGGATGCGCACGCCGAGCAGAAGCGCCGTGTTCAGAACGCTGGCGACGGCCGCCGTGACGACGGCGCCGAACACCAGCGGCAACGCCACCAGCTCCAGGGCGACGGCGACGTAGTTCGGGTGCGCCAGGATGCGATAGGGGCCGCGCGCCACGGGCGCGACCCCGTCGAACACGAGGATCCGCGTGTTCCAGCGGCGCCCCAGGCTGCGGATCGCCCAGGAGCGGAGGAGCTCCGCTCCGGCGAAGACGCCGAGCCAGACGAACCAGAGCGACGCGAGGGCCACGCCGCCCCAGACGCTCTCGACGACCCACCCCACGAGCCACGCGCCGTGGAGCACGAAGAACGCGGGATAGTGACGGCGCCCCACCTCCCTCGCGCCGCGGGCCCGAGCCCAGCGCTCGTTGGACCGAGCGAGGCACAGCTCCAGGAGCCGCTGGACGACGACGACGAGCACGAGCCCCAGGAGCAGGGACGCCGCGGCCACGTCGCCGCCGGCGAACGCGCCCCCTACCACCGGAACACCGCCGTCTCGGCGCAGAAGCCGGGACCGAGGCCCATCACGAGCCCCAGCGCCCCCCGCGCGGGGGTCTCCCCGAGGAAGCGCTCGAGCACGAACAGCGCCGTGGGGCTCGACATGTTGCCGTGATCGCGCAGCACGTCGCGGGCGTGGCGCAGCACCTCCGGGGGCAGGCCCAGGGCGGCTTCATAAGCGTCGAGCACCTTGCTCCCGCCCGGGTGCACCACCCAGTGCTCGATGAGCTCGGACGCGCTCATCCCCGCGGCGCGCCGCGCCCCGTGCACGATCTCCGCCGTCGACTCCCGGACGACCCCCGGGATGGTCGGCGCGAAGCGCACGCGCAGCCCCTGCTCCTCGAGGTCCCACCCCATCAGGTGCGCGCTGTCGTCCAGGAGGTGTGCGTGGCTCGCCAGGAGCTCCGGGCCAGCGGCGGGGATCCACCAGGGCTCCGGTGCCACGACGCAGGCGGCGGCGCCATCACCGAAGAGGGCCACGGCGATGACGTTCGCCTTGCGCCGATCCCCGTGCACGAAGGTGAGCGAGCACAGCTCGCAGGCGACGAGCAACACCGGCCGCCCCAACCCTCGCGCCAGCGCCAGGGATCGACACAGCCCCGCGCTGCCCCCCGCGCACCCGAGACCCCACAGGGGCAACCGCGCGATGTCCCGGGGCAGATCGAGCTCTTGCACGAGCCGAGCGTCCAGGCTCGGCGTCGCGATCCCCGTGCTCGACACGAACACCACCGCCCCGAGCTCACTGCGCCGCACCCCCGCGGCCATGATCGCCTGCTCGGCCACGGCCCGAGACAGGCTCACGGCCGACTCCACGTAGAGAGCGTTCTTCTCTGCGAAGGTCCGCCGCGTCATGAACCACTCCGGCGGGGCCGCCAGCTGTCGGGTCTGGATGCCCGCGTTCTCGAAGGCCCCCAACAGCTGCGCGAGCTCGACGGAGTCACCGAAGTCGTCCGCGAAGAACCCCTGCGCGAACTCGCGCGCCCGCTCCTGAGGCAGCTCGTGCTCGGGGGCGCCGCTGGTGACGGAGAGGAGGCCCACCCGGGCCGTAGAGCGGCGCTTCACGGTTCACCTCCGCGCGGCTCGGAGCACGGCCGGCTGCGAGCCGCGCAGTGGCCCCGCGCTTCGCGGCGCGGCCGGCCCTCGTGGTCTGCGCAGGCGGATCCGAGGCGGGACGGCCGGTGGCTCGTCTCGGGACGCAGGCTCTCTTCGCACGGCTCCATGCTCTCCTCGCGCTGGACAGGGCTCAGAAGGGGTACGCGCCGACGGATCCCAGGGCTCTCGTCGTGACGATGAGACGTCGGCCCGCACCGCGGGGCATGAACGGCAAGGGGGCCCGGGCGGTGAGCGAGCGCGTCGATCCGATCCCGATCCCGGAGGTGTGATCTATTCGGAGCGCGGCGCCGAGACGTACATCGGGACGTGGTCGAGCCTTCGACCGCGCGGACGAGGATGAGAGACGGATGACGCGGACGAGCTCTCACAGCACGGGCCCAGGGCGCAGCTCCCCACGCCGACCGCCCGGCTGCGGCGCGCCCTTCCGCGACCCCGGTGGGCGGCCGCGGAGGCCGGCGAGGATCGTCTCCCCTTGAGAGAGGGCGCCGCGGAGCGCGGTGGACTCCCGAGCCCGGCCACCGGGGGAGCGCACGGCGGGGGGCCCTGGGCGCGCAGGCTCCGCCGCGCGCCGCGCTGGTTTCTGCGCTGGCTCCTGCTCCCCGCCCTGGCGCTGTACGTCCTCTACGTCGCGCTCGTGAACACCCTCCTCTTCAGCGGCGGCCTGGCCTGGCTGCTGCACGAGCTGGCGCCGGTCTTGCGGCTCGAGTGTGGACGCAGCTTCTCCCTCTGGCCCTTCCGGGTGGAGCTCCGGGACCTGCACCTGAGCGTGATGGACGGCAGCCTGCACCTGGAGATCGAGGTGCCGCGGGGGCAGGTGCAGATCCGCGGCGATCGGCTCTTGAGCTCCACCTTCCAGACGAGCCACCTCGAGGGACGCGGGCTCGTGGTGCGCCTCCGCCCCAAGTACGACGACCTCGACGAGGAGCGACGCGCCGCCCTCCCGGATCTCCCCGACAAGTACGATCCCCTCATCGAAAAGGAGACCTCTCCGGACGACCTGTGGAGCCACGCCCTCCACGGCCTCGACATCGAACTCGACGAGATCTGGATCTCGGAGTTCCGCCATGTGGGGTTCGCTCACGTCCGCGGCGGCTTCGCCATCAGCCCGCTGCGATCCCTCGCGATCGATCCGAGCGACGTGCGCCTCTCCGGGGAGCTGCGCTTCGGGCAGGAGCGCACCATCGCGGAGCCCTGGGACGTGCGCGCCCGGGTGCACGTGCCGAAGACGCACTTCGACCGCCCGCCTCCCTGGGAGGACATCGAGCTCGAGGCGCGCGTCGACGCGAAGGTGAAGGACGCGGGCTTTCTGCGCTGGTTCTTCGGGAGCCCCAGCGGGCCGCGCCTCCAGCGCGGAGCCCTCGACGCGGAGTTCGAGGTGACCCTCGAGCGGGACGCGCTGGGGGCGCGTGTGCGCACGGCCTGGGACGAGGCCTGGATCCACAGCGAGTCCCTCGACACCTGGCTCGCGCAGGTCGTCCTGTCGGGCACGTGGAGCGGGGCGGCCTCGGGATTCCCCGCGGGGACCCTCGAGGACGGGGTCGCCGACGTCGCCGTCGCCTCGTTCCAGCACGCGGACTTCACGGTGGATGGCTGGGCCTTTCGCCTCGATTTTCCGAAACTCCGCTTCGACGCGGCGCCCACCGTGGCGCAAGGCCCCTTCTACGCCTCCGCGGACGACGCGCGCCCCGTCGTCCGCATGCTCGGCATCAGCGAGTTCCCGCCGCCGCTGGAGCACTTCCTGACCCTCCCGGATCTCGGCGTCCGCGGGCGCCTGTTCGTCACCGGCGCGCTCCAGAGGCTCGACATCGATCGGGCGCACAGCGACACCATCGACGTGCGGGGACGCTGGGTGCGCGTGGAGGACGCCTCCTACGCGGCCATCCTCCTCACCGCCTCTCCCCTGTCCGTCGGCGTGTTCACGGGGCCCGACGACAACGGCGTGCATCTGCTCGCCGGCGACGGCTGGCTCGAGAAGGAGCTGAAGAAGCTCCCCCCCACGCCCTGAGCGGTCCCCTCGCAGAAGCCGCGGCCTACTGCCCGGGATCGATCCGGAACACCTCGCCACCGGAGAAACTCACGACGTAGAGCTCCCGCTCGCTGTCCTCGCCGAGGGACGCCACGCTGAGCAGGCGACCGTCGGGGTCGAGGGACTCCGTCAGATCGTAGTGGTCGCAGGCGCGCTGCCCATCCCAGGTGAGGGCGCGCACCCAGCCGTGCACGAAGTCGGCGTACACGTAGCGCCCGTACAGCGACGGGATCTTCTTGCCCCGGTAGACGTACCCGCCGGTCACCGAGGCGGCGGAGCCGCGCGGGTACTCGTGGATGGGCGGCACCATGTCGGGGGACGGCTCCGGCACGTTCGTGTCGCAGCCGGGACAGCGGTGCGTGCCTTCGAAGGTGGGCCAGCCGAAGTTCGTGCCGGGTGCCCCCCGCGGCAAGGCGTCGATCTCCTCCCAGTGGTTCTGCCCCACGTCGCCGATGAACAGGTCGCCCGTGACGGCGTCGAAGCTGAAACGCCAGGGGTTGCGCAGCCCGTAGTGGAAGATGCGGCGGTCTTCGCCCTCCCCGCTCCGGTTGCCCGCTGGGGGCACGTCGGGGCGCTCCGGATCGAAGCGGAGGATCGTGCCCAGGGGCGTGGCCAGGTTCTGCCCGTTGCCGTACTGGTCGTCACGCCCGCCGCCGTCTCCGAGACCCAGGTAGAGCAGACCGTCGGGTCCGAAGGCGACCATGCCGCCGTTGTGGTTGGGCGCCGGTTGCTCGACGTGCAGGAGCACCTGCTCCGAGTCCGGGTCGATGCGCTCCTCGCCCATCCGAAAGACGGAGAGGCGGCTCCAGCCGTCGGCGTCGACGTACGAGAGATAGACGCGCCGCTCCTCGTCGCCGAAGCGGGGATGGAACGCCATGCCCAAGAGCCCCATCTCGACGGCGGTCTTCACCGACAAGGTGAGGATGGTCTCCGGAGCGCCCTTGTCGACGACGCGCTTCACGCGGCCGCCCTTCTCGAGCACGTAGAGCCGCTGGGCGGACCCGGGCTCGCTCAGGACGTAGAGCGGCAAGGAGAGCCCCTGCGCCACCGGAGTGAGCCGCAAGCTCCCCGGCGCGGAGCCGTCGCAGCGGCGGCGTCCCTCCGAGGGCTGGGGCTCCTCGGGCGCCTCCTTGCCGAGCGCCGGCTCCTCCGCGCGGGGCGCCAGCGGCACCGGGTCGCGCGCCGCGGGATCGTTCGACGCGCAGCGGCTGCACCCCACGGAGCCGAAAAGCGCCGCCCCGGCCAGGAGCACCGCCACACCGACGGACAGGACCGTGCCCCCGGACGCTGCCCTCCCCCCGGACGCTGCCCTGTCGACGGACACGGCCCCTTCGACGAGCGGCGCGCCGCTGACCGCTGCCCTGCCGATGTGCATCGCCGTCTCGGCGAACGTCGCGAGACGCCGCCTCCCTCTTTCCCCCGACATCCCTGCCTCCTCGCTCGCGGCCTTCAGTTCCCCAACGCCGCCCGGGCGATCCGCTCCACCTCCGCGCGGTCACCGTCCTCCACGGCGCCATCGACGACGCAGTGGGACTTGCCGTCTCCGCCCACCACGAGGTGCAGGGGGAGGCGCGGATCGACGTCCAGCCCCACCTGCGCGAGCCACTCTTCTCGCTGACTGCCTTCGCGCAGCCAGTAGGTGCGCCGCAGACCCTCGCCGGGCTGAGCGTCCAGGAACGCCTGGAGCTGCCGGGGGTCGTCGTCCAAAGACACGAACTGCACCGTGAAGGGGATCCCCGCGGCGGCGAGCTCCTTCTCCCAGGCGAGGAGCCGCGGGATCTCCTCCTTGCACGGCACACACCAGGCCGCCCAAAAGTTGACCCAGGTCACCCGCCCACCGCCCACGGCGAGCCGCGCCTCGAGGGGAACCGCCCCCTGCGCCGCGGCGCGAGACACCTCTTGCGGCAAGGGCTTGCGAGCCGAGGCTTGCAGGGGCTCGCACAGGGAGCGCGGGGGCTTCCCCTCCGACGGCGCCTGGGCCTTCGCCGTGCCAGGGCTCGCTGTCGCAGGGCTCGCTGTCGCAGGGCTGTCCGCAGACCCCGCCGCGACGACCACCGCCTGGCTCCGAGCCCGGGGCGCCGTCGTCGCCGGCTTCTCCCCGTCGTCACAACCGCCGAGCAACGACGGCGCGAGCAGGAACGGCGCCCACGACACGGCGCGCTCGCGCCAGCGCCGGTCCCTCGACGGATCGGGGCGCCCGTCGCGCGGGCGCGCTCCAGGCTCGGGGTGTCGGTGTCGGCGAGCATCCATGAACGTCCTCAAAGCCTGCAATCCACCCAAGAGACGAACGCGCTGCGGTTGATCGGCTCCTCGCCACACTTGTCGTCCGGCCTCGAGCTCGGCCATTCACAGTAGTCCTTCGAGAGCTGCGCGTACTCGTTGCCGAGCCACAGCAGGCCGACCTTCCGCTCCAGCTCCGCCTGGGGCTCACCGGAGATCTCCGCGAGGTGGAACAGGACGGAGTTGGCGCGGCGGTGGGACAGGGCGCGGTTCTGCGCCGGCGTGCCCGTCTTCGACGCGCGAGCGACCACGAAGAAGTAGCGCGCGCCGCGGCGCTCGAACCATTTCTCCTCGAGCATCTTCTTCGCGCCCGCGTCCAGCTCGTGGGATCCGCTGTCGAAGCGGAGCACCGCGCCGCGCTCTTGCAGTGGGGTGAAGAGCTCGTTGAAGTCCTCGTCGCTGATGGAGGCGAAGGTCTTCACGTCCGCGGGCTTGCAGCCGCGCCGCGTCTCGCCCCCGGAGAGCCCGCAGGAGTGCAGCACCCGCTCGAGCACCTCCTTGAAGCGCGGCGTGCAGTAGCCGACCTCCGCCTCCGCCGCGACGGCCACCTGGGACGCGCTCTCCGCCTCCGGCATCATCAGGCGCTCCTTCGCGGCGTCCACCTTGCTGGAGACGGAGAAGCACACCGCGGCCGTGAGCAGAATCCCCACGGCCCCAGCGATGAGGCCCGGCGCCGAGGTCCGGCCCGCCCCGGGGTCGCTCCCGGGCGGCCGCGCCCTCGCCTCCAGCGGCTGCGTGTCCCCGATGTGGTGCCCGGTCATCGCAACACCTCCGGGGCGAGCTGCTTGAGGGCGTAACGGAGGCCGATGTCCGTGTCCTCGTCGCACAGCCGCAGATCGCCCAGGTAGACCTGGGGCGTCGACACGGGCACGGAGTTGTCCGCCGCGAAGTGCAGGTGGCGGTTGAGCCGCACCTTCGTCTCGCGGGCGTCGACGCAGGCGAGCATCGCCGCGCCGAAGCGCCGCGACAGATACTCCCGCAGCGCAGGCTCTCCCTCGGCTCCGAGGCGCGTGAGCTCCTCCTGGTTGTCGAAGGCCCACTCCAGCGCCGTCAGGGGGTTCTGCGCGCAGAGGATCAGCTTGCTGACCGTGCAGGCCCCCGGGTGCAGCGGGCGATCGAGCATCCAGTTGCACTCGCTGTCCAGGGGGAACAGGGCGAGCTGGATGTCCAGGCGCTCCAGGGCCCCCTCGGCGCTCAACCGGTCGTGAAAGGCCTTGCAGGTGGGACACAGCGGATCCTCGAACAGGATGCTCGGCTGGATCGCGTTCGCGCCCCGGATCCGGACGAGGGCGTCGTGGGGCTCCTTCGGGTGCTCGAGCTGCCCGCAGCCCGTCAAGTAGGGGCGGTGATCGGGCACGCCCTGGGCGTAGACCCACGCCGGCAGCGTCGTGACGATCCCCATCGCCGCGAGCCAGACCAGGGGAAGGAGCCACCCCAGCGCCCCGGACGGACGGACGGCCCCGCCCCCTTGGCCCGCCCGGGTGACGCCCCAGAGGGCGCCCACGGCCACGACGACGCTGGCCGCATAGATGCCCACGCAGGTCTTGCAGAGGGCTCCCACCCGCGTGATGGAGATCGTGAACATCGCCACGCTCACCAGCAGGGGCGTGATCCCCACCCAGCCGTAGAAGCTCACGGCGCGCCGGGGCGCTCGCGATCCCGCCAGGACGAGGTACAGCGCGAAGGTCGCGAGGAAGACGAAGGCGCCGAGCCCGAACAGGGAAATCGGCACGCCGCCCCAGAGGTCCTCTTTGAACAGGGCCGAGTAGGGGCTGTACATCGCCGAGCGACACGCCTCGGCCTCCGCGGTGGCCTGCGCCCCCGGGACGAAGCTGCAGTGCAAATCGTGGACGCGCCGGTCGAGGTGCTCCGCATAGTCCGCGGTGGAATACGCGGAGAACGTGATCCCCAGGACGGCACCGGCGAGCGCCAGAACCGCCGGCCCCCGAGGTGAGCGGCGCACCATCGACGACGACTCTGCGGCCCCCCGCAGCGGATGGCAAGAGCACGGAGCGGGCCGCGCGCGGAGGATGTGGGAGCGGCGCGCCCGCCCTCGCTCCGATCAGGCGAGCAGCAGCGCACGCGGCTGCGGCCCGATTCGCCGCTTCCATGGGAGCCGCCCCACCTGCTCACTTTTCCAGGGGTGCACACTGCGCCTCAGTGGGGGAAAGTGCTACCCAACGGACCCTTCGACGGCTCCGTCGTTCTTACCCCCCTCCGAACTCACATGAGCAAGCAGCAAAAAGTCGCCCTCCTCACCGCAGGCGGCCTCGCCCCCTGTCTCTCGTCCGCCGTCGGTGGCCTCATCGAGCGCTACACCGAGCTCGCCCCCGAAGTCGAAATCATCGGCTACATCGGCGGCTACAAGGGCCTCCTCCGCGGTCACCACGTGCGCGTGACGCAGCAGGTCCGGGACAATGCCCACGTCCTCCACAAGCACGGCGGCAGCCCGATCCAGAACAGCCGCGTCAAGCTCACCAACGTGAAGGACTGCGTGAAGCGCGGGCTCGTCAAGGAAGGCGAATCCCCCCTCGAGGTGGCGGCCCGCCAGCTGACGGCCGACGGCGTGACCATCCTGCACACCATCGGCGGCGACGACACCAACACCACCGCCGCGGATCTGGCCGCCTACCTGAAGACGAACGGCTACGATCTCACCGTCGTCGGGCTGCCCAAGACGATCGACAACGACGTCTACCCGATCCGTCAGTCCCTCGGCGCCTGGACCGCCGCCGAGGAAGGCGCCCGCTACTTCGAGAACATCGTGAACGAGCACTCCGCGAACCCGCGGATGCTCATCATCCACGAGGTGATGGGCCGCAACTGCGGTTGGCTCACGGCCTGCACGGCCCGCTTCTACCGCAAGCGCCTCAGCCACCCGGACTTCCTCCCCGAGCTCAACCTGGCCCACTCCCACAAGGACATCGACGCCGTCTACGTCCCGGAGATGGAGTTCGATCTCGAGGCCGAGGCGGAGCGCCTGCGCGCCGTCATGGATGAGCAGGACTGCGTGAACATCTTCGTGTCCGAGGGTGCCTGCGTGGCCCAGATCGTGGCGGAGATGGAGAGCCGCGGCGAGCAGGTGCCCCGCGACGCCTTCGACCACTACAAGCTCGACGCGGTGAACGTGGGCCAGTGGTTCTCCAAGCAGTTCGCCAAGCTGCTCGGCGCCGAGAAGACCCTCGTGCAGAAGTCCGGCTACTTCGCGCGCTCTGCGCCCGCGAACCCCGACGATCTGCGCCTCATCAAGAGCATGGTCGACCACGGCGTCGAGTGCGGTCTGCGCGGCGAGCCCGGCGTGATCGGGCACGACGAGGAGCGCGGCGGTCGCCTGCGCGCCATCGAGTTCGAGCGCATCAAGGGCGGCAAGCCCTTCGACATCTCCGAGCCTTGGTTCGGCGAGCTCCTGAACGACATCCGGCAGCCGAAGGGCGCCCCCCTGTCCGTCCCCTACCCGCAGTCGTCCTCGGCGGGCTGAAGGAGGCGCAGCGCCATCGGAAACGGAGCGTCGGCACTTGCCGGCGCTCCGTTTCGTCATTTCGGGGGCGGAGTGGGGGCGGAGTCGTGGCGGCCCGCGGCGCCCTCTCGGGCGCGCGGCGCTCGGTACGGTTCAGACGGTCACGTCGCCCATGACGATGGGCGGCACGTGCAGACACGTGATGTCCAGGGAGCGCGCCTGGCCCGCCTTGGCGCGGTACAGCGCGTCGTCCATCGTGGGGGCGGTCTCGTACCCGAACAGCTTCGGGATGTACTCGTTGTCCGCGCCGACGACGATGACGCGGCCGAGGTGCTGACGCCCGTTCTCGCCCCAGTACCACATGAAGAAGGGGTGACTCGGGTGGTAGGCGTACCCCGAGCGGAACATCTGCAGATACGCCGGATCCCGGGCGAACTGCTCCTCGTAGCGGGTCCGGAGCTCGTTCGCGTCCCGCGTCTCCGGGAGCAGCCGGTGGACGAAGTCGATGTACGGCGCGTGCTGCTCGTGATCGAACTTGTCCGTCATCGGGTGCGTGATGATCAGGGTGCCCCCCTTCTTCACCAGCGGCGCCCCGCGATACATGTTGAACAGATAACCCTGCGCCAACACCTGCACGAGCAGCGGGTTCAAGAACGCGTGCACGTTGTAGGGGCTGATGAAGGGGATCGGGCAGATGAGGACGTCCGCCTGGCCCTCGATGGGGACGAGGTACTGCTCGAAGGAGCGCTCGACGACCTTCTTGTGCACTGCCTCGACGTTGCCCGCCCACACGCCGGTGACCCCGTAGGGCGCCGGGAACTTGTCGAACACCGTGTGGCGCAAGGGCTGGGGGAGCTTCGCCGTCGTCGCGACCAGGGCCTTGAGCATGGTGCGCTCCCGCCCCGTGAGGTCGTCCTCGTTCTTCGTCAGGAACTCGAGGGGGCGGTCGAACATCCGATTGTTCACCGTCGTCTCGATGTTGAAGATGTTGAGCTTGCGGTGGACGAGCCGCCCCATGCGCCCGATGTCCGTCGCCAGCTGGCTCTTGGCCGGGTCCATGTAGCTGTCCGAGGCGCGGATCGTCTTCGGGTTGTGGTGATGACGCAGGCTCTTGTAGCCCGTGAGCCCCACGGCGACGGACTTGTAGCCCCCGTTCATCGGGACGAAGTTCAGGTTCACGTAGATGATGAGATCGCTCTCCGCGGCGCGGCGGTTGAGCTCGAGCTCCTCGCCGTGGGGCGTCTCACCGATCACGACCATGTTGGCCGCGTCCTCGGCGTCGTGGTTGTAGAGCCGATCCGGGTAGTAGGCGTCGAAGATCTTGTCGCCCACCATGTGCCGGATCTCGTGGGGCTTCATCCGCCGATGCACGCCCGTGGCGATGATCATCTCCACGTCGTCGACGCCGTGATCCGCCAAGAGCTCGAGGACGATGGTGAGCACCCGCTCCCGCACGTCCGGACGCTTCATGGGAGGCAGCGGCAGGGAGATGTCGTCGATGGCGATCGTCACCTTCATGCCGGGCCGCAGCTTCGCGTACAGCGGCTCCGACTCCTCCGGGTGGTTGATCGCGTACCGGATGGCGGCGTCGACGTCCCTGAGCGGCTCCAGCGGCGGCTTCGGGTAGATGCAGCGCGTCCCGGCGGGCAGGTCGACTTCGATCAGGCGGTCTCCGGCGAACAGCACGCGGGGAGCACTGTCCCGCTCCAGGGTGACGACACAGGGATGGTTCATGCTCGATTCACTTTGCTGAGGTTCTGTCCGGCTCGGGGGCGGCAGCCCAGGGTGCGGCGCGCCCGGCCGAGCTCGGCACGTGCGGCGTCACGGGGCCGCGGTCAGGTCGAACTGGGGCCAGTCATAGGCCTTGGCGAGGAGCGACAGGCGCCGGTCCGGGTTCACGGCAGCGGGGTGACCGACGACGCTGAGCATCGGCACGTCCGAGTAGCTGTCGCTGAAGGCGAAGCAGTCGTCCAGGTCGAAGCCGTGGACCCGGGCGTGTTCGCGGATGAGCCGCGCCTTCTCCGGGCCCGCCACCACCGGCTTCAGGATCTTGCCCGTGGCGATCCCGTCCTTGATCTCCAGGCGGTTGCCGATGATCTCGTCGGCGCCCAAATGGTCGGCGACGTGCCGCAGGACGCAGTCCAGGGCCCCGGAGACGAGCACCACCCGGTGCCCCGCGCTCTTCGACTTCTGCACCAGGTCCCGCGCAAAGGGGTACAGAGAGGGCCGCATCACGTTGACGAAGACCTCCTCCGCGAGCAGCTCGAGCCGGTCCTCGCTCACGCCCGAGTAGGAGCTGTAGAGCAGCTCGTTGAAGAGGCGCCGATCCTGGAACTCCGCCAGGGCCATCGCCGGCGCACGGAGGAGCGCCTTGCCCAGGTGCCGCGCCGTCTTCACGGGCGTTCCCTGGTTCAGCAGGTAGTACATGGTCGGATGGACCAGGTTGGTCCGCACGAGGGTACCGTCGACGTCGAAATAGCTGGCAGGCACGGGGGCGCGGATTGTAGGGGCGGGACCCCCACCTGGCCAGCCTGGGCCCCCCTTCGGCACCCCGGGCCGCCGCCCCTCGGCGCCGGGCTCCTCGGCGGCCCGGCGCTCTAGGCCGGAGCGCGGGAAGCGCGGTACTCTGGGCACCCTGTGACGCGGCGCATCTGGATCCCACTCCTCCTCTCCTTGGGCGTCCTGGCAGCGGGCGCCGGGGGTCTCTGGACGCTCTGGCGCATGGCGCGTCCGGCGCTCCACGAGCGCATCGTCGCCGAGGCCCGCGCGCGGGGCTTCGAGCTCGAACTCGAGGATTTCTCCTTGAGCCCCGAGCGCGTCGTGCTCGTCCGCGCCACGGTGCGCCCCCTCGGGGTCCGCGGGCTCGTGGCGCGTCTGGACGAGGTGACCCTGGAGGTGTCGGGCCTGGGCTGGAGCGCCCTGTGGGGCGGCGCCAAAGACGTCACCCTCACGGGCGTGGCGGTCGACGGCGCGGACGTCCACGTGCTCGGCTCCGCCCCCGCCCTCGCCCTCGAGCTGAGCCGGTGGAGCGACCACTACCCCGCCGCCTACGATCTGCCCGCGCGCGCCAGCCACGTGGTCCTCGCCTGGCGCGCAGCGGCCGAACGGGCGCCGTGGCTGCTCGTCACGGGCGGTGAGGTGGCACGGCAAGCCCACGGCGGCACCTTCGAGGCCGCGACCGCGAGCGTCCTCGACAAGCGCGTGGGACCGGTGGGGAGCAGCTGGTCGAAGCAGGACGGGCGCATCCTCCTGGGGTTCGGAGAGCCCGATCCCGAGACCGCGCCCGTGCGGCTCGAGCTGCTCCTCGACGTCCCCGAGCCCGTCGCCCGCGTGGAGCTCCGCCAGACGCCCCTCGACACGCTCACCGGCGCCCTCGGCATCACCCTGCCCCTCGCCGACAGCGCCCGCGAACGCATCGAGGTCGACGCCAGGGGCGAGATCCTCCTGCCCCCCTCCCTCGCCCCCACACCCGTGCGCGGACACCTCGAGGTGAACCTGCTCGGCTTCGTGCCCCCCCACCCGCCGGAGCTCCAGGGGATCGTCTCCGGGGATCGCACCACCTTCACGACGCGCTTCGAGGTGTCCGCGGATCAGACGACCGTCCAGCTCACGGACGCGAAGGTGGCCGCCGGCGCGTTCGTGCTCGAAGGCGATGGCGTCGTGCGCCGCGCCGAAGACCACGCGCTGGTGCACCTGCGCTTCGCCGAGGCCCTCCCCTGCGTCAAGCTGGCGGGGGCCGCCGCGGACACCCGGCTCGGCAAGCACTGGGCGAGCCTGACGAAGCACCTGCTGCAGAAGTACATGCAGGGCTCCGTCACCGTGCAGGTGCGGGTCGACGCCGACACCCGGGATCTCGGGGCGGCCAAGGTCATTCAGAGCATCGGCGTGGGCTGCGGGCTGCAGCCCCTGCGCCCCCCGACCGCGGAGGAGCTCGAGGCGCTCTCCGCCCGGCTCCCGGGGCTCCTCGCGGAGCTCCCCCAGCTCCCCCCTGGCCTGAACACCGCGGGGAACTCCGGGGACGGGCTGCGCATGCCGCCGCTCCCCTCGAACCTGCCACCGCTGCCGACGGTGCTCCCGGCGCTTCCCTCGTCTCTCCCCCTCCCGCGGCTCCCCGGGGCGCCCTCCCGCACCCCCGAGAGCTCACAACTCGTCCCGTCGGAGAGAGCCGCAGACGAGACGACGGCCCCCGACACGACCGGGAGCGGCGCGCCGGAAGGCGCGAGCGCCACCCCTCCAGCGACGCCGGAGTCGGCCGCTGGGCCCGGGACTGCCGAGTAAAGGGCGCCCCGCCGCCCGCGCACGACACCCCCGCCGGCCCAGCAGGCGAGGGGGAGCGCCGAGCAAGGGCTACGGAGTGGACGCTCACCCTCCGCTCACGCCCATGAGCGTTTCATGAGCACCGGTGTACGCCCATGTGCGCGGCGGCGGACAAACTGCGTAGGCGGACGCACCGATTTCATGACATTTGTTAATTTGTCCGCTTTTCCTGAATGTTTCCTGTTAGGCTGCTTATGGTCATATGAAAAAGTTCCGCGCTACCTGCTATTTCTCCCTCGTAGCCCTCTTGATGGCTTCTGCCGCCCACGCCCAGGAGAACGAGGCGGAGTCACCGCCTGCAGCAGACGCCGAGGCGCCCGACGAGAGCGCCGCGGACGGCCCGCCCGCGGATGCGGAGGGCTCTCCCGACGCGGACGCTCCCCCAGCGGCGGAGCAGGAGCGACCGGAGGAGACAGCGGCACCACCTGAACGACGTTCGGCCCCCGCGGACACCACACCAGCAGAGCGCTCCGCAGAGCGCCCCGTCGAACGCTCCCTCCCCGACCCGAGCCTCGGGACCTCCGAGAGCTTCGCCGAAGCGGAGGCCTTCAACGAGCTCTCACTCACCAACGTCCTCGACATCAAGCTGACGACCGGCAGCTTTCTCGAGCTCGATCTCGCCCACTCGCCGATGAGCATGACGGTGATCGACCGCGAGAAGATCCGCGTCTCGGGCGCGCGCCACCTGGGCGAGCTGCTCGAGATCTACGTGCCCGGCTTCCAGCTGATGGTGAACAAGTGGAACGGCGACATCTGGGGCATGCGCGGTGTCGCCGCGGACCGCAACACGAAGGTCATCTACCTCATCAACGGCTTGCGCCTGAACACGGAGAGCCGCGACGGCGCCTTCACCGAGACGACCCTCGGGCTGCTGGGCGACATCGAGCGCATCGAGGTGCTCCGCGGTCCGGCGGGGCTCGTCTACGGCTCCGGCGCCATCGCCGGCGTGGTCAACGTCGTGACGCGCAAACCCAAAGAGTCTGGCGCCGAGGCGACCGTCGGCTACGGCTCCTGGAACAGCATGGGCGCCGAGGTCATGAGCTTCACGGAGCTCGGCGACGACGAGTGGCTGACGCTCTCCGCCGGCCATCGACGCTCCGACGGCCCCGGCGACGGCTACAGCCGCATCTACGGCAACGCCTCCTGGCCCACCGATGGAGTCGGCAGCCCCCAGGGTGAGCTCGCCGACGGCTCGCCCTGGCGCACCCCCGGCAACACCCGCGTGAGCGCCGACTACACCAACGGCAACTTCCGGCTCTACTCCCGCTTCACCCGACGTCAGCAACCCGCCGGCGGCTACTTCCTCCACGACCCCTTCCCTCAGTATGGGGTCGACGTCCCCGACGACGCCACGGCGAACTACGACGGCCGCGTCATCGGCTCCGATCACCCCATGGCCGGCACCGAGAGCTTCGGGACGAACCGGCGCTCGTACGTGGTCGACGCCTTCCACGTCCATGGGACCTACGAGATCCCCCTCGACACGGATCGGCTCTGGCTCGACGCGGCCGTCATGGGGGTCACCAACCGCACCGAGTACGAGATCCGCGACAAGTACCAGGTCGCGGGCGCGGAGCAGCCGGGCGGAATGGTGGACAACTCGATGGGCGAGCGCCGCTACTTCCTCGGCGCCCGCTACCGCATGAACCAGGTGGATCGCCTGACCTCCGTCGTCGGCACGCAGCTGCGCTGGGACGACCTCGGCAAGGATCTACACGGCTTCAACATGCACGGCGGCAACGCGCGCCACAAGAGCATCAGCGACGTCACCTACCACAACGTCGCGCTGTTCACCGAGAACCAGTACGACCTCGGCTTGGTGGAGCTGCACGGCGGTGTCCGCGCCGATTATCACACGCGCACGGGGCTCGTGCTGTCTCCCAAGCTCGCCACCGTGTTGGCCTTCAACGAGGACCACGCGCTCAAGTTCATTTTCCAGACGTCCGCCAACTACGGAAGCGCGGACAACTACGAGCACAACTGGCGTCACTTCAACGCCGACGGCTCCGTCGCCACCGAGCCCCGCCTCGAGCGCCCCGGTGACGTCGCCTCCCCGAGGATCCCGAGCACCGAGCTGGACGTCCTCCACCAGCTCCGCCCCGAGAAGGTGGTGTCCTACGAGATCGCCTCCTTCCACCGGGTGGACGATCTGACCCTGATGACGTCCGCGTCCCTCTCGAACATCTCGAACCTGTTCGCCTGGAACCAGGAGCTGTTCCGCGTGGTGAACGCGGGCTCCTACAACGTGCTCTCCCTGGAGGGCGACGTGCAGTACGACGCCGAGCCGGTCCTCGCCGGTGTATCCCATGTATTCCAGCGTCCGGTATTCACCGACACCGGCGAGAGCACGCGCTTCACCATCCCGGCCACCGAGCTGGTCGACAATGGCGACGGCACCTACGACCTCGTCGTGCTGGAGGACCAGCCGCCGGACGTGGTGAGCGTCAACGCGGTGCGAGACTCGATCACCGTCGACGGCAAGAACTTCCTCAACCTGGCCACGAACAGCAGCAAGTTCTATGTCACCTACACTGTCCTCCCGTGGCTGAAGCTGCACACCAACAGTCGCATCCACTGGGGACTGCAGGGCCGACGTGGGCTCTATGACGACGATCGTCGCATGTTTGGCGACAACTATTTGGGGGCAGACAGCTCCCCCATGATACGCTGGAATGCGAGCGCACACTTCGACCTACCCAGTGAGCTGACGTTGTCCATCTTCGTCAACAACATTCTCGGTGAGGCACGGGGGAGCCGGGCGGCCATCCGCTGGCAGCAGATGGCGGAGCCCGCGCAGCGCGAGCTCTACACGTCCGAATTGCGCTATTTCTACGCGAGCGCCACCAAGCGATTCTAGACTTGGTTATCCATGCGAGGCACAATGAAGGTATTGGTGATTGACGACGACGACATTGCGCGGGAGCTGTTGGTCAGCACCCTCGAGCGCGCCGGTCACCAGGTCTTCGAGCTGCCCTCCGCAATCGGGGCGACCCGGGTGATCTATGCCGAACACGTCGACGCGGTGGTCGTCGACGTGATGCTCCCTGACATCAGCGGCGACAAGCTCGCCCGGGTCTTGCGACAAAACGCGAAGGGGCCGCACCTCGGGATCGTACTGGTGTCCAGCCAATCCACGGAGGACCTCCAGGTGCTCGCCGCCTCCGTGAGCGCGGACGCGGTGGTGACCAAGCGGGAGATCCGCGCCCTCTTGCCCGCCGCGGTCGCGCGAGCCCACGAGGCGCGCCGCAAGCCGAGCCGCCACGCATGAAGCCCGCGCCCACGAGCCCCCGCATGCCCCAGCTCCGCCCTCGACAGACCCTGCACGGCAAGCTCGTCCGGATCATTCTGGGCGTCCTGCTCCTGGTGGGCATCGCCACCATCGGCAGCGTCTCGTGGGTCAACCTGCGCATGGAACGACAGCGCCTGGTGGACGTGGAGGAGCAGGTCAGCGCGGACATCGTGACGAAGGCGCGGGTGCTCGTCGAGGCCCACGTCCTCGGGCTGCGTCCCTTGGTCGCGGAGAACGCCTTCACCAACGTGCACGAGCTCGTGCACCGCGCCGTCACCGAGGACAGCGGCCTCATCTACGGCGTCTTCATCGCCGCAGACGGCAAGCCCTGGGCCTACGCGTCCCCGTCCACCGCCGACCTCGACCCCGAGGACTACACGGCGATCCTGGCCAGGACCGAGGAGCTGTCGATCCCGCACGGCAGCTGGGCGGCGGCCGAGCCCACCCAGCGCTACGTGACCCAGTTTGGGCAAAACATCTTCGAGGTCGCGCGCCCCGTCGTGGACGAGGGGCAGGTGCTCGGCACCTTGCGCTACGGCTTCAGCACGGCCTCGCTGCAAGCTGCGCTGGAGCGCGCTCGCTGGGAGTCGCAGGAGACGCTTCGCACGATGCTCATCGGCCTCGCGGTGGCGGTGGCTCTGAGCACGCTCGTGGGTTTTCTGTGGATCAGCCGACAGGCGAGGCGGATCGCCGAGCCCTTGAGCAGCCTCACCTCCGCGGCGGAGGCCATCGCCTCGGGTGAGAAGGGGGTGCGGGTGAGCGTCCACAGCGACGACGAGCTCGACGTGCTCGCCCACGCCTTCAACCACATGCAAGAGGCGAACGAGGACGCCATGCAGAAGCTGAGCGACGCCATGGCGGCGGCGCTCGAGGCGTCCCGGCTCAAGAGCGAGTTCCTCGCCAACATGAGCCACGAGATCCGCACGCCGATGAACGGGATCATCGGCATGAACCGGCTCTTGCTCCGCATGCCGCTGGACGGCAAGACGCGCCGCTACGCGGAGACCATCGACGCCTCCGCGGCCGCGCTGCTGACCATCATCAACGACGTGCTGGACTTCTCCAAGATGGAGGCCGGCAAGTACACGCTGCAGACGGTCCCCTACGATCCCGGGGTCATCCTCCAGGAGGTGACCGAGCTGCTCACCAACCGCGCCCTGGAGAAGGGCATCGAGATCGTCTACAGGCGCGCGCCCGAGGTGCCGCAGATCGTCACCGGCGACCCGGATCGCTACCGGCAGGTCCTGAACAACCTCGTCGGGAACGCCATCAAGTTCACCGAGCACGGCGAGATCTTCGTGGAGCTGACCCTCGACAGCGCGGACGAGGACGGCTTCGTGCTGCGCACGGTGGTCACCGACTCGGGCATCGGCATCAGCCAAGAAGACCAGGGTGCGCTGTTCCAGGCCTTCTCCCAGGTGGACGGCTCGATGGTGCGCCGCTTCGGTGGCACGGGGCTCGGCCTCGCCATCTCGAAGCGCCTCGCCGAGATGATGGGCGGGCAGATCGGCGTGGTCAGCGAGCGCGGCGTGGGCAGCAGCTTCTGGTTCACCATCAAGGTCGGACACTCGAAGGCGCCCGTGCGCTCCGAGCCGCTGCAGTTCCCGGAGAACAAGCGTGTCGTCGTGGTGGAGGCGAGCCGCCGCTGGTGCCGGATCATCGAGGAGCACGTCGTGGCCTGGGGCCTGGAGTGCGACGTGTTCCAGGACGGCCGGCCCGCGCTCGAGCGCCTCCGTCACCCCGACTCTCGCTACGACCTCGCCATCGTGGGCGCGCAGCTCAGGGACATCGGCGCCGAGGCTTTCGTGAAGGAGCTGCGCGCCCACTCCGCCACCCGCAAGCTCCCGCTGATCGTCCTCACCCAGCTCGGCGCCTCGGCGACGCTGTCGGAGATCGAGAACGAAATCACCGCCCAGGTGAGCAAACCCCTGCGCCTGTCCGAGCTCTACGAGTGCATCCTGGGCACCTTTCAGCGGCCCGGGACCAGGAGCACGGAGCCGCGCCCGGATCCCCGCCTGCCGCAGAAATCCAGGCGGCGCACGGACGCGCGGATCCTCATCGTCGACGACAACGAGATCAACCAGTTCGTCGCCACCGAGCAGGCGCAGCTCGCCGGCTACGAGGTGGATGTGGCCTCGAACGGCGCCGAGGCCGTCGCCAAGGTGAAAGCCAACGACTACGCCGTCGTGCTCATGGACTGCCAGATGCCGGTGATGGACGGCTACACGGCGGCGCGCGAGATCCGCGAGTGGGAGGCCGGCAAGCGGCACGTGCCGATCATCGCGCTCACGGCGCACGCCATGGCGGGCGAGCGCGACAAGGTGATCGCCGCTGGCATGGACGACTACCTGTCGAAGCCCCTGCGGACGAACTCCCTCGAGCGCATGCTGGAGCGCTACGTCCAAGACACGGCGCAAGTCACGCCCGAAGCCGCCGCGCCTCCCAGCGCCGAGGGGGAGGACACTGGATCGGCGGTCGTAGAGCTGGACATGACCATCGAGCGCTCTCCACGACTGGTCAGCCTCTTCCTGACGCGCGTCCCCGAGAACCTCGACGAGCTCGGCGCGGCGGTGGCGGCGGGTGACGCGCGCGTCGTCCGGGAGCGAGCCCACAAACTGAAGGGCAGCGCCCTGGCGCTCGGCGCGGACGCGATGGCTCACGAGGCCGAAGCGCTGCAGGTGCGCGCCGAGAACAAAGATCTCGACGGCGCCGAGGAGAGCGTCGCGCGCCTGCGCACCCACTTCGAGCGCGTCGTGGCGCTGCTCGACAGCGAGCTCCCGGCGGCGGAGAGCGCGATGATCGAAGCCCACGTCTACGCACGGCGCAACTCGACGATGCCGCCACCAGCAGGGGGTTGAGGCCATGGCACGAACCATTCCCGAAAAGACGACGAACATCAGCCGACGAACGGTGCTGGCGGGGGCAGGCGCTGCGGGGTTGACTCCTCTGCTCGAGCCGAGCATCGCCCTCGCCGCAGCGCCGAGCCTGGTCGTGTACCTGCACCTCGACATGAAGCAGCGGGCGTTGCAGGAGATGCTCTCCTCGGCCCTCGACGGGATCGAGGTCACGGCGGTCGCCCGCTACGGCGATCTCCAGCGCCAGATCGCCTCGGGGGCCAGCGCCCTGCTCGCCTTGGGGCCGGTGCTCGCGTCCTTGGGGGCGCGCCCCACGGTGACGGGGCTGGCGGGCGGGCGCGACACCGAGCCCTACGCGCTCCTCGGGGGGATGCGCGTCTCGACGGGGCAGGTGCAGCGGGTGGGCGCGGTCGACCTGCTGGGCCGCAAGGGGACGTCGACCTTCGTCCACGAGGTCCTCCAGACCAACGTGGAGGTGGAGCGGGTCACGAAGCTGGAGGACATGCTGCGCCTGCTCCAGTTCGAGATGGCGGACGCGATCCTGCTCCCCCAGAGGATCGTCCCCCTGATGCGAAAGAAGAGCGAGCTCACCCTCGAATCCTCTCGCGCCCCCAACGAGGTGAGCTTGCCCGCGCTGGCGGTATTGACCCCCGCCGGCAACACGATCGCCGATCGGTTGAAGAAGATCCCTACGTCCGTGAAGTCGGAGCTTGGAGTGGAGTCATGGCGTTGACATCGAGGCTCGGATTTTGTCTCGGTCTGCTTTCGCTCGGCCTGGCTGCCTGCAGCCGGAGCAGCGGTGACGCTCGCCACGCGGAAGCTTTCTTCCAGGATCCTGTCCGACGCCCGGACCACGACGCGGTCCTGGTCCTCATGCCGGACACGGAGCACACGCGGGCGGTCCTGCTGGGGATCCGGGACGAGGTCGGGGACGAGCTCGATGTGCTCGTCCGCCCGGTGGATCGCGACCTGTCCGCCGAGGAGATCGAGGCGATGCTCGCGGAGCTCCAACCGCGCTGCGTCGTGCTCATGGACAACCCGACGGTGAAGGCGTACCGCGAGCTCCAGCTGGCGCGGCCGAGCGTTACCTTTCCACCGGCCGTCGTGGTGATGGCGTCGTTCCTCGAAGAGCACTACAGGCTCGTCAAGAACGCGACGGGCATCGCCTACGAGGTGCCGGCGCTGACCCTCTTCACGCACCTGCGCACCATCCTCGTCTCGCCCGTGGAGAAGGTGGGGGTCGTGTACCGTCCCGCCTTCCGCGGCTACATCGATCGTCAGCGAGAGCTCGCGAAGCGGGAAGCGATCGAGCTCATCGGCGTGGCCGTGCCCCAGCACCCGAGCGTGCGCGACGTGCGGCGCGCCCTCGAGACCCTACGGACCGAGCGCGGCGCCCACGCCCTCTGGGTCCTCAACGACAACGGCCTGCTCACTCCGGAGCTGATCCAGCGCGCCTGGATGCCCCTGAACGAGACGGGGCGGCGCGTGCCGCTCGTGGTGGGCGCCGCCTCCCTCGTGAGCGCGAAGTTCGATTTCGGGACCTTCGCCATGCTGCCGGACCACGGGGCGCTCGGCATGCAGGTGGGCGCGCTCATCTTCAAGCTCGCCGATGACGACTGGACGATCACGCGTCCGGAGATCCAGCCGCCCCTGTCGACCAAGACGGTGATCAACCTGCGCCAGGCCGAGCGCGACTTCAAGCTCGCCCCGACGGCGCTCAGCCAGGTCGACCGCATCGTGAACTGACGCCCTCCGGCCCTGCCCCTGCCTTCGTTCACGGGCCCGCTGAATGGGCCCGTGAGTGAACGGCGCCCCGTCGCGACGCGCCCACGACGGCGCGGCCGATCCGAGGAGAGGCGTCCACGAAACCCTCACAATGCGGAAGGGAAGGTCTCGGGGACCTCACCTCCGTGCCACGCGCCGGGACGCTCGAGAGGCTCGACCGCGTGGGTCTCGTCGATGTGGATCATGGCGTCGAACTGCCGGGCGAGGCGCGCCTCGAAGTAGTGGCTCACCCGCTCCGAGGCGGGGCGATACACGACGCCGATGGCCCGCTGCAGCCGGGGCGGCCCCAAGACGTCGGCGAGCTCGGGATCCGGCGGATAGACCAGGAAGCGGCGCCACCCGGTGGCGAGCGAGAGCTCGTGGAAGAGCCACTCGTAACTGTCCGGGCGCGAGGGGCGGACCCGCGCGCGCTTCGCCACGCCGCCCCAGCGCGAGGCGGCGGTGACGGTCCCCGTGTGGGTCGAGAAGCCGATGGAATAACAGCCCGCTCCGTAGCGCTCGCGAGCGAGCTGCCCCAGGCTCCACTCCCCGCGACGGCCGAGCTCCGTGGCGCGCGCGTCGCCGACGTGGGAGTTGTGGGCCCACACCACGACCTTCGAGGGCTCACCGTCGCGCCGTTCCATGTGCTCCAGCAGGGCCTCGAGGGTCTCCATCATGTGTCGATCCCGGAGGTTCCAGGAGGCGACGCGGTCCCGAAACATCGTCCGGTAGTACTCCTCTGCCGTGCGCACCACCTGCGCGTTGCGCTCCGCGAAGAACAGCTCGTCGGCGGCCCGTTTGGCGTCCGTGCCTCCGCGGCTCTTCCTGCAGATGGAGGTCGCGTAGCGGTCCCGCATCTCGTGCAGCTGCGCGACGACCAGGTTCTCGCAGGAGCTCTCGAGATCGAAGCTCGCGGCGTAACCGTAAGCCAGCGTGTCGTCGTTGAAGTGCTCGAAACAGCCGTAACGGTGGCGAGCCCGCGCGGCCGCCCTCGGGTCGAGCCGGTCCAGGTAGCGGATCACGGCGTCGGCGGAGCTGTAGAGGCTGTAGAGGTCGAGCCCGTGAAAGCCGACGGGGGGTGAGCCGCGCACCGCCCGCCGGCGCAGCCAGGACACGAAGTCCTTCACCTCCTCGTTCCGCCACATCCAGGCGGGAAATCTGCGGAAGCCGCGCAGGGCGTCGGCGGCGCGGGCGTCAGCGTCTTCGTCACTGTCGCCGCGGACGAAGCGGTGCACCCGATGCGCGTCGGGCCAGTCCCCCTCGATGGCGACGGCGCCGAACCGGTGCTCTTCGATCAAGCGCCGCGTGATGGCGGCGCGCTCCCTGTAGAACTCCAGGGTGCCATGGGTGGCCTCCCCGATGAGCACCACCCGGGCGTCGCCGGCCCTCCGCACCAGCTCGTCGTAACCGGAGCTCCGGCCCGACCCCTCGCGTAGGCCCTCATCGGGCAGCGGGCGCGCCGCGCCCCGCAGAACCTCGAGCGTTCCTTCTCTCCCCATGCTCCCCCCTCACCAGTGTGCGCCGCGGCGCCCCCCGTTCAAGAGACCGCCGTTCCGACGAGGCTGGCAGCCCCGAAAGGCTGACAGCCCCGAAAGGCTGACAGCCCCGAAAGGCTGACAGCCCGGGAAGGCTAGAGCTCGCCCGCGACGAGCTCCGCGCTCCATGCGGCGCGGATCACCAGCGGTGATAGGCGGGGTGCCCCTCACGGACCGCGACGAACACGCCGCGACAGGTGGCGGTCACCTTCTCGGCCGTCCCGAGCTCGGCCTCGACGGTCACCTTGGCCCCCTCGATCGCGACGGGACGCGCCCTCAAGTGCAGCCTCTCCCCCAGCGGTGTCGGCGCCCGGAGCTTGACGTGGAACTCCGCGGTGACCGTGCATGGCGGTACGGACACCCCTGTCTGTCGCATCAGCGCCCAGGCCGCGGTCCAGTTGCTGTGACAATCGAGGAGCGCGCCCACGATGCCCCCGTTGACCATACCCTCGAAGGCCTGGTGGTGGTCCTCCGGGCGAAACGTCGCGACGACCTCCTCCCCCTCGACGAAGCTCTTGATACGGAGCCCCTTCTCGTTGGCGGGCCCGCAACCGAAGCACTTGTTCCGCGGGGCGTAGGTGTCCTGGAGGCTCTTGGTCATCACCTCATGGTACCACCCCGTGGTGGGGCCGTGGGACGGGCCGCCCCGACGACGTGTGCGGGCCGACGGAGACGCGGGCCGACGGAGACGCGGGCCGACGGAGACGCGAGCCGACGGAGACGCGGGCCGACGGAAGGAGCAGGAGCTGCAGGGCCGACGACGGCGTCCGCCGACCGGAGCTCGGACGGGAGCACCGGCTAGGTCCCGCGGCGGCCGTTCGGGCACGATCCAAGCCCCCGGGTGGAGCCCGGATGTCCCGGAGCAAGGGGCGCTTCTCGCGCAGACTCGGCGGTCGACGGCTCGCGCCTTTGTCGCTAAGCCTCGGCCCGTGACCGCCTCGAACTCATCGACGCCCCGCGCCCCGATCCCCAACGTGCTCGCCGCCCGCTACGCGAGCCGCGCCATGGCCGCCCTCTGGTCTCCCGAGAACAAGATCGTGCTCGAGCGGCAGCTCTGGTTGGCCGTGCTCGAGGCCCAGCGAGAGCTCGGCGTGCCGGTGCCCGACGGCGTCGTCGACGCCTACCGCGCCCAACTCGACGTGGTCGATCTGGGATCGATCGACGCCCGGGAGCGCGTCACGCGGCACGACGTCAAGGCCCGCATCGAGGAGTTCTGCGCCCTGGCGGGTCACGAGCACATCCACAAGGGCATGACCAGCCGCGACCTCACGGAGAACGTCGAGCAGATGCAGGTGCGCTCCGCCCTCGAGCTCGTGCGGGATCGCATCGTGGCGGCCCTCGCGCGCCTCGCCAAGCTCAGCCTGGAGCACGCGGAGCTCGTCCTCGCCGGACGCAGCCACAACGTGCCTGCTCAGGCCACCACCGTGGGCAAGCGCATCGCCAACAGCGGCGAAGAGCTCCTGCAGGCCTACCACCGCGTCGAAGACCTGCTCGCCCGTTATCCCCTGCGCGGGATCAAGGGCCCCGTCGGCACCCAGCAGGACATGCTCGATCTCCTCGGCGGCGACACGGACAAGCTACGCCAGCTCGAGCAGAGCGTCGCGCGTCACCTCGGCTTCGAGCGCGTGCTCGACAACGTCGGTCAGGTGTACCCCCGCTCCCTCGACCTGGACGTGGTGAGCGCCCTC
Organism: Myxococcales bacterium; assembly: GCA_012514535.1. Taxonomy (GTDB): domain Bacteria; phylum Myxococcota_A; class Polyangia; order Polyangiales; family Polyangiaceae; genus NIC37A-2. The sequence continues at coordinate 35,451 of JAAZAA010000016.1, read as the reverse complement.
GTCCAGGTGGCCGCAGGCCCCGCCAGCCTCGCCAAGACCCTGCGCTTGATGGCCGGCGCGGAGCTCGCCACCGAAGGGTTCAAGCCGGGCCAGGTCGGCTCGAGCGCCATGCCCCACAAAATGAACTCCCGCTCCTGCGAGCGCGTCAACGGCTTCGCGGTCCTCCTCGGGGGCTACCTCTCCATGGCGGCAGCCCTCGCGGGCGATCAGTGGAACGAAGGAGACGTGAGCTGCTCGGTGGTGCGCCGCGTGATGCTCCCGGACGCCTTCTTCGCCACGGACGGCATGTTCGAGACCTTCTTGACGGTCCTCGACGACGCGGGCTTCTACCCGGCGGTCATCGAGCGGGAGCTCGGCCGCTACCTGCCGTTCCTCGCCACCACCAAGGTCCTGATGAGCGCGGTGCGCGCTGGCGTCGGGCGCGAAGCTGCCCACGAGGCCATCAAGGAGCACGCCGTGGCCGTGGCCCTCGAGATGCGGGAGCGCGGACGCACGGACAACGATCTGTTGGACCGCCTCGCCGCGGATCCGCGCTTGCCCCTCGATCGCAGCGCCCTGGGCGATCTCCTGTCCCGACCCATCGAGTTCGTGGGGGCCGCTCCTACCCAGGCGCGCGCCTTCGCGGCCAGCGTCGAGCGCGTCGTCGCCCGACACCCGGAGGCCGCCACCTACGCGCCCGGCTCGATCCTCTGATCTCCGCCGCGCCGGATCCCCTCCGCGCCCCCGCCCGGCGCGGCCTCGTCGCTCAGATCCACACGAAAGGCGCCAGGGACGCGCGCGTCGACGATGCGCCGGGCCAGGTTGATCCAGGCGGCGGCGCCGTCCAGCACAGCCCCGTCCGCGGAGGCCACGATCCGCCCCTCGCGCACGAGCTCCGCGTCGGGGTCGTTGACCAAGAGCACGCGCCACCCCGCAGCCCCCCGCACGTCCGCGGGCCCACGCGCGTCCGCAGGCTCTCCGTTCGCAGGGACCCGCACGTCCGCAGGGCCCCCGTCCTCCAGACGGCACAGGCCCCGCGCCGCCCACTCGCCGCGGATCACCGACGCGAGGCGCCCGCTGTTGGACACGGGCGCGTCGAGCAGCACGGTCACCCGACGCGCGCCCAAGCCCTGGAGCTCGTCCGTCAGGAGCCGCACGGCGGGCGCGGTCTCGTGGACCTTGCGGTACGTGCCGTGCACGCTGGCGATGTCCCGCAGGCAGCCGTCCCGTGCCACGAACACCGGACCACCGCCGAGCGCCACCTCGAGGGTGAGGAGCACGTTGAAGCCGTCGACCCACAGCTCGTCACCGTCTGCCGCCGACGTCCCCCGAACCGTGAGCGTCTCGATACGTGACGCCTCACGGCGCCGGCGCGCCTCTTCCGAGCAGGCCGCACGAGACACGGCCATGCGCTGACGCGCCGTCAGCCCGTAGCGATCCCCGGTCAGCGCGAGCGCGGACGTCGTGTTGTAGCCCCGGGAGAGGAGCCAGCTGAGGTCCTCCGTGGCCGCGCGCAGCGCGGGCACGTGCCGCGGCGCGAACGACGCTGGGTCGCGCGGGTGCGGGCCCCGGTGAGTTCGCGAATCTGGCATACCCAGGAGGAGTGCTCCGAAGGGGCCGCGGACGCAACCGAGCGACCTCCGATCCCCGCTGATCGCCCGTGCTAAGCTCTACGGAGCGAGACCGCCGACGGGAACCCGTTGAGAGCCAGGCTCGAGGCGGATCGCCCCGTGAGTTCGTGAGTTCGGCGCAGGCTCATTCCCGATCGAGCCACGATCCTGATCGAGCGAGCCTGATCACAAGCGAGGAAGGGGAGCTTCGCATGTCCGTTCGAGGAGTGTTGCGTTCGAGGACCTTCGCCGTGCTGCTCGGCGTCCTGTTGGTCGTGGCCGTCCTCTGGGTCGCGCTCCCGGCCCTGGCCACGAGCTACGTGAACCGCAAACTCTCCCAGCTCGAGGACTACACCGGTGAGGTCGAGCGGGTCTCGTTCCATCTCCTGAAGGGGGCTTATCGCGCGGAGGAGCTCGAGCTCCGGTCACGGCGAGCGCCGAAGGAGCCCTTCCTCACCGCATCCGCCATCGATCTGTCCCTGGACGGCCGCGCCCTCTTGAGCGGCTCCTTCGTCGCGGAGATCGACGTCCACGACCCCGTGCTCGACTACGTCCCCCGCGCGGACGCGAAGAAGTCCGAGAAGACGTGGCAGGAGGCGCTGACCGAGGTGACCCCCTTCCGCATCGATCGACTCACCCTGCACGACGGTCGCATCAGCTATCGCAAGTCCGCCCGGAGCGCCCCACTCACCCTGACTGACGTGGATCTCGTCGCGCGCAACCTCACCAACAGCGCGGACCTCGCCGAGAACCTGTTCACGCGCTTCGAGGGCTCCGCCGTGGCGCTCGGGAGCGGGCAGCTCTCCTTCGAGGGGCGCGCCAACCCGTCCGCGAAGACGCCGACCTTCGATCTGGAGCTCGAGCTCGAGGAGCTCGAGCTGAAGGACGCCACCGCCCTGATCCCCTCCAGCGCCGGATTTCGCCCCGAGGAGGGCACCATTTCCTTGGACGCCGATCTGAGCGCCTCCCGCGGCCGCGCCCGCGGGATCGGCCGCGCTCACCTGCGCGGGCTCGACGCGACCGACATCGGGCGCGCGGAGGGAGATTTGGCGGGCAAACTCTGGGAGCGCGCCCGCGAGCTGGCGAAGCCCCACCTCGGTGAGCAGCGCATGCGCGACGTGAAGGTCCGTGTGCCCATCGAGGTGACCCTGACCGATCCAGCCGGGAGCATCCTCGCCGCGGTCGCCGAGGTCACCCAGACCGCCCTCCGACGAGCGGTGCAGCAGAGCCTCCGGGACGTCCTGCCCTGGCCGGGGCGCCCTCGCGAGAACTGATCGGAGCCGCATCACGAAGACGCCCGGCGCCTCGCGGCGAGCCTCCCGAAGGAGCATCGCCGGGATCTCGACGGACCAGGACGCCCGCCGCGCGCTCGCACCTCGGATAGCGGCGATGCCCGGAGGCGTCAGACGAACAGATCCGGGAGGAGCTCGGCGCCGGGGGTCACGGAGTATTTCTCCAGATCGGTGACCCCCGCCCCCCGCAGCACGTCCTCGTCGATGAGGAAGCGCCCGGTCACCTCCTTCGACGGTTGCGTGAGGATCCAGTGAGCGGCGTCCGCCACGATCGTCGGCAGGCGCCCCCGGGAGGCTACCGCCTCACCGCCGAGCAAGTTCTGGACGGCCGACGTGGCGATCACGGTCCGCGGCCACAGGGCGTTCACCGCGATGCTGCGGGGGCGCAGCTCCTCCGCGAGCCCGAGCACACACAGGCTCATGCCGAACTTGGCGAGGCTGTACGCCAGGTGGGGCGCGAAGTAGTGGGGCTTCAGGTCGAGTGGCGGTGAGAGTGTGAGGATGTGGGGGTTGTCCGCCTTCTCCAGCCACGGGAGGCACGCCTGGGAGCAGAGGAAGGTTCCCCGCGCGTTCACCTGATGCATCAAGTCGAAGCGCTTCATCGGAGTCTCTCGGGTCCCCGCGAGGAAGATCGCCGAGGCGTTGTTGACCAGGATGTCGATGCCGCCGAACGCCGCGACGGTGGCTTCCACGGCTGCGCTCACCTGATCTTCGAAGCGGATGTCGCAGATGCAGGGCAGCGCTCGTCCCCCCGCCCGCTCGATGGCTTCACACGCCGTGTAGACCGTCCCCGGCAGCTTCGGGTGGGGCTCCTCGGTCTTGCCCACGACGGCCACGCGCGCGCCGTCCCGGGCCGCCCGCTCCGCGATCGCGAGCCCGATGCCTCGGGTCGCGCCCGTGATGAAGAGTACTTTGTCTTTGAGGGTGGCCATCTTGCCGTTGCTATACTCCGGTCGTGCCCGGCTTGCCCGTGACGGACGAGGACATTCGCGATCTGGAGCTCCTCATCCGCTCCTTTCACCCCTTGATCTTGATCGATGAGCCGGACGAGGGGCGGGTGGTCGCGATCCTGGAGGTCCTCGCCCAGCGCCTCGGGCTGCCGCTGCTCCGCTGGAGCGCTCACCGCGGCCTGGCCCGCGTCGATGGCGACAAGACGGCCGTGTACAAGACCGAGGCCCCGGAGCAGTGCCTCGCCCACCTGATTTCCGCGAACGCGGAGGTGATCACGTATCTCAGCGGCTTCGCTCAACACCTGGACGAGCGCCCCGTGACGTCACGCATCCGCGAACTGCACGACGTGCTCGCGGGGCACCGCGGCGCCGTCGTCCTGAAAGGGAGCCCCGCGGACCTGCCCCCCAAGCTCGCGCGCTTCTTCACGCTCGTGCGCCTCGAGGTCCCCAGCAGCGAGGCCTACCACCGCTACGTGTCCACGGTTTTGGCCAACCTGAGAACGCGCATGCCCGTGCGCGTCGACCTGTCGGGGGCGGACGTCGCGGAGCTGCTCGATCACCTCAGGGGCCTGCCCTTCTACGAGGTGCGGAAGATCGTGACCCGCTGCGTGGTCGAGCAGGGGGGGTGTTTGGACCGGAAGAGTATCGTCGCCGTCATCGACGCAAAGCGACGCACCATCCAACGCACGGGGTTGCTCGAGTACATCCCCGCGCCGCGGGAGGAGGCGGAGATCGCGGGCCTCACGCGGCTGAGGAGCTGGCTCGACAAACGGCGACGCGCCTTCCGGGATCCCGAAGGCGCGCGCGCCATGGGCCTCTCACCGCCGCGCGGGCTCTTGCTCACCGGAGTTCAAGGCTGCGGCAAGAGCCTGTGTGCGCGCGCCATCGCTTCGAGCTGGCAGCTCCCCCTCGTCCGCCTGGATCCCTCCAGCCTCTACCGCAGATACTTCGGAGAGAGCGAACAGAACCTCCACCGGGCCATCCGCACCGCGGAGTCGGTGGCTCCCGTCGTGCTGTGGATCGACGAAATCGAGAAGGCCTTCGGCGGAGACGGCGAAGGGGACGGCGGCACCTCCCGGCGCATCTTCGGCACCTTCTTGCACTGGCTGCAGGAGAAGCGACACGCCGTCTTCGTGCTCGCCACGGCCAACGACATCTCGCGTCTCCCCCCCGAGCTGCTGCGCAAGGGCCGCTTCGACGAGATCTTCTTCGTCGACTTGCCGAGCCTCGCGGTGCGTCAGGAGATCTTCGCCGTCCACCTCACGCGCCGGCACCGCGATCCAACCGCCTTCGACCTCGCCCAGCTGGCGGCGGAGACGGACGGCTTCAGCGGGGCGGAGATCGAGCAGGCGATCGTCGCGGGCCTCTACAGCGCCTTCTCCGCGGATCGCGAGCTCACCACGGAGCTCCTGCTCGAAGAGATCCGCGGTACGCGCCCCCTCGCCGTCACCATGGCGGAGCGCATCGCCGAGCTCCGACGCTGGGCGGCGCAGCGCACGGTGCCCGCGGACTGAGCCGGTTTCGGCCGGCCCCTCAGTCTGCTTCAATGGGCGCCATGGTCCGCATCTGCTTCGTCTGTTTGGGGAACATCTGTCGCTCGCCGACCGCCGAGGGCGTCATGCGCCACCTGGTCGAGGCGGCGGGGCTGTCGGCCCACGTGGAGATCGACAGCGCCGGCACCGCCGCCTACCACATCGGCAAAGGCCCCGATCACCGTTCTCGGCAGGCCGCGGCCGCCCGAGGCATCGTCATCGGTGGCCAGGCGCGCCAGTTCACTCCAGCCGACTGGGAGCGCTTCGACTACGTGCTCGCGATGGATAGCAGCAACTACGAGGATCTGATCGCGCACGCGCCTCCGGAAGCGAAGCAGAAGCTGCGCCTGCTCCGCTCCTTCGATCCCGCCTCTCCGCCGGGCGCTCCGGTGCCCGATCCTTACTACGGTGGGGCGGAGGGGTTCGACGAGGTGCTCGACCTCTGCGAGGCCGCTTGCCGCGGCTTGCTCGATCACCTGAAGCGTGAGCACGGGCTGCAGCAAACGTCCTGATCGCGGGCGGCGGGAGGGGTGGTACGGTGAGCTCCATGGACGGGGCCGAGCGCGAGGCCATCGGGACGATCCTCGGGGCAAAGATCCGCGCGGCGCGCGGCGTCGCAGGAGGTGACGTCAGCGAGGCTTACGTCCTGGAGCTCGCCGATGGGCGCCGCGTCTTCGCAAAGACACGACGAGACGCCCCCGAAGGCATGTTCGAGGCGGAGGCCCGGGGGCTCGAGTGGCTCCGCAGCGCCTTCGAAGACGGAGACGCCGCCACGGCGTTGACGATCCCGCGCGTGTTGGCGGTCGGCCCGAGCCCGACGCGCGCCTTCCTCGTCCTCGAGCTCCTGGAGCCCGGACGGCGGGCTCCGGATTTCGACGAGCACCTCGGGCGCGGGCTCGCGCGGCTCCATCGCGCGGGAGCACCCCGGTTCGGCTTCGAGCAGGACAACTTCATCGGTCCCCTGCCCCAATCGAACCGTCCCGCCGCAACCTGGGCGGAGTTCTACCGGAGCGAGCGGCTCCTCCCCCAGCTGAGCATGCCAAACGCCCGACGCCTGCTCGCGGGAGACGTGCGTCGCCGCTTCGATCGGCTGCTCGACGCCCTGGAGCGCTGGGTCGGCGAGGAGGAGCCACCAGCGCGGCTCCATGGCGATCTGTGGGGCGGCAACCTGCACGTGAGCCCCCGCGGCACCCCGGCCTTGATCGATCCCGCCGTCTACGGAGGCCACCGCGAGATGGATCTGGCCATGATGCGGCTCTTTGGCGGCTTCACGGAGCGCACCTTCCGCGCCTACGCCGAGGCCTTCCCCCTCGCCCCAGGGCATGAGGAGCGCGTTCGTTTGTGGCAGCTCTACCCGCTGCTCGTGCACGTGAACCTGTTCGGGAGCGGTTACGTCCCGTCGGTCGCGGGAGCTCTGGCTCCCTACGTGCCCTGAGGGCGCAGTGCCTTCAGTTCACCTGCGCGGGGCTCTTGCGCAGGGCGAAGCCGGCGACCTCCGCGTCGAAGTGCTCACCGGTCGCCACCACCACCATGTCGTAGCTCCCGTGCATCGACCCGAACTCGGTGGAGAGCGGGCAACCGGAAGTGTACTCGAAGCTCTGGCCGGGCTCGAGCAGCGGCTGCTCGCCGACGACGCCCGGACCGCGCACCTGCTCCGTCTCCCCGTGGGCGTCGGTGATCACCCAGTGGCGATTCAGGAGACGTACGGTCTCGTTGCCTTCGTTGCTGATCGTGATCGTGTAGAGGAAGAACCAGAGCGGCTTCTGGGGCTCCGAGTGCTCCGCGGCGTAGCGGGCTCGCACCCGGACACGCACCCCACGAGTGACGGCTTCCGACTGGGTGATGAAGGGCTCTTCCGACACGACGACCTCGCGGTTCCTGCTCATAGCGGAGCGGGATGATCCTGGCAAAACCGCAGGAACGCCTCCTCGACGAGCTCGCGCCGCCAGCCCGAAATGCCCGCCAACGCGGCCGCGCCCGCGCGCCCCGCGAGCGCCGCGGCCCGCATCGACTTCAGGAGCCTTCCCGGCAGGATCAGCTCCGGCGACGCTTGCAAGGTCGCGCACACCTCCGCGCGCGCGACGGTCAGCCAGGCGTCGAGGCGGATGTCTTCGAAGGTGGCGTAGGGCGCCGGCTCGATGGGGACGAAATCCTCGGCGCGCGCCTGGCTCGCCGCGCGCCGCAGGCCCGCGACGAGCTCCTTGCCCGCCCGCTGCACGAAGCGCGGCGACACCCCTTTGATCCGCCCCAGGGCCTCGACGGAGTCGGGCAAGCGGCTCGCGATCGACAGCAGCGTCTTGGTCTCGGGGGCTCCCTCGCGCTGGGCGGCCGAAAGTCCATTGTACCACGAAATCACGTAGCGCAGGCCCGCTTGCTGGCGTGGCTCCAGCTGCCAGGCGTTGCGGAACGACTCGAGGGCGAGGGGCGGCAGGGGCTCCCGCGTGGGCTGGAGCAGCTCCAAGGACGCCCTGTGGACGATCGCCTCTCGCCCCAGCTGGCGGGCGCGCTCGCCGAGGTGCTCGCGGAGCGCCGGCAGGTGAGCGACGTCCGCCGCCGCATAAGCGAGCTGTGAGGCGGGCAGCGGACGGCGCGTCCAGTCATCGGCCTGGTGCGCCTTGTTGCTGCGCTCGCCGAGGACCTTGTACTGCAGGTAACCGAGGGAGACGGAGCTCTCCGCCGTCAACAGGCCCCAGGCGATCTGCGTGTCGAACAGGAGCTTCGGCGGCTCGATGCGCAGCTCCTCGATGAGGAGCTGCACGTCCTGGAGCCCCGCGTGGAGGACCCACTCCGTCTCGGGGGCGGCCAGCACCTCCCGCAGGGGCTCGAGGGAGCGCAAGCGCAGGGAGTCCACCAGGAAGATCTCGCCTCCGCCGCTGAGCTGCAGCAGGCAGATGCGCGTCCCCGAGCGGTTCGACTCGAACTCCGTGTCCAGATAGAGGCGCGAGGAGCCGCGCAGGGTTTGGGCGACCCGTTGGAGGCCGCCCGGTTCATCGATGAGCTGCATGGGAGGGGCTTCGACGGTCTGGCTCACGCTCGCAGGAGCTGGCGCAAGACGTACTGCAGGATCCCCCCGTGCCTGTAGTACTCCGCTTCGCCGGGTGTGTCGATGCGAACCACCGCGTCGAAGGTCACGCCCGCGTCCGTCCGCACGCGCACGGTGCTCGGGGTGCGGCCCTCGTTGAGCTCCGTGATCCCCTCGATGGAGAACGTCTCCTCGCCCGTGAGGCCCAGGCTCTGGGCCGTCTGCCCCTCGGGAAACTGGAGCGGCAGCACCCCCATCCCGATCAGGTTGGAGCGGTGGATGCGCTCGTAGGACTCGGCGATGACCGCCCGGACACCGAGCAGCAGCGTGCCCTTCGCCGCCCAGTCCCGTGACGAGCCGGAGCCGTACTCCTTGCCCGCCAGGATCACCAAGGGGATCCCCGCGGCGGCGTAGCTCTGGGAGGCGGCGAAGATCGTGGTGACGGGCCCGCCCGGCTGGGTGAAGTCACGGGTGAAGCCCCCTTCCGTCCCCGGCGCGAGCTGGTTGCGCAGGCGGATGTTGGCGAAGGTGCCACGGACCATCACCTCGTGGTTGCCGCGTCGTGAGCCATACGAGTTGAACTCGTGGGGCTCCACGCCGTGGGCCAGGAGGTACTCGCCGGCGGGGCTGTTCACCTTGATCGACCCCGCCGGAGAGATGTGGTCGGTGGTGACGGAGTCGCCGAGCTTGGCGAGCACGCGGGCTCCGCTGATGTCCCGCACGGGCTCGGGGTCGCGCGGCATGCCCTCGAAGTAGGGCGGCTTGCGCACGTAGGTGGACTCCGCATCCCAACGGAAGGTGTCTCCGCTCGGGGTGGGCAGGGCGCGCCAGCGCTCGTCGCCCTCGAACACGTTGGCGTAGGCCTGGCTGAACATGTCCGCGGCGATCGCCGAGTCGATCACCTTCTGCACGTCCAGGGGACTGGGCCAGATGTCGGCGAGGTAGACGGGCTTGCCGTCGGCGCCGGTACCGAGGGGCTCCCGGGTGAGATCGATGTCGACGGTGCCCGCGAGGGCATAGGCCACCACCAGAGGCGGCGACGCCAGATAGTTCATCTTGACGTCGGGGTTGATGCGGCCTTCGAAGTTGCGATTCCCGGAGAGCACCGCGCACACCGCCAGATCCGCTTCTTCGACCGCCGCCGAGATCTCCGGCGCCAGGGGCCCCGAGTTGCCGATGCAGGTGGTGCAGCCATAGCCGACCAGATGAAAGCCGAGCTTCTCCAGATACGGCACGAGCCCGGCGCGCTCGTAGTAGTCGGTGACGACCTTCGAGCCGGGCGCCAGCGACGTCTTCACCCACGGCTTGCGCGTGAGCCCCTTCTCGACCGCGTTCTTGGCGAGCAAGGCCGCGCCGATCATCACCGATGGGTTCGAGGTGTTCGTGCAGGAGGTGATCGCGGCGATCACCACGGCGCCGTGATCGAGCACCACCTCCTGGGGTTCGCCGTCGGGGCTGGTGCCGTAGCCCGCGGCGAGCTGGACCTTGACGGGGCGGTGCGGGCGCCGCGACTCCCGCGGGGGCTCTTCGAAGGACGTGGTGTCCTCCGTGTCCTCCGACAGGGCGGGCGGATCGGAGGCGGGGAAGGACTCCGCCGACGCCTCGTCGATGGCGTTGTCGATGCCGCCGTCCTTGACGAACTCGAGGACGCTCCTGCGCCAGCTCTCCTTGGCCTCCGTCAGGGACACGCGATCCTGCGGCCGGCGAGGGCCCGCGATCGACGGGGTGACCGTGCCGAGATCGAGCTCGATGTACTCGGAGTAGCGCGGCTCCTGGCGCACGTCGTGCCACATGCCCTGCTCCTTGGCGTAGGCCTCCACCAGATCGAGCTGCGCCTCTGGTCGCCCCGTGAGCCGCAGATAACGGATCGTCTCGGCGTCGATGGGGAAGATGGCCGCGGTGCTCCCGAACTCCGGGCTCATGTTGCCGATCGTCGCGCGGTCCGCGAGGGGCACCTGGGCGACGCCTTCGCCGTAGAACTCCACGAACTTCCCGACGACACCGTGCTTGCGGAGGATCTCGGTGATGGTGAGCACCAGATCGGTGGCGGTGCAGCCCTCGGGCAGCTGCCCGGTGAGCTTGAAGCCCACCACCCGCGGGATGAGCATGGAGATCGGTTGCCCGAGCATGGCGGCCTCCGCTTCGATGCCGCCCACGCCCCAGCCCAACACGCCGAGGCCGTTCTGCATGGTCGTGTGGGAGTCGGTGCCGACGCAGGTGTCGGGGAAGGCCTGGTTGCCCCGGACCATGGTGACGCGCGCCAGGTGCTCGATGTTCGCCTGATGCACGATGCCCGTGCCGGGGGGCACCACCTTGAAGTCGGAGAACGCCGCCTGGCCCCAGCGCAGGAACTGGTATCGCTCCTTGTTGCGGACGTACTCGAGGTCCACGTTGAGCCGGAACGCGTCCTTGCGCCCGAAGACGTCGACGATGACGGAGTGATCGATGACCAGCTCCGCGGGAGCGAGCGGGTTCACCTTGGCAGGATCTCCGCCGAGCTCCCGGACGGCCTCGCGCATGGTCGCCAGATCCACCACGCAGGGCACTCCGGTGAAGTCCTGCATGATGACCCGCGCCGGGGTGAACTGGATCTCCTTGCTCGGAGCGGCCTCGGGGTCCCACTCGGCCAGGGCGCGCACGTCGTCCGCCGTGACGCGGACGCCGTCCTCCGTGCGCAGGAGGTTCTCGAGCAAGACCTTCAGGCTGTAGGGCAGCCGCTCCGCCTCCGGGAGCGCCTGCAAGCGAAAGATCTCGTACGTCTGCCCGCGCGCCGCGAGCGTACCCCGGCTGCCAAAACTGTTCACCGTCAACTGGACCTCCTTGAGCACCCGCCACCCGCGCGCGCCCTCTGCCTCAAAGGTCACCCCAGGGCGGCTCGGAAGCAACCTGGCCCGTTGCCCAGGGATCCTGGCCCATTCTCCCGGCCTCCCCGCCACAGGCCCCTCACCGCGCGCTCCTCATTGCCAGGGTCGTCGTGCGGGGTCCTCGTGCGGGGTCCTCGTGCAGGGTGGCGCCCTCCCGACGCCCCGGTAGGCTTGCGTCCATGGTCGCCTTCGAAGCGCCCTCCGAGCTCCCGCGCGACGCCGTGTCCGACACGACCCTGGGCCGCACGAGCGGCGTGGAGGAGGACCGGGTGGACACCGGAGACACCGTGGGAGCCACCACGGGGGAAACCGTGGAGGAGTGGGCCCGCGCCTATGTGGAGTCCACCTCCCTCGCTCACAAATGCACCCCACCTCCCGCGCCGCTGCGCTGGGCGGAGGCGCCCTCCCCTTGCGATCCACGCCCGGGGCGTCCCCCCGAGCTGCGCGTCTCTTTGGCGAAGCCGCGCTCCGTGAAGCTCGGCGCCCTCCGCGCCCCTGAGGCGCGCGCTCGTCTGCTGCACAAGTTCTGGCATCACGAGCTGCAGGCCGCCGAGCTCATGTGCTGGGCGCTGCTGCGCTTCCCCGACACGGAGCCGGAGTTTCGCCGGGGCCTCGTCCGCATCTGCCGCGACGAGATCCGCCACATGGGGCTGTATCAGCGGCACATCGAGGCGCTCGGGTACCGGGTCGGCGCCTTTCCCGTGCGGGACTGGTTTTGGGAGCGGGTGCCCACCTGTGAGACCCCCGTGCAGTTCGTGGCGCTGCTGGGCATGGGCTTCGAGGCCGCCAACCTCGAGCACACCCCGCGCTTCGCGACCTGGTTCCGCGCCGTGGGAGACGAGGCGGGCGCCGTGCTCCAGGAGCGCGTCGGGCGCGAGGAGGTGGGGCACGTGCGGTTCGCGACCCGCTGGTTCCGGCGCTGGACCAACGGCGGCGACTTCGACACCTGGTGCGCGTCGCTGCCGCCCCCGCTGACGCCCCTGCTGCTGCGCGGCAAGACCATCCAGCGTGAGCGCAGGCTCCTGGCCGGGATGGACGCGGCGTTCATCGATCGCCTCGAAGCGTGGCGGCCCAGCCCATGACGAGGACCTGGTGGCTCAACCTGGACGCCGAGCGGGAGCTCGCCGAGCCCAGCGCGCGAGCCACCCCTGCGCGCCTCTTGGAGCAAATCGCGGCGCGGGCGCGCCACTTCGCCCCGTCGCTCTGCCGGGACGATCCCTATGTTCTCCCCGACTGTCGGCAGCGATGCGCTGGCGCGCCGGGACCGTTGCTGATCTGGTGTCCGACCCCGGGGGCTCTCCGCGCAGCGTGCGCCGCTGGCTACCGCCCTCCAAAGGCTCCGACCCTGGCGGTGCTCCAGCGGGTGAACGATCGGCGCTTCGCCTGGGAGCTCGCGCGGAGCGCGCCCCTGCGCGCGCTGGTGGAGCGCCTCGAGTCGTCGTTCCCCGCCTCGGCCGAGTTCGAGGCGAGCCGCCGGTTCTGCGCTACGGGCACCGAAAACGCCGATGGCGCCCTCGCGGGTCCCGTCCGCCTCAAGCGCCGCTATGGCTTCGCGGGGAAGGGGCAGCGGCGCGTGGAGGAGTGGCCCCTGCGGACGCCGGATCAGGACACGGAGCGCTGGCTCCGGGGCGCCGTGAGCGGCGGCGGCTTCTTGCTCGAACCCGACGTCGATCTCCAGCTCGAGGTGTCCACCCATGGGCTCGTCACCGAGGGGCAGCTGATCGTCGGCGCCCCCTGCCGACAGCTGTGTGACGCCTTCGGCGCGCCCCTCAGCGTCGAGCGGGTGGACCCCGAGGCCCTCCCCCACCCCGTGTACGAGACCACGCAGGACACGGCGCGCGTCGTGGGCCTGGCGCTGCGCGAGGTCGGCTATTTCGGCCCCTTCGGCGTCGACTCCCGGATCTTTCTCTGGCGGGGGCGGCCAGGGGTCCACCTGGTGGGCGACCTCAACGGGCGCTTCACGATGGGCTGGTCGACGGGCATGGCTCGGAGGCGCGAAGCCGCCTTGGCGGTGCTGCTCGACCGCACGGATCCAGGACCGCGCTGAGCGGGCGGGACGTCGAACCGCCCCACGCCGGGGCGCGATCGACGTCTCCTGCTCGGTGTGCCCCGAAGCCCGCTGCGTCACTCGTAGCGGATGGCGAGGATCTCGAGCTCGATTTCCCCCGCGGGCCGCTGCACCGTCACCACGTCCCCCACCTTCCGCTTCATCAAGGCGCGCCCCAGGGGGGACTTGAAGCTCAGCTTCCCCGCGGACGGATCCGACTCGTCGGGGCCCACGAGGGTGTAGGTCTTGCGCTCGCCCTCCTCGTCTTCGAGGTCCACCGTGGCCCCGAAGCGCACCTCGCCCTCCTTGACCTCGTCGGGACGGACGATCACGGCGGCCTCGAGGCGCTTGGTCAAAAACCGGATCCTCCGATCGATCTCGCGCAAGCGCTTCTTGCCGTAGATGTACTCCGCGTTCTCCGAGCGGTCGCCCTGAGCGGCGGCGTCGGCGACCTCCTGGACGACCTTGGGGCGCTCGACGGACGCCAACTGGCGAAGCTCGTCCTGGAGCTTCTTCGCTCCGGCCGGGGTGAGATAGTTCGGTTCGGACATCGCGCCCGGAGGCATACAAGCTCGGAGGCCTTGCCACCATCCGGCGCGAGGTCTAGCAAACCAGGACCAATGGCCATCGTCACGGTCCTGGGCGCGGGCATGATGGGCAGCGCCATCTGCGTCCCGCTGGTCGATCGCGGGCACGAGGTTCGGCTCGTCGGCACCCACCTCGACGGCGCGATCATCGCCAGCCTGAAGGCGTCGAGCTGGCACCCGACGCTCGCCCTGGAGCTCCCCCGCTCGATCCGTCCCTACGCTCTCGAAGAGCTGGACGAGGCCCTGGACGGCGTGGAGTTCGTCGGGCTCGGCGTCAGCTCTCCGGGCGTGCGCTGGGCGGCGGAGACCCTGGCGCCCCTTCTGTCCCGGCGCCTGCAGAGGGGCGCGCTCCCCGGTTCCTTCGCGCTCTTCTCCATCACCAAGGGCCTCGAGTTCGAGCCGAGCGGGCTGATCACCCTGCCCGACGCGTTCCACGGGGCCCTGCCGGCCCCCCTCGCGGAGATCCTGCAGCCCGTGGCCGTCGCGGGGCCGTGCATCGCGGGCGAGCTGGCGCGGCGCGTGGAGACCTCCGTGGTGCTGACCGGTCGCGATCGCGGGGCGATGGAGCGCTGCCGCGCCCTGCTCGAAAACGAGTACTATCACGTCTTCATCGACGACGACGTGCTCGGGGTGGAGGCCTGCGCGGCCCTCAAGAACGCCTATGCCATGGGCGTGGCCTTCGCGGCGGGAGCGCACTCCGCCGCCGGGGGGCAGCCGGGGAGCATCGCGCGGCACAACTACGAGTCCGCCGTCTTCGCCCAGAGCATCTACGAGATGCAGCAGATCTGTCGCCTCCTCGGGGGCGACCCCGCGAGCGCGACGTGGCTCCCGGGCGTCGGTGATCTGGACGTCACGACGAACGGCGGGCGCACGGGGCGCTTCGGCGCGCACCTCGGGCGTGGGATCGGCCGTGACAAGGCCATCGCCGCCATGCAGGGGGCCACGTTGGAGTGCCTCCACGTGCTCGAGGTGATGCGGAGCGCGATCGCGAGCTGGGAGCGCGCCGGAGTCCTCCAGGAGGACGAGCTCCCGTTGCTCCGTCACATGGCGGCGGTCGCGCTGGACGACGCGCCGGTGAGCGTGCCCTTCCGCGCGTTCTTCGGGCGCTCGTCCCGCCCCGAGGTCCCGTCCCCGTAAACCGCGTCCTCGTCGAACGGGAACGCGGCCGCCAGGGGTCTGGCCCAGCGCGCGGCGCTCAGGGCTCGGCGGGCTGCGGAGGCGCGGTGGGATCGGCGACGTCGAACCGCAGGGAATAGCTCACCACGGTCGCCCGGGGCGGACGCGGCAGGTTCACCCCTTGGAAAGCCTTCCCCATGCACTCCTGGAACTCGGGGGGGCCCAAGCGCTGCCGCGTGGCGCGCACCTCGGGGTTGCCCCCCGCCGCGGGCACGTAGAGGTCGACCCCGTACACGCCGCCCCGGAGCGGGCGCTCCACCTGCCGGTAGCACCAGAGGAACTCCTGCGTCCGTTGCTCGAACGCCCGCAGGATCGGCTGACGGGTGGCGTCGTCATTGGGGCCGCCGCCGACGTGCAACCCGATGTGCCGGATGCTGATCTCGGGCAGCCCTCGCGCCGGATCGGGCTCGCGGCCATCCACGGGAGCGGGGCGCTCCGCCAGCGGGACCCCGCCCGCAGCGTGCTCGTGAGGGCCTCCCCGAACGGAGTCGTCCCCCGGGTGCACTGCGGGTGTCCGCCCAGGAGCGGAGCCCGCGCATGCGACGGACCCCAGGAGGCCAGCGCCCGTGAGCGCGCAGGCCGCCGCAGACCGCACGGAGCGGCGCACCATCGCCAGCCGGGCCGAAACTGTGGCAAACCATGCCGTGCGCTTTTTCTGGCTGCTCGCGTCTCTCATCGGCACTCTCGGGGTAACCGTCTCTTGCTCCCGAGACAAGCGCCCGGGGGACGGCGGCGCTGGTGTGGGAACGACGGGCGCGACCGCTCCCTCCGCGACGACCTCCTCCTCCCGCCCCGAACCGCCAACCCAGCCGCCCCCTGAGCCGCCCGCCGAGGCGGCCCCCGACGCCCCGGAGGAACGTCCCTCCGAGGCCGACCCCTCGCCCCCGCAGGAGGCGACCCGCGCAGCACCCCTGACCTGGGGCGTCGGAGAGCTCCAGGCCGTCGGCCCCGCCGGACCCGCGAGCGCCTGGCCGCGCGGCGTGGCGCTGGTCGACAAACAGAGCCAGCTCCTGCTGGTGCCCTTGGATCGGAACGAGCAGTTCGAGGCGTCGGACGCGCCTCCAGAGCGCTTCGCCCGGTACGGTCGCGGCCCCGGAATCACCGACCGCTTCGCCTACTGGATCGACCTCGAGGGGCGCCTGCTGCGCGCGCCGCTGCGGGACCCCAGCAAGGTGGAACCCCTCCACGCGTCGGCCCGCGCGGGCACGCGGGTCGCGGCGCTGAGCCGAGGCGAGCGCGAGCTCGTCGCCTTCGTGGCCCTGGTCGACGACGAGCCCACCAGCATGCTCTGGAGCAGCAGCGGCGAGGTGCTGCGGGTGAGCCCCGAAGGCTCGTCGGCCACGAGCGTGGCCCTCGTCCCCCTGGGTCAGGGCGCGCTCGTGTTGACCCACGAGGGACGCACGGGGATGTCCCCCGTCCACGCCCGCCCCGTCCGCGTCGCGGCGCGACGCGTGAGCCTCGGCGAGGATCGCGTGGTGTGGGTCGGCCCGGGCTCCCACCCGCTCACGGAGATCGAAGCGGTGAGCACGGGCCCCAAGCAGGTCCTCGGCCTCGTCGCCGCGGCGCGATCGATCACCGAGTTCGGCCTGGCTCGCTTCGCGATCGACGACGCGCTCGCGCCCGTCGACGACACCCACTGGATGCTCTACCCGAACGGGATCGACCCCGCGCCCGTCACCGCGGCGCCCTTGTGCGGGGGACACTACGTCTTCTTCGCCCTGCCGAGCAGCGCCCGCCCGCGCTCTCCCCAAGAGCTACGGGTGGCCCGGATCCGGGGCGACGCCATCGAGGGCGCCGAGACCCTCGCCCAGGCTCGCGCCTTCAACGACATCTCCGTGGCAAGCCGTCCCGGAGGCGCGCTGCTGGTGTGGACGGCGGATCGCCACACCTGGGCCGCGACCCTGCGCTGCCCGACGGCTCCGGCGGGGCCGTGAGAGCGGGGCCCTGAGAGCCCGGCCCTGAGGAGCCCCCTGTGAGCCTCCGCGAAGGCGGGCTCCAGCCCCTCGGGTTTACGGTGCGACGCGGGGGGGGTAGAGGACGGCCCAGCTTTCCCCTGTCCAGGAGCCACCGTGGCGAAGAACGACTCATCCGCACGCAGCAGCAAGACCCAGATCGCCCGGCGCCGCTCCGGCGACGTCGGCACCAAGGCCTCCGGCGCCAAGACCTCGGGCGCCAAGAGCTCGGGCGCCAAGACGCCTCGCAAGAAGGTCTCGCGCAAGGCCGGGACCCGCCGCCCGCGCTACACCGCCGCGACCGCGGACAAGCACGAGCTCTACCAGCTGAGCGTGCAGGCGCCGGACAACGAGATCGACTTCATGCGCCGCACCTACCGGGCGCTCTTCGGGAAAAACCCGCTCAGCTTGCGCGAGGATTTCTGCGGCACCGCCCTGCTGTGCAGCGCGTGGGTCAAGAGCGCGAAGGATCGCGTCGCCACGGGCGTCGACATCTGCGGAGACACCCTCGCCTGGGGACGCGAGCACAACATCGCGCCCCTGGGAGCGGCGGCGGAGCGGGTCACCCTGCTCCAGGAGGACGTCCGGCAGCGGCGGCCCGGAAAGTTCGACGTCATCAACGCGATGAACTTCAGCTACTGGGTCTTCCGCACCCGCGACGAGATGCGCCACTACTTCACCACGGTGCGCAAGTCCCTGGGCGCTCAGGGGGCCTTCTTCCTCGACGCGTACGGCGGCTGGGATTCACAGGAGCCGATGCTCGAGAGCCGCCCCATCGCCGCGGGCTTCACCTACGTCTGGGATCAGGACAGCTTCGATCCCATCGGTCACGAGATCGTCAACCACATCCATTTCGAGTTCAAGGACGGGACCAAGCTCGAGCGGGCGTTCACCTACGAGTGGCGCTACTGGACGCTGCCGGAGCTCCAGGAGCTGTTGCGGGAGGCGGGCTTCGACGACGTGCGCGTGTACTGGGACACGAGCCCCGACGACGAGGTGGAGAAGTATCGTCCCCGCACCCGCGCCGAGAACCAGCCCGGGTGGCTCGCTTACCTGGTCGCCTCCGTCGGCGCGCCCCCGAAGAAGAAGCGCTAAGCTCGCGAGGGTGCGGCCTCCCGATCCGACCGATCCGCCGAGCACTTCGCCGCCGGGAGGCGCGCCCCCCGGTGGCATCCCCTCGCCCTCCGGTGGCGCCCCCGGACCGCGGCCCGCCGTCGGTCGGCTCGCGCCGAGCCCGACGGGGCACCTCCACTTGGGGCACGCGCGCAGCTTCCTCCTGGCCTGGTGGCACGCGCGCTCCCGAGGCGCGCAGCTCCTGCTCCGGTTCGAGGATCTGGACGTCGAGCGCGCCGATCCGAGCCACGTCGTCGACGCGCAGCGGGATCTCGAGTGGCTCGGGATCGACTGGGACGGCTCCCCCACGCTGCAATCGGAGGGCGTCGAGCGCCTCATGGAACACGCCCGCGAGCTCCACCGGCGCGGGCTCGCCTATCCGTGCGTGTGCACCCGCGGAGACATCCGCACCGCCCAGTCCGCGCCCCACGGCCTCCTGGGCGAGATCCGTTATCCCGGGACCTGCCGCGGCCGCTTTGGGTCCTTGGAGAGCGCTCAGCGCGAGAGCGGACGTCAGCCGGGGCTGCGCTTCGTCGTCCCCCCGGGCGAGCGCATCGTGCCGGACGCCTTCGTCGGGCCGTTTCGCTGCGATCCGGAGCGCGAGGTGGGGGATTTCCTGATCACGCGCCGGGACGGGAGCCCGGCGTATCAGCTCGCCGTCGTCGTGGACGACCTGCTCGGCGGGGTGACCGAGGTCGTCCGCGGCGACGATCTGCTCCACAGCGCCGCGCGCCAGATGCTACTCCTCGAGGCGTTCGGGGCCGCGCCGCCCACGTACTTTCACGTCCCCCTGGTCTGCGACGCCGACGGTCGACGCCTCGCGAAGCGGGAGAAGGATCTCAGCCTGCGGGAGCTCCGGGAGGCGGGGGTCGACGGACGAGCGGTCGTCGAGTGGGCCGCGCGCTGCTCGGGTTTTCCGGACGTGGAGCGCCCCCGCGCCACCGATTTGCTCGACGTGTTCAGGATGGAAGCGGTCCCGCGCGCCCCCGTGCGTCTGCACCCCGAGGACGTGGAGCGCATCCGCGCCGCACGCTGAACCTCAGCCGAACTTCACGCCAGGCTTGAGGGGCACGAGCAACGCCTCCTCCTCGCCAGCGGGCGCGGACTCCCGCTCCCCCAGAGGGCGCACCTCCCATTTGCCGCCGAGCGCTCGCTTCACGGACACCCGCACCGCGCCGTAGGTCGGCGGCCCCTTGGAGGGTCGGGGCGGTCGCGCCACGGGGGTCGGTGCCGTCGCGATCTTCGTCACCGGCGCACCGCGCGGCCGCGAGCTCCCCGGGAGGGGGAGCTTCGGCGCCTCGTCCACGATGGTCTCGTCCGTGAAGTCGTCGACGTCGGACAACACCGCGTCGCCCTCCTCCAGCGCGCTGAAGGTCCCACCACCGAGCTCCACCAGCACCGCCTCGAAGGCAGCCGCGCGCCCCGCGCGTCCCTGCTCCTGCGCGGCCCGTACGGCGCGCCGCAACCACCGGATCGCGCTGTCACGCGAGCCCCGCTCGAGCTCCGTACGCGCGGTCTCCAGGGCGACCACGACCTCGTCGTCGTCGTCCGCGTCAGCCACAGGGATCTTCGGATCACGCATGGAAGGTTCGCCTATCTTGCTGCAAGCACGCGCCGAGACCAAGCGAGGGAGCCGTCACCGCGGACCCCGTCCGGCGCGCTGATCTCACTGAGTCATGTCTCTCCTCGCGTGAGCGTCCACGATCTTTTCTCCCCGACCTCTGCGTCGAGCGCAGCGCCGGGCCGGAGCGCGCCCCACTCGCGCTCCCCAGGGACGCACGGGACAAAAACCTTCCACCCCGCGCGCTCGGCATCGCGTTTGCGCAATCGAAAATTGCAACCTCGAAACACACCACCCCCACACCACGCCAAGCCACTGAAATCATTGACCTGACCCCAGGCACGGAGATTGCAATTAATTGCCGCGCGGGCAGCACCCTGGCGTTCCCCCCCCCCTCCGCCAGGGCGGCCGCCCCCCTACGGGCCTGGCCTCGGCGTCTCCCCCCCCCTCCGCCGAGGCCGGCGGCCCACCTTTTGTGTGCCGTCGCGACGCACCCGGCGGTCGCGGTAGGCTGACCCGGTGACGTCGATCGCCCCTTGGTTTCTGCTGGCCCACGGCGCGGGCGCGGGCTCCGACTCCGCCTGGATGGTCCGCTGGCGCGGGTACCTCGAGACCTTGGGTGAGGTGGTGGTCTTCGACTACCCCTACGTGCAAGCCGGTCGGCGCCGCCCCGACCCCTTACCCCGTCTGCTCGAGGCGCACGCGCGCGCCCTCGAAGAAGCTCGAACGAGCAGAAGGGGTGCACCGGTCCTCGTCGGCAAGAGCCTGGGAGGTCGGGTGGGCTGTCACCTGGCTCTGGAACGATCGGTGGGAGCGATCGTGTGCCTCGGCTATCCACTCGTCTCGCCCAGCGCACGACGCGCGCAGGCGCAAGGACGACCTCCGCCTCCCCTGCGCGATCGGGTGCTCCTCGAGCTCACGACCCCGATCCTGTTCGTGCAGGGGACCCGCGACCCCCTGTGCCCCCTCGAGGAGCTCGAACGGACGAGCGCGCGCATGCGAGCTCCCCACGAGCTGCACGTCGTGCCGACGGGGGATCACTCGCTCATCGCGACCAAGACGCACCTGGCCGCGCAGGGGATCACCCAGGAGACCCTGGATCGGGCTGCCCTGGGGAGCATCCGGAGCTTCCTCGCACGTCACCTCGACGCCGGCGCCGCCGACCGCTGACGCTCGACGACGACTCCGCGAGACGGCGCTCCGCGACCGCCCCTCAGCGAACCCGGATCCGCACTCCCCAGGCGAGGCGCTCGAGCAGCGCCCGATCCTCGGCGCGAAAGGGGTGCTCACGGCGGCCCACCTCGACCATGCCCAGCAGCCGTCGGTGGCCGAGCAACGGGACCATGGCGACGCCGACGAGCTCGGGGGCGTCCCCCAGGCGCCGAGCCACCGTCAGCGCCTCCGGCTCCGGATCACCCCGCCGCACCTCTCCGACGTACACCTTGCCGGCGCGCGCGACCTGCACCAGGGGGTCCCGCGGCTCCACGACCCTCCCCAGATGATCGGCCACGGAGAGATCACCCGCGACGCAGGAGGTCACGAAGGAGCCGCCGCGACGCACGTGGGCCATCCCCCAGGACGCCCCCGTCGCGAGCTGCGCCGCGACCAGCGCGAAGTGGACGATTTCCCCCCGGTCGCTGGCACGGTCCAACCACTCCTCCACGGACGACGAGCTCGCGGCGCCACCGAACCAGGCCTCGGCCTCTCGGACCTGCGACAGCGGACGCCAGGCGGCCCAGGTGGGCTGCCGCACCAGGGAGTCCGCGTCGAGCAGGCCGCGCCCGATGGCGCGCAGGAGCGCTCCGGTGGAGACGGGACCCGCCACCCGTCTGCCGTTGGTCACCAGCCACACGGTGGTCCCCACGACGGCCTGGAACGGCTTCGGGGCTCCGCTCAACGCGGGAAGTCTCCCCCGGGGACGAGCGTCGCCACGTGACGACGTCAGCGCCCGGCAAGCCGCGCGGGGCTTCGGCTCGAGGCACGACAGCCTCCAGGGCGGCAGCTCGAGGGCGACCGGCCCTCGGCAGGGGCGCCACCCGGGAGCAGCTCCGTTCACGCGAGCAGGCTCACGCCAGCAGGTTGGCACCGCGCATGCCACGGTGCGCGGCGAGGGCGCGAACTCAGCGCACCACCCGGTCGCCGACGGTGCCGAACACCCGATCCCAGATCAGGTTCGAGACGCAGTAGCGGCTGTCGGGATCCTTGAAGTGGTGGAGCATGTGGTTCTTCTTGAGCCGCCGCCCGTACGCCGTCTTCGGGTTGTTGTGATGGATGTAGTAGTGGGTGACGTCGTAGAAGACGTATCCGATCACGTACCCGGCGTGCCACGGCCACACGTAGCGCTCACCGAAGACCGCCCACCAGATCCCCAGGAAGACGAAAAACAGCGTGATGCTGACCGCAGGCGGCATCACGAGGCGGTACTTGTCCTTGGGCCAGGTGTGGTGCACCCCATGGACCAGGAAGTGCATCCGCTCTCCCCACTTTCCCGGCGGCTGCCAGTGGAAGAACGTCCGATGCAGCCAGTACTCGCTGAGCGTCCAGGCGAGAAAGCCCGCCACGAACAGCCCCGCGGAGGTGAGGATCCCGACACCGGCCTTGGCCACGCCCCACCACAGCATCGCCACGCTGGGCGGCACGAACAGGATGGGCACCACGGCCCAGTGGGTTCGAGAGAAGAGATCGACGAAGTCGCTCTCGAACATGCGCGGAGATTCGGGTGTTGCTCTGAGCACGTTGCCTCTTCGAACTAGGGTGGCCCCTTGGCCGAAATCCGGGCTGAACATAGGGAGGCACCCCGATTGTGGCAAGCCTCCCCCTCTCTCCTCTCTTCCCAATTTAGCGCACCAGAGAGGATCCGGCCCGCGCGCCGCTCGCTCCCACGCCCCTGAATCCAGCAGTCCTGCAATCCCTCGCCTCAAAACCAGCGGATCCCCGCCGCGTCGAGGGCCGCCTCCACCTCGTGGATGTGCTCTCGATCCCGGGTCTCGAGCACGAGCGCCACGCGCACCAGAGAGACGTCCGCGGGACCGAAGTTCCGGTCATGGTCGATCTGCTGCACGTTGGCGCCCGTGCGGGCGACGAGCTTCGTCAGCTCCGCCAGGGTGCCCGGGTGATCCTGGAGCTCGACGGTGAGGCGACACAGCCGCCCCTGCGCCGCGAGGCCTCGCTCGATGATGCGAGAGATCGTGCTCAGGTCGATGTTCCCGCCGCTCAGGAGCAAGGCCACCCGGCGCCCCGCGTAGCGCTCCGGTCGCTCTAACAGCGCCGCCAAGCCGACCGCGCCAGCGCCCTCCACGACCGTCTTCTCGGACTCCATGAGCCGCACGATCGCCGTCGCGATCGCCGCCTCGCTGACCAGCTCCACCCGCTCGACGTTGCCGCGGATCAAGTCGAAGCAGCGCTGCCCGAGCTGCGCCACCTGGAGACCATCCGCCAGGGTGGGCTCCGTCTCGACCCGCTCGACGCGCCCGGCGGCCAGCGCTCGGGTCAACGTGGGCGCGTGCTCCGGCTCCACGCCGATCAGCTGCACCCCCGGGGCCAGCGTCCGCAACGCCGCGACGAGGCCCGCCAGAAGTCCGCCCCCGCCGACGGGCACCATCACCGTGTCCACCTCCGGCGCCTGCTCGAGGAGCTCCAGCGCCAAGGTGCCTTGTCCGGCGATCACGTCGGGATCGTCGAAGCCATGGACGAAGGTGAGGCCGTCCCGCGCGGCGAGCTCGAGGGCGCGGCTCTCACAATCGGCGTAGCTGTCGCCCCAGAGCACCACCTCCGCACCGAGGGCTCGGCACCGCACCACCTTCACCAGCGGCGCCAGCCGGGGCATGACCACCGTGACCTTCACGCCCAGCCGCTGCCCGTGGAAGGACAACCCGAGCGCGTGGTTGCCCGCGGAGGCGGCCACCACACCTCGGCTCCGCTGCTCCTGGCTCAAGGTGAGCAATCGGTTGCAGGCGCCCCGCTCCTTGAAGGTCCCCACCGCCTGGAGGTGCTCCTGCTTGCAGACGATGTGGGTCCCGACCACCTCGCTCAGGAGGGGAGCCGGCGCGCAGGGCGTCTTCCGAACGCGCCCTGCGATCCTCTCGGCGGCGGCGCGGACCTCGGCGGCGGTGATCATCCTCGTATCGTCCCCCCGCGCGCATTTCTGTAAAGTACCGCCGATGCGAGAGCGCCCCGTGAGCTTCTCCCGACGCTGGGCCCGCCCAGTGGCCCTGCTTGCGGGCGTCCCGCTGCTGCTGTTCTGGGCTCTGTACTCCCTCGACCACGTCCTCGGACCGGCCGGGCCGGGAGCCCCCGCCACGCCCCTCCAGCGCTACCTGGATTTTCAGCCCGACGGGATCTCCGACGCCATCAGCCAGCTCGCAGGGGTCGTCGCCGCGGTGCTCGGCATCGTCATCACGGTCGTGAGCATCGTCGTGCAGTTGTCGGCGGGTCGGTACGCGGGGGTCACGCGCATGTTCCTCCGGGATCGCGTCACCGTCGGGGTGATGACGTACTACGTCGTGGTCTGCGTGGGCGCGGTCTGGTTGAGCGTCGCCCTGCAGGACGACTACGTGCCGCGCATCGCCCTCGTCACGATGCTCGTCGCCACCACCGGCGCCGTCGTGCTGATGGTGCCCTACTTCGGCTACGTCTTCTGGTTCCTCGAACCGATGAACATCGTCGCGCGCATCCGGCAGGGCGCGCAGGCGGCCGTGACGGAGGGGTGCGCCGCGCGCGACGCGTCCGCCGCGTCCCAGGCGCAGGTCGTCGCCCTGAGCGCCATGGAACAGCTCACGGACATCACCAGCGCCTCGATCTCCGGGAAGGACAAAATCATCGCGAGCGGCGCCGTCGACGCGCTCAAGGATCTCACGCTGAGCTACCTGGAGGTGAAGCCGCGCGCCGCAGAGCAGTGGTTCTCCGTCCACCCCGGCATCCGGGAGAACCCCGACTTCGTCGCCATGGACGCCGAGAGCCTGACGGATCTCGAGCAGCACCGGACGTGGTTCGAGTGGAAGGTGATGCGGCAGTACCTCGGCATCTACAACGAGGCGCTCGCCGGCATGCGCGACATCAACTACCTCGTCGCCATCGACACGCGCTACATCGGGGAGGCCGCGGCGCAGTCCGGGGACACGCAGCTGATCGAGCTCGTGTTCCGCTACATGAACTCCTACCTGCGGGCGACCCTCAACGCCCGGGACGTGCGCACGGCGTACAACGTCCTGAACCAGTACCGGCTCCTCGTCGAGGCGATGCTGCGCCCGGAGCGCGGCGCCGAGGCGCTCGAGGGGCTCCGTTACATGATTTATTACGGGCACGTCAGCTTCGACATGAAGCTCACCTTCGTGACGGAGACGGTCGCCTACGACGTCTCGACCCTGTGTCAGGTGGCCAACGAGCGCGGCCTCGCCCAGGAGTCCGCCATGCTCGACAGCTTCTTGAGGCTCGATCGACCGCTCCGCACCCGGAGCCAGGAGAGCGCCCTCATCGGCGTGCGCAAGGCGCAGGTCAAGCTCGCCGCCTACTATCTCTCCCAGGGCCAACGGGACAAGGCGGAGCGCATCGCCCAGGACATGAGCCACGAGCCCCGGGAGCGGCTCTGGGCCATCCGCGACGCGCTCATGCAGGTGCACAGCAAGGACTTCTGGGAGATCGTCGATCGCGGCAGGAACTTCGAGTTCATGCCCGCCCCCCAGCGGGAGTGCCTGCCCGAGTTCTTCGAGTGGCTGGGCCTCGGGGACGAGGCGCCCCAGTCCCGCCAAGCCGCGATCCCCTGAGCAGTCCCCTGCGCACTGCGCAGCGCCGCCTCACCTCGGCGCGGCGACTCAGGGCGCGGCGGCTCAGGGCGCGGCAGCTCAGGGCGCGGCGGCAGTGCACCACCTCAGAGCACGACGTCGCGCAAGCTCTCGACCACCCAGTGCGCCCCTCGGAACAGCGCGCGATCGGCCTGGGGCGCCGGGATGGCGACGACCTTCGCGCCCGCCGCCAGAGCACCCTCGACCCCCGCCACGGAGTCCTCGAAGACGAGGCAGGCCTCGGGCTTCATCCCCAGACGGCGCGCCGCGGCCAAGAAAATGTCCGGGGCCGGCTTGTGGCGCTCGACCTCGGGATCGCTCCCGCAGATCACGGCGTGGAACCGGGCGAACCACGGGTGGTTCTGGGTCTTGCGCTCGAAGTAGGTCCGCTCGGAGCTCGTCGCCACCGCCAAGGGGAGGCCCCGCGCGGACAGGCGCTCCACGAGCTCCACCGCCCCCGCCATGGGCTCACAGGTGGGGAAGAGGCGCTCGAGCCACGGGCGCTTGGCCTCGAGGAACTCCTCGGGGGTCAGGGGCAGGTCGAGCGCCTCGATCAGCACCTGCGCGCTCACGAGCGGCGCGCGCCCCATCATGCGCGACTTGATGGACCAGTCGAATTGCTTGCCGTACGGCTCGAGGACCCGGAGCGTGGCCTCGGTGTAGAGCTTCTCCGTGTCCAGCAGGACGCCGTCCATGTCGAAGATCACCGCCTCGACGTCGCCCGCGACGTCACTCCAGCTCCACCTGCCGTTCCCGCTCCTGTCCCCGCTCGGTCCTGCGGCTCGCGTCTCCATGAACCCCACATAGCCCGTGCCCGCGCTTCGGGCGACGCCCTGCGCCCCTCGGCATCCTGGGTTAGGCTCGCCGGAGATGGGCTCGGCTCCCCCCGCAAGACGCTTCCCCTCGTGGGCGCGCGTGCTGCTCGTCGGGTGGACCGCCTTCGCCGGCTGCGCGACCCTGACGTTCCACATGCCTGGTGACCACTGCGCGCTGGCTCCGGGAGGCTGTGACGGCGTCATGCCGGATCTGCGCGGGCGCCCCGACTATCCCCGATACGCCTCGAGCCCCTGGGCCACGGACGGGATGCAGGGGCTCGCCCACGACGACACCCACTGGTACCTGATCTCCACCCACCGCATCTGGAAGGTGCCCCTCGACGTGCCCTTGGCGCGCGCGAGCCAGGCGCCGTCCGTCGTGCCCTTCGAAGGACGCTACACCCACCTGGGCGACGCCGACTTCTCCCGAGGGACGCTCTTCGTCCCTCTCGAGGGCGATCGACTCGGTGGGCCTCCGGCCATCGGCGCCCTGCGCCCGGATCTCACGCCCCTCGGCATCCAGGTCCTGCACGGGGTCGAGCACGCCTCCTGGTGCGCGGTGCACCCGGTCACCGGGCGCCTGTACACCTCGAACTTCCATACGAACCGCGTGCACGTGTTCCGCGTCGAGATCACCTCCGATCGCTTCGCCCTGGTCCACGAGCGCGATCTGGCGCTCCGCTACTCCAACGACGACAAGGTCGACGGCCTGCGCGGGAGCGTGCCCCAGATCCAAGGAGGGGCCATCTCCGAGAGCGGAAAGCTCTACCTGGCGACCAACCACACCAAGACGGGCATCGCCGTCTTCGACGCGGAGAGCGGCGCCTGGATCGGCCACGTCCCGATCTCCTTCCGCCCCCGTTGGTCCCTGCTCACCCACGAAGAGGTCGAGGGACTCGATCTCTTCGATCTCGACGCGCGGCAGGTGCCGGCCATGTCCGGTCAGTTGCACCTGCTCCTGCGGGCGGAGATCCCGAAGCGGCGCTACTGGATCAAGCACTGGGGAGTCGCGAACGGCGCCCAGCGCGACCTGCTCTGAGAAAAGACCGCCCGCCACCGCGTTCCCACGCGCAGGCGACCGCCAAGCGCCTCGCGACCGACGGCTCTGCCCCTCAGGGCTCGGCGTACCAGGCCTTCAGGAACTGCGTGCCGAAGGTCTCGAAGGCGCCCCCCACCATGTCCTCGTACACGTCCGGGATGACCGCCGGGACGCTCTTCTCCGACTCGTCCGCCTTGCGCACGTTCGGAGGGGTCCACTTGCCCCACTTGAACACGAAGGGCTCTCCCTGCCCGGGGATCTCGAAGCTCGCGCTGACGCTGATGCTGGCGCCGAGAAACATCGTCTTCGGCTTCCCGCCCACGAAGCCGCCGGAGAGCCGCTCGGCGTGGGTGAGGGTGAGGGTCGGCACCTCGATCTCGGGGAGCGTCTCGTTGACGTCCTCGGCGGGCCCCAGGAAGCGGAACTCCAGCACGTCCTTGGGGAAGCTCCGCTGCAGCCGCTCGATCAAGCGCTCCGCCAGGGCCGTCTGCCGACGGGCCGCGTGCTCCCCGAGGAAGTACTGGGTCGGCAAGCTGCGCTGCCCCATGTAGTACTTCCTGGACTTCGACAGGATGTCGTCGAGGGTCTCGGTCCGCTGGGGGAACTGGTGCGCCACGCGCACGTCGACGCGGGGGCCGTGCTTCTCGACGTACTTCACGAGCCGCTCGACGAAGGGCACGATCTGCGACGTCTCCGGCGCCGCCTCCTTCGCGAAGGCGGCCACGACGTTGCGATACACGGCGCTACGGGCGGCGGCGAGCTCCGCGGCCACGAGGGAGTGCTCCGGGTGCTTCTTCTCGTACTCCGCCAGGGCCGTGATGGTCCCCTGCGCCTTGGCCCCCTCCAGGGCGTCCAGCAGCGCGGTGCGCAGCGCGTCCTGGACCTCCGCCGCGATCCGCGTCTCGGGGTTGGCGGCGATGTACTGGCGAATCGCGTCGACGCTCCCGGCGGCGCGGGCGGCGTTCAGGCGAGCCCGCGGCAGCAGCACCTCCACCACGTCCGCGCGGCGCCCGCCTCGCGTGAGATATTCGTGATAGGCCTCGACGTCGTTGCGCGCCGTCGCGCTCGCATAGAGCGCCTTCTCGCTCAGGGTGTTGCGCCACCACCAGACGGCCCAACCGAGCATCGCGGCGCTGATCACGGTGATGAGCACGTAGGTCGCGGGCTTGAGGAACCGCTGACCCGACAGCGGGATCGTCGACGCCAACGGGTTGGGGACCCCGCTCTCCACGAGGGGGTTCAGCCGAGCTCGCTCCAGGCGCGCATCCTCCGTCTGGAGGCGCCCCCACTGCTCACGGGTGGCTTCGACGGCCGCCTTCGCCTTCTCCGCGAGCTCCGCGCTGCCCGCGTCGAAGGTGAAGCTCGCCTTGTCGTCGAACTCCACCTGCAGGCGCCCCCCGCGGACCGTCACCGCCCGGAGGCTGCCCACGTCGCGCTCGACCAGGTGGCCGCGCCGCGCGTCGATGACCACCGCCGGGAACAGATAGGTGCCCTCCGGGTAAGGGACGCGCAGCGCCTCCCAGCGCAGGGCCTGCCCCCGCAGGAAGCACGCGATCGCCACCGCCGCGAAGGCCGCGTGGACCGCCAGCATCTGCGGCCCCGCGAGGGCCAGAGGGTGGCTCAACTCCCCGAAGCCGTAGGCGACGAAGACGCCCCACCCCACCAGCGCGAGCGCTCCCCCCGCGAACCAGCGCGCGTGCGCCTGGCTCCGGAACCTCCGTACCAGCAGGGGCACTGGCGCAGCCGCTCCCAGGGACGACTCGATGAAGCGGTCCTGGAGAGATCGCGGGAGGCCGTAAAACTGCAGCTTTCGCATCACGGGCGACCGCGTTTGCGGTCCAAGGACAGTGAAACACGCTCTCCGGCATTTTCACAAGCCTGGAACTACGGCAGGCGACAATCGTCCAGATCTGGACCCGAGGTGCGGGGGAGTGCGAGGCCGCGACGCGCCCGCAGACGGCCCTCCGCTGCGCGCATCGACTCGAGGATCTGCGTCACGGATCCGTCGAGGGGAGCTTCCAGAAAGGGAGCTTCTCGCAGCGCGTCACGCCAGGGGATCGGCGGCAGCCCCGCGTCGCGAAACGCGTGGATCGCCTGCAACGTCGCGAGGGCGTCGAAGGCTTCGAACACGCGACGTCGTCGGTGCGCGGCCGTCGGACAGGCCGCCAAGCGGGGAGCGAGGCGCTGGGACCACGACCGGACCTGCTCCCTCACGAGGGCCGCCACCGCTTCCGGCAGGTCTCCGGGTTCGTCGGGAGAGGACGCGGCGGCGGGATCGGCGAGGGCGGAGAGGGACTCCACCAACCGCCTGAGCGCCACGAACACCCGCGGATCGTGAAGTCGCGCTCGCTCCCCGGGCCGCGCGGGTCCGCACCGATGCGCCACCCCGTCCGGGTCGGCCAGCGCCCGCTGCACGGCAGGCCCGGTGCCGAAGGGCACCCGCGAGGAGACCCGCGCCGTGAGCCGGACCACGGGCTCCGCCAGGCACTCCACCTCCCCGAGCTTCGCCAGCTTGGCGAGCAGGTGAAAGTCCTCCCCTGCCTCGCGTCGAGGGAACCCGCGCGCCTGGGAGTAGGCGACGATCTCCGGAGCCAGGCAGCTCCCCACCGTCTGGAAGGCGAAGGGCGACCCGGCCCAGGCGAGACCCAGCACGTAATGACGCCAGGAGCACTCCACCAGCCGCGTCGCTTCGAGCACGCGCTCGTCGCCCCCGCTCACGTGCTCGAAGGGGAACAACGCGGCAGTGCTCCCGGGCGGTCGCTCCAGGGCTCGTACGTAGCCGGACAGCAACGTGGCGTCTCCGTCGGCGGCGCCCACGTAGCGAGCCTGGAGGAGCCCCCGCCGCGCCAACGCCACCGCCACGTCGCAGCCGATGCGACGGGCCAGCCCCACCCCCTGCTTGCGGGGAAAGCGATGCCCCGCGCTCGACGCGTCGATGAGCAAGACGTGATGAGCCCCTTCCCCGCGCACCAGCAGCTCCGCCGCCGCGGGCGCGCGCGTCGACGTCCGCGCGGGCGCCTCCGCAGCTGACGCCTCCGCAGCTGAGGCAGCTGACGCCAAGTACCGCTGCGGGAGCGAGAGCCGTCTCACGACGCGGCTCGAGCGCCTCCAGGTCTCCAACAGCTCGTCATTGGCACGGAGCACGTCGTCGGCGGCGTCCTCTCGGCCGTTGACCACCGCGATCCAGAGGACGGGCTCCGTGGCAGCGCGCTCGTCCGCCAGAAGCGCGCCCTGCCAGTCTTCGAGCGTTCCAGGCGACTCCCCGCAGAGGGGGGCCACGATCGCCGCTCGATAGCGTTCCGTGAGCTCCTCCGCGTAGGCGGCTTCCGGCTCCGCGTACCGTTCGAGGTACTGGTCGAGGACCCGACGCTCCCGCGCGGTGACGGCCAGGCCGCGCCCGACGTCACCGCGCCGCGTCCCGTGCTCCCGGCGCGTCGCCATGGGGCGAGGGTACAAGCTGCGTCGACTCGGCCCCACTCGCGCCGACGAAAATCCGTGAACACTTCCCTCTCGGGCGGGCACGGAGTCCAGACCAACGAGGCGCTCGAGCCTCGCTGGTCCTGGGACGGGTGAGCTGTTCACCCGAGCTGCGGGCGTCGCCTCCGGGCGGACGCAGGAGGTCAAGTGCGCGTCTCGAGTCGAGCACCGTTCTTCGTCGGGCTGTTGTCCGGCGGTCTTCACCTGTGGTCACCGCCTGCGGCGGCAGACGACTCCAGCCTCGACGAGGTCGACCTGGAGGCCCTGTTCGAGGGCCCCGTGGAGGCCGCCACGGCCGAGGTCGAGCGCCCTCCCGTGGAGGCCACCCGACGCGAGCTCGAAGAGGAAGAGCTCACCACCATGCCAGGCACCCGGGGCGACGCCCTGCGCGCCATCGAGGTCCTCCCGGGCGTGGCGCGCGTGCCCTTCGCGAGCAGCGAGGGACCTCCCCCCCTGCGCGGGAGCGCGGGCTTCGATAGCCGCGTGCTCCTCGACGGGGTGCCCGTCCCCCTCCTCTATCACTTCGGGGGCCTCACGAGCTTCTTCAACTCCCACCTGCTCGAGAGCGTGGAGCTCCTCCCGGGCAACCACTCGAGCCGCTTCGGCCGCTCCTCCGCGGGCATCGTCGACGCCCACGTCCGCACGCAGCACCCCGACGAGCTGCGCGCCGCCCTCGAGCTCAGCCTCCTCGACAACCAGGCGTGGCTCGAGGCGCCGCTCGGCTCGGAGACGAGCATCGCGTTGGCGGCCCGGCGTAGCAACATCGACCTCGTCTTCTCCTCCCTGGTCCCGGAGGACACCCTCTCCGCGACGGTCGCCCCCGTCTACTACGACTACCAAGCCCTCGTCCGTCACCGCTGGTCACGCAGCACGCAGGTCCGCGTCCTCGGCTACGGCAGCCGTGATCACATGAAGCTGTTGTTCGCGGATCCGAACCAGGACGATCCCGCGCTCCACGGCGCGATGGAAGGGCGGCTCGAGTTCCACCGACTCCAAGCGCACGTGGACAGCGACCTCGGCGCCGACGTGCAGCAGCGCCTGACCGTGTCCGGCGGACCGCGGGTCTTGCTGCAGAAGCTCGGCGATCTGCGGGCCCGTATGGACTCCGTGGATCTGTACGGTCGCGCCGATTGGTCGGTCCACACCCACGAGCGGCTGAGGGTCGACGTCGGGCTCGACGTGGAGACGGAGTTCTTCTCGGGCACGTACAGCGGCCCGATGCCCAGCGTCGACGGCGATCTCGACAACGAAGGACCCCTGGGCACCCTCGAGATGGCGACCGTCACCGGGAGCCTCGAGCTCGTCCGCCCGGGCGGCTACGTGGAGCTGTCCTACCGGCCTCACGACGACGTCCTGCTCGTGCCTGGGGTGCGCACGGACTTCCAGTACGAAGCCGAGCGCTGGAGCGTCGATCCGCGGCTCGCGGCGCGCTGGCAAGCGACGCCCCAGTTCGTCGCGAAGGCCGCCGTCGGCGCGTTCACGCGCCCGGTCGATTACTACTTGTTGCTGCCGGAGATCGGCAATCCGCGCGTCGCCCCCGAGCGCACGGTGCAAGGCAGCGTGGGCTTCGAAGCCGACCCGGATCCGCGCCTGCACATCGACGTCGACGTCTTCGCCAAGGACTGGCGCAACCGCATCGTCTCGACGCCGGGAGGCGCCCCGCCGCGGTTCGAGAACGCGGGCCTCGGACGCGCCCACGGATTCGAGATCCTGGTGCGCGCCCAACCGCTGCCCGATCTCAGGACCCTCGCCGCTTACACCCTCTCGCGCAGCCGACGGGACGACGGCGCAGGCTGGCGCATCTACGAAGGCGATCAGACCCACAACCTGTCGCTCGTCGCCACCTACGATCTCGGCGCCGGTTGGCAGCTCGGTGGCCGCTTCCGCTACGTCACGGGCAACCCGGACACCCCCATCGTCGGATCCGTGTACGCGGCGGAGCTCGACCAACACCGCCCGATCCACGGCGCCTTCGGATCCCGCCGCCTCCCCGCCTTTCACCAGCTCGACGTGCGCATCGACAAACGGTGGGAGCTCGGCCCGGTGGCCCTGACGACGTACCTGGAGGTGCTCAACGCCTACAACGCCCAGAACGAAGAGGGCGTGGCCTACTCCTACGACTACGCCACTTCGGAGCCGGTCACGGGCCTCCCCCTGTTCCCGAATCTCGGATTGCGAGGTGAACTGTGATGAAGAACGTGAAGCTCGTGGCCCCCCTCCTCGTGCTGGCCTCGAGCGGTTGCGGCGAGCCCTTGGTGGAGCGCCAGACGATCACCGGGCTGCGCGTGCTGGGGGCTCGCTACGAAGCCGACGCCGATCCGGACCGGGCCACACCGCTCGCGGGTGAATCCGGCACGATCCGCTGGCTCGTCGCCTCCCCGGAGGGTCCCACGGAGGTGGGCTTCGGGCTCTTCGCCTGCGCCGCGTTGGAGAGCGCCCGAGGCGTGCCCCAGTGCGCGGCCCCACCTGTCGCCGA
This sequence comes from Myxococcales bacterium, assembly GCA_012514535.1. Classification (GTDB taxonomy): domain Bacteria; phylum Myxococcota_A; class Polyangia; order Polyangiales; family Polyangiaceae; genus NIC37A-2. The sequence goes on along the minus strand of JAAZAA010000016.1, from coordinate 2,179 downwards.
GGCCTCTGGTTCGGCGTCGGAGCCCGCGCTGCAGCTCGAGGTCCCCGAGGGCGCGCGCTTGCTCACCGCGGGCGCCTTCTGCAGCGCGGGGGACGTCGAGCTCGGGCCCGACGCGGAGACGAGCCGCTGCGTCGCCTCCGACGCCGCCCAGGTGCTGGCGAGCTACGAAATCTCCTTGGCGGGGCCGACGAACGAACCCCACCGTCACCCGGACCTCCAGGACGCCACCCTGCGGCTGGAGGGCGCCCCTTGGGCGGAGGACGACATCCCCTGCGTCCGGCGGGGGGCGCGCGTGGCCGTCGACCTCGCGCTGCGTCCGGAGGCCCGCGACGCGCGACCCCCCGAAGATCCCGCGGGCCCCTGGGAGACGCTCCAGGTGTCCCACCTCTCGACGGACGGGAAGTTCGAGCGCCCCTTCTCGGTGCTCGGCGGCGACACGGAGGACCTCGACGTCTTCGTCGAGTGGGAGGCCCCGGACAGGGCCACGACGGCCCACGTCTACCTCGTCGTGCGGGATCTGCGGGGTGGCGTCAGCTGGCTCCAGCGGCGCGTGTGCGTCGAGTGACCGCGCGGCGCCGCACCGAACCGATCGGACTGCACCGAATCGCACCGACCTGCATGGCTTCGACCTGAATCGGCCCCAAAGGCCCGCGGCGCCACGGACGGCGCATGAAGAAACTCGAACGAACGGGAGATGACACACATGGACATCACGACGACTCTGTCAGCATTCGTCGAGCTCGGCGCACGTTGGGTGCTCTGGATGCTCGTGGGCCTGAGCGTGGCGGCGCTGTCCGTCATCATCGAGCGCATCGTCTTCCTCGCGGCGACGCGAGAGGACGTGGGCTCCTTGAAGAGGGAGGTCCAGCAGCTGCTCGATCGCCAGGGGCTGAACCGCGCCCTGCAACGGCTGGACGAGCGCCCCTCGAGTGAGGCGCGGCTGGCCGCGGCCGCCCTCAGGGACGCGCGGCCCGCGGCGGCGCGGGATCCGGGGTTTCCGCGCCGCGCCCTGGAGCGACTCGGCGCGGCCCGGGCGGAGGAGCGCCTGCGCCTGGAACGAGGCGTCGCCTTTCTGGGAACCCTCGCCGCGGCGGCTCCCTTCGTGGGGCTCCTGGGCACCGTCATCGGCATCGTTGCGGCCTTCCACCAGCTCGCCCTCTCCCAGGGACGGCTCACGGGAGCGCTCATGAGCGAAATCGGAGAGGCGCTGGTGGCGACCGCGGTCGGCCTCCTCGTCGCGTTGCCCGCCCTCGCCGCCTTCAACGGCTTACAGCGCGTCATCCAGGTGCGCATCACCCGGGGCGAGGCGTTCGCTCGGGAGACGCTGACCCACTGGGCGAGCCGCCTCGAAGCCATCGCCGGAGCCACCACTCCGCGCGGGACGGACGACGCCGAACTGGCTGAGCACGGAGGAGCGCGCTGACATGGCCTTCGACGCAGGACCCGAGAACGAACCCGTCACGAGCATCAACGTGACGCCCCTCGTCGACGTCGTGTTGGTGCTCCTGGTCGTCTTGATGGTCGCCGCCAGCGGCGCGATCAGCGAGGCGCTGCCCCTCGATCTCCCCTCGGCCAGCACGGGGAGCAGCACCGAGTCGTCGCTGCTGCGCATCGGCATCGCCGCCGACGGATCCCTCTCGGTGGACGGGCAGCTCGCCGACCTCGCCACCGTGCGCCATGCCGCCGAGCGGGCCACGGCCCAGGGCGGCGACGCGCGTGCCGCCATCGCCGCCGACGGCGCCGCCCGTCACGAGCGCGTCGTGGAGGTGCTCGACACGCTGCGCAGCGGCGGCATCAGCCGCCTGGCGTTCCAGGTGAGTCCCCGAGATCGATGACCAAGTGACGACCACCCGATGACCACGCGCAGCAACTCCACCCTACTTTCCGGGCGCAGCACCTTCGCGGTGCTCGCGAGCGGCGTGATCCACGGAGCGCTCACCTGGGCGGTCACCGGGCTCGCCGCGTCGGCTCCGCCCCCGGCCCTCGAGGTCCTGGCCATCGAGATGTTGGCCCCCGAGGAGCCAGCGCCCCCGGAGCCGCCCGTCGAGCCAGCACCGCCGCTCGAAGAGGTCGCTCCCCCCGAGCCGCCTCCCGAACCTCCCCCCGTCGAGCCCCCACCGGAACCTCGAGCGGAGCCGCCCCCCGAGCCCGACGACGCTCCGCCCGACGATACCCCAAC
>JAAZAA010000096.1 GCA_012514535.1 Myxococcales bacterium | reverse complement strand
CGGCGCTCGCGGCGGAGGTGTGGATGCCCTCTCGGGAAAGCCGCGTCGCGCGTCGTCGAGGAGGCCGCTGCTCCTCCACGCCCTCATCCATGTGCTCCGGCGGGATGCGCCGCCCATAGACGGTCCGCCGCAGGATGGCGACGTCCTCGATCTCCACGAGGACGCGATCCCCGAGCGTCACCTTGTCGCCGGAGCGCACGCCGACCGCGCTCAGCTCGTCGTCGCTCACCTCGTAGCGATCGGGCCCCAGCGCCTCGTAGCGCAGGAGCACGTCGACGAAGGGCTCGTCCAGGGTCACGTAGAGCCCGCCGGAGGTGACCGCCGCCACGCGCCCCTCGAAGGTCTCCCCCACGTGATCGCGCATGTAGAGGGCTCGATACAGATCGACCACCTCCCGCTCCACGTCCATGGCGGCCCGCTCCCGCGCGCTCGACTCCGTGGCGGCCATGCGCAGGTCCTCCACGGCTTGCTTGGAGAGATCGGGCTTTGCGCCGCGGAGCAGCGCCTTCACCTGGCGATGCACGCGCAGGTCCGGGTAGCGCCGGATGGGCGAGGTGAAGTGCAGGTAGTGATCGCTGGCCAACCCGAAGTGGCCGATGTTCACGATGTCGTACACCGCCTGCTTCAGGGAGCGCAGGAGCAAGGTCTCGATCACCTGCTTCTTCGGGTGACCCTCGAGGCGCTTCAGGAATCTCGCGAGGCCCTTCGGCTGCAGCAGCCGGTCCACGTCGATGCGCACGCCGAGCTGCTCGCCGACCTCCGCCAAGCGCTCGAGCTTCTGCTCGTCGGGGGTGCCGTGGACCCGATAGATGGCGGGGACGCGGCGCGAGGTGAGCCAGCGGGCGACGAGCTCGTTGGCGAGCAGCATCAGCTCCTCGACCATGGAGTAGGCGCGCCGCATGCCGGGTCGGACCGCGCGCCTCGTCACGTACACGGGGGCGCCGGTGTTCTCGTCGACGTGCACCCGCGCCTCGGGGAGATCCAGATCGAGGGCGCCCCGATCCATGCGCGCCTTGCGCAGCTTGCGCGCGAGCTCGTCGAGGACCTGCAGATCCTCCTTCATGGCCTCCGCTTGAGCGGACTGGGGAGACTCGGGATCGAAGCCGAGGGCGCGAGCCACGCCGCCATAGGTGAGCATGGCGGCGGAGCGCATGACCCCCTCGACCACCTCGAAATCCCGCACGCGCGCCTGACGATCGAGCTGCACGATCACGCAAAGGCAGTAGCGATCGCGCTCGGGGACCAGGGAGCAGAGATCGGCGGCGAGCGCCGACGGCAGCATCGGGATGGCCCGATCGGGGAGATAGATGGTGCAGCCGCGGCGCCGGGCCTCGACGTCGAGGGGCTCCCCCTCCTGCACGTACTCGGCGACGTCCGCGATGGCGACGTAAGCCGTGTAGCCGTCCTTGGTGCGCTCGACCCACAGGGCGTCGTCGTGATCCCGCGCGTCCTCCGGGTCGATCGTCGGCAGGGGGACGTGCCGCAGATCGGTGCGCCCCTCGAGGCTGAGGCGCCGCAGGCGCGCCGCCATCCGCTCCGCCTCCGCCAGGACCTCCTCGGGGTGCTCCTCCTCGACCTGCTCCCGCACCAGGATCTTGGCGACCTCCACCTTGGGGTCACCGGGGGCGCCGAGCACCGCCAGGAGCCGCCCCTCCGGCAGCTCGTCGTGGAACTGGGGGAAGCGCGTGATGTCCACGATCGCCGCCACCCCGTCGCGCACGTCTCCCGCGGCGTGCCCGGAGCCCCGCAGGCGCTGCAGCACGATGGGGCCCCGCAAGCGGGTATCGTCGGGCTCGAGCCAGCAGCTCTTGCCGCTGCGCCGCAGCACTCCGGCGACGCGCGTGCTGCGCCGGGTGACGATCTCCTCGATGCGGCCTTCCACGCCCCGCGACGAGCGGCTGATGACGGAGACGCGCACCCGATCGCCGTGCAGCGCGCCTCCGATCCCATCGGGGGCGACGTAGACGTCGTCCTGACCCGCCGCCGTCACGAAGCCGAACCCTCGCGGGTTGACGCTCAGCATGCCCTCCCAGGAGCTGCCGGCGGCGAGGGCCTCCGGCTTCGCCTTGAAGCGGTTGCCCGGCATGCGTCGCACGGCGCCGTCGAAGGTCAGCTGATCCAGCAGCTCGAGCAGATCCGAATACTTCGCTTCCGGCACCCCGCACCGGGTAGCCACCTCACGCGCGTGCAGAGCGCGAGGTGAGTCGGAGAGACAGCGGACGACATCGCCGCGCGAAGGGAGTGGTCGCGTCATGCAGTTCTTTCTCCTCGGGATGCTCCCCCAAACCGATGAGAAATGACAGGCGCTGCCGCGGGGCCCTCGCGAAATCGAGTTGCCGGACCGGGATGACAGCTCGACGTGGCGGGGCTATACGACCGGTGTCCTTGCGCCCCGCCCACTGGCTTCTCCTGCTGCGGCTCGCCGCGCTCGTCGCCTTGGCAACGAGCGCCGCCTTGATGGCCGACTACCTCGCTCCCGAGCCCACCTTTTGCGGTGCGGGCACGGGCTGCGCCCACGTGCGATCGAGCGGCTACGGCTACATCGAGCTGCCCGGGCTCCCCACGATCCCCATGCCCCTGCTCGGCATCGCGGCCTTCTCGGCCGCTCTGGGGGCCTCCCTCATCCCCGACGCCCAACGCCGGGCGCGCGCCTCGATCCCCATCGCCGGGCTGCTGGCCCTCGGCGGGCTCGCCCTGATTTTCCTGCAGGTCCTGGTCATCGGCCACGTCTGCGCCTTCTGCGTGGTGGTGGATCTGTGTGCGCTCGTGATCGGCGGAGCCGCTCTCGGGCTCCGGGGGGACGGCTGGGAGGAGAGCGCGCGGGAAGAGCTGACCGAGACGTTCATCATCGACTCGGACCAGCTGATGGCCGAATCCCAGCGCCTCCGGGGCGTCTGGCGTGAAGACTCCCGGGTCTACACCCCACCGAACCCCCTGATCGCCGCGGAGCGCCACTTCCTGTTCCGGCTGAAGCCCTGGGTCTGGGCGGCGCTGGGAGTGCTCGCGGTGGGAGCTCCCCTGCTCTGGCCCACGGTGCGCCAGTCGCCCTCCGTGCCGGACGCCATCGCGCACCTCTACGTCCCGGGCAAGATCAACGTAATCGAGTTCGCCGACTTCCAGTGTCCCCACTGCCGGGACCTGCACGGTCGGCTCACGGAGCTGCTCCGGGAGTACGACGGCGTCCACTTCGAGCGCCGCCACGTCCCCCTGCCGATGCACGCCGGGGCCCAGGAGGCCGCTCGCGCCGCCCTGTGCGCGGAGCAGCAGGGACGCGGCGAGGCGATGGCCGATCACCTGTTCTCCGCCGAGGACCTCTCTCGCGCCGCCAACCGTGCGGCCGCGGAGCGCTTGGGCCTCGAGCTCGGGCGCTTCGACGCCTGCGTCGTGGATCCGGCGACGGACGCTCGCATCGCCGGAGACATCGACTTGCTGCGCGAGGCTGGCTTCGAGGGGCTCCCCACCACCTACGTCGGAGGACAGCGGATCCTCGGCGCGGAGCGCACCGAGGTCTTCCGTGACGCCCTCGATCGCGCGGCTCGGGGCGACGACCTGCTCGGCGTGCCGGGCTGGGCCTACGTGCTGGCCTGCCTCGTGGCCGTGATCGCGCTCGTGAGCATCGGCTGGAACCAGCTCTCCCGGAATCCCGAGCAGCTGGCTCGTCAGCAGCGACGCGCCCGCACCACCCGCTCGCGCCTCGACCGCTCGTCGAAGTAGCTCGAAAGCGGCTCCCCGCCGGGAACGAGGCCGTCGCGGTGCCAGGGAACCAGCGGTGCCAGGGAACCAGCGGTGCCAGGGAACCAGCGGTGCCAGGGAACCAGCGGCGCCAGGGACCAGCGACGGGCCAGCATGCAGCCTCGGAAACAAGCCTCGCGGAACGGCCCTCGAAACAGGGCGGAGACGCGCCGAAGGGACAGCGGTGGCGGCTGTGCTAACTTGTATCTATGGTACCGAAGAATAATCACTTTCGCTCCGCCGAAGGGGCGCAGCACGTCCCCTTCGAGGTCTTCCACCAGCTCCCGAAGACCGATCTCCACGTGCACCTGGACGGCTCCCTGCGTCCAGAGACGATCGTGGACCTCGCCCGCGCCCAGGGCCTGAAGCTCGGGCTCGAGACCCCCGAAGACGTGCGCGCCGCCGTCGGCGCGGGGACCCACTTCGGCTCCCTCGTCGATTACCTCAAGGGGTTCGAGCTCACCCTGCAGGTCATGCAGGAGGAGGAAGCCCTCGAGCGCATCGCCTTCGAGCTCGCCGAGGACGCGCACCTCGAGAACGTCCGCTACATGGAGGTGCGGTACGCGCCGATGCTGCACACGCGGCACGGCCTGAAGCTCACCACCGTCGTCGAGGCGGTGCTGGACGGCCTGCGCCGCGCCCGCGAGACCCACGGCATCAAGTCGAACGTGATCCTCTGCGGCATCCGAAACATCTCCCCCGAGTCGAGCTACGAGATGGCCGAGCTCGCCGTGGCCTACAAGGGGCGCGGCGTCGTGGGCTTCGATCTGGCGGGCGCCGAGGCGGACAACCCGCCCAAGCACCACAAGGAAGCCTTCCAGCTCGTGCGAGACAACAACATCAACTGCACGATCCACGCGGGCGAGGCCTACGGCCCCGAGTCGGTGGCTCAGGCGATCCACGTCTGCGGCGCTCACCGCATCGGGCACGGCTGCCGCCTCCGGGAGAACGGCGACCTCCTCCACTACGTCAACGATCACCGCATCCCCCTGGAGTGCTGCCCCTCGAGCAACGTGCAGACGGGGGCGGTGCAGAGCCTCGCGACCCACCCCCTCAAGCTCTACTTCGATCTCGGGCTCCGGGTGACCATCAACACGGACAACCGGCTCATCACGGACACCTCCGTCTCCAAGGAGCTGTACCTGGTGCACACGACGATGGGGGTGCCCTTCCGCGACATCAAGAGCATGGTCATCGCGGGCTTCAAGTCCGCGTTCATGCCGTTCCACGAGAAGCAGGCGATCCTGCGCCGCATCACCCAGGAGCTCGATCGCTACGACGACGCCGGGCAAGTCCGCGCGGAGCCTCCGCGCCCCTGTGAAAGCCGCCCGGGCGCGAGCTCGGCCCAGGTCGTGGCCGAGGACGGTCAACCAGCGTCGGTCGGCGCGGGGGAGTGATCGCGAGAAGCGATCGCGGGGAACGCGATCGTGGGGAGAGAGACGCGCGGAGACGCGGCCGCCTCAGAAGCGGATCTTGGCGCGCACGTCTTCGTCGCTCGCGGCCTGGAGCTGATCGATGGCCCGCGCCACCTCGGGAGACTCCGCCGTCGGGAGCTGGATCAAGAAGCGCACGTACAGATCCCCCACCTGGTTCTGGCGCTCCACACCCTTGCCCCGGAGCCGCGCGATCTGACCGCTCCGCGCGTGCTTGGGCACGGTCAGGGTGACGGTGCCCGTCGGCGTGGGGACCGGCACCTTGCCGCCGTAATAGGCCTCCGCCACGGTGATCGGCAGATCGAGGGAGAGATCGAGGCCATCCCGTTCGAAGCAAGGGTGCGGTCGGACGCGCACCGTGAGGAGGAGGTCTCCCTTCGGGCCCCCGAACATGCCCTCGCCGCCGTGACCCGGGACGCGCAGCGTGTCTCCGTCCGCCGCCCCCGGAGGGATGCGCACCGTGATTTCCTTGGTGCCGTTTTGCAGGGCGAGCTTCAGCTCCGTGCCCCGCACCGCGGAGGCGAAGTCCACCACGACCTCGCTGACCGCGTCGGGCCCCTTGCGCGGACCCCCGCGACGCCGCGCGCTGCGCGCCCCGAAGAGATCACCGAACAGATCTCCGAAGCCGCCCGGGGCGCCGCCGAACAGATCCTCCACGCTCGCACCCCGACCAAAGCCTCCGCGGCGGTACGCGCGCGCCGCCTCCGCGTCGAAGCCCTCCCGGAGCGCCTCTTCGCCGAACTCGTCGTAGAGCTTGCGCTTCTCCGGGTCGGTCAACACGTGGTAGGCGCGGTTGACTGCCTTGAATCGATCTTCGGTGGCCTTGTCGCCTGGGTTCTTGTCCGGGTGGAGCTGGGCGGCGAGCTTCCGGTACGCCTTGCGGATCTCGTCCGTCGTCGCGGAACGGGACACCCCGAGATCCTGGTAGAAGTCGCTCGCCATGACTCGCAGAAGTTAATGACGGCCAGGACGGCCGGCAACACGCGCGCGCGGTCCGCCCGGCCGCGCCGGGCCGCGTCCAAACGGGGCCAACACCGATGAGGCCAGCGCCGATGAGGCCAGCGCCGACAGGGCCCCGCACCGGGAGGGCCAAGGCCGACAGGGTCAGCGGAGGGGGCCGACGCGACAGGAGATCACGAGGGAGTCGACGTGGTCGTCGGGGGGGAGGTCCGTGAAATCAGCGGTGAAGCGGATGTCGACGAAGCCGTTGTAGTGGAGCAGCGCCTCGAGCTCCCGGGGGAACCATTGGCGGTGGATGAGCGGGACGCGGAGCGGACGGGGCGCCCCCTCGGTGCGCAGCTCCGACTCCACGAGCAACACCTGACGGATGGGATCGTACTCGAAGCGCTCGGCCAGCTCCGTCAGCCGTCCGCTCTCCGGGTGACGGAAGCTGCGCGCCTTCTCCCAGATCGTCGGGTCCGCCGCCAGGTCGAGGGGCTGGGGGACGGAGACGTCGAAGACCAGCTCACCCTCCGGCAACAAATGCTCGCGGACGCGGGCCAGCCAGCGCTCCATGTCTCGACGTGAGTCGAGGTGCAGCACCACGTTGAAGGGCGCCGTCACGAGCCGGAAACGCTCGCGGAGGCGCACCGCGCGCATGTCGCCCCGCACGGCGCGCAGCAGAGCCGCCCGCTTCGACGGCAGGCGACGACGTTTGTCCTCGAGGAGGGCGAGCATCGGGGCGCTCGCGTCGACCCCCGCGACGGAGACACCCGCGCGCACCGTGGGGAGCGCGACGCGCCCGGAGCCCACGCCGTACTCGAGGACCGGCCCACCGCACTGGCGAGCGCGCTCCACGTAGTACCGGACGTCCGCACGACGTCGCCGGTACGTGGCGTCGTACCAGCCGGGATCGTCGTACAGATCGAGGACGGCGGGCGCAGCGGCGCCCGCGGAGGCTCCCCGGTGGGGTGCGGAGGGGCCGGCCGCACCGGGCGACGTGCGCCGGGTGCGGGCCGGAGGGTGCGGAGAACGCGCCGTCAAACGCGGGCGTTCATCTCCTGCACGTACTCCTGCACGACCTCGTTGGTGTCGCGGTGCCAGTGCACCTTGCCCTTCGCGATCTCACGCAGGGCGATGACCGCGGCCTTGTTCTTCGAGTCCACGAGCGCGGGCATGCCCTTCATGAGCTGCCGGGTGCGCTGAGCAGCGAGCACCACGAGGGCGAAGCGGTTTTCTTCCTGCTCGAGACAATCTTCTACGGTTACGCGGGCCATCGTCGTCCTTCTTGAAAGCAGCCTTCGTGCCAAGGCCGCCGGGGTCGTTGAAGCTAACGGACGGGACGGGGTCAGGCAAGCTTCGCGCCCTCCCCCATTCCGCTGCACGAATGTGCAGTTTTTGGGGACGACCGTTGACAAGCCCGTGAAGCACGCCATTTTCCCGAAGCTTTTCCGTCGGGCTCCCTCGGGGGGTCCCCACCCAAGGGGTGTGCGCCGTGAGCAAGTCTCTGGTCATCGTCGAGTCGCCTGCCAAAGCCCGAACCATCGCCGGCTTTCTGGGCAAAGGTTTCGTGGTCGAGTCATCGATCGGGCACATCCGTGACCTGCCCCGGTCGGCGAGCGACATCCCCCCCAAGTACAAGAAGGAGCCCTGGGCTCGCCTCGGGGTGGACGTCCAGAACGACTTCCGGCCCCTGTACGTCGTCGACGGGGACAAGAAGGAGCACATCCGCAAGCTCAAGCAGCTCCTCGAGGACGCCGACCAGCTGCTGCTCGCCACCGATGAAGATCGCGAGGGAGAGTCCATCGCCTGGCACCTGCTGGAGGTGCTCCAGCCGAAGGTGCCCGTGAAGCGGATGGTCTTCCACGAGATCACCAAGCGGGCCATTCAGGAGGCCATCGAGCACCCCCGCGAGGTGGATCGCCGGCTCGTGGACGCTCAGGAGGCGCGCCGCATCCTCGATCGCCTCTACGGCTACGAGGTCTCGCCGGTGCTCTGGAAGAAGGTCATGCCGAAGCTCTCGGCGGGCCGCGTCCAGTCGGTCGCGACGCGCATCGTCGTGGAGCGGGAGCGGGAGCGCATGGCGTTCCGGGCGGCGTCCTACTGGGACATCGAGGGCCATTTCGAGGCGCCGGAGGGCACCCCCAAGGAGTTCCCCGCGACCCTCTCCGCGCTCGACGGGCGGCGCATCGCCACCGGCAAGGATTTCGACGACCAGGGCAAGCTCGGGAAGGGCGACCTGCTGCAGCTCGACGAGGCGGCGGCGCGGGAGCTCGCCGAGGCCCTCGCGGGCAGCACGGCGACCACGACGAGCGTCGAGCGGAAGCCAAACCGGCGCAGCCCCGCCGCGCCGTTCATGACGTCGACCCTCCAGCAGGAGGCCGGCCGCAAGCTGCGGTTCTCCGCATCCCGGACCATGCGGGCCGCTCAGCGCCTCTACGAGAACGGGTACATCACCTACATGCGTACCGACAGCACGACCCTGTCGGACACGGCGCTCAACGCTGCCCGAAAGCTCATCGGCGAGCTCTACGGAGCCGACTACCTGCCGAGCGCACCGCGGCTCTACAAGAACAAGGTCAAGAACGCCCAGGAGGCCCACGAGGCGATCCGCCCGGCGGGCGACTCCTTCCGGCACCCTGAGGAGGTGGCCGGCCGGGTGGGCGTCGACGAGGCCAAGCTCTACGAGCTGATCTGGAAGCGCACCATCGCCTCCCAGATGCAGGACGCCCGGGGCGAGAGCGTGGTGGTCAAGCTGGTGGCCCAGGCGCGGGACGGCCGTGAGGCCGAGTTCACCGTGCGGGGCAACACCATCGTGTTCCCCGGCTTCCTCCGGGCTTACGTGGAGGGCAGCGACGATCCCGCGGCGGAGCTCGAGCACCGCGAGCGCCCCTTGCCGCCTCTCGCGGAGGGAGACCGTCTGCCGGCCAAGGGCTTCGAGCCCCGAGGCCATGAGACCCAGCCCCCCGCGCGCTACACGGAGGCTTCCCTGGTGCGGCGGCTCGAGGAGCTCGGCGTGGGGCGGCCCTCCACCTACGCGTCGATCATCAGCACCATCCAGGATCGGGGCTACGTGTGGCGGCGCGGGACGGCGCTGGTGCCTTCGTTCCGCGCCTTCGCGGTAGTGAGCCTGCTCGAGAACCACTTCGGCGACCTCGTGGACTACGCGTTCACCGCGCGCATGGAGGACGAGCTCGACTCCATCGCCAGCGGCGGGCAGCACGCGGTGCCGTGGCTGAAGCAATTCTATTTCGGCAAGAACGGCGCCGCGGGGAGCGGGCCCAGCAACGACAACGCGCGGCCCCTCGACGCGGGTCTGCAGACGCTGATCTCCAGCCAGCTCGGCTCGATCGACGCCCGCGCCATCAACTCCCTGCCCATCGGCAAGGACGATCAGGGCCGCGAGGTGGTGGTCCGGGTCGGCCGTTTCGGCGCGTACCTGCAGCGGGGTGAAGAGACGGCGAGCCTGCCCGACGACATCGCCCCCGACGAGCTCACGCTGGAGAAGTCCCTGGAGCTCCTGGCGGCGCCCAGCGGGGACCGCGTGCTCGGCACGGATCCGGAGTCCGGTCTGCCGGTGATCGTGAAGAACGGGCGGTTCGGCGCCTACGTCCAGCTCGGGGAGCTCGAGAAGGGCAGCAAGGACAAGCCCAAGACCAGCTCCCTGCTGAGCACCCAGAAGCCGGACACGATCACCCTCGAGGAGGCCCTGGCCCTCCTCAGCTTGCCGCGGGTCGTGGGTACGGACCCCTCGGACGGCAAGGAGATCACGGCCCTCCTGGGCCGGTACGGCCCCTACCTCACGAAGGGGACGGACAGCCGCAGCCTCGAGTCCGAGTCGCAGATCTTCTCGATCACCTTGGAAGAAGCGCTGGCGGTGTTCGCTCAGCCGCGTCAGCGACGGGGCGCCCGCAAGGCCGCCGAGCCCCTCAAGGAGCTCGGCACCGATCCCGTGTCCGGGGGCACGATCACCCTGCGCGAAGGGCGCTTCGGGCCCTACGTGACGGACGGCGAGACGAACGCGTCCCTGCGCAAGGAAGACGATCCGAACACGATCACGCCCGAGCGCGCCCAGGAGCTCCTGCAGCTGCGGCGGGAGCGCGGCCCCGTGAAGAAAAAGAAGAAGGTCACGAAGAAGGCGGCCGCGAAGAAGACGACCACCAAGGCCGCTTCGACGGGGAAGAAGACCACCAAGAAGGCGGCCTCTTCGAAGAAGAAGGCGTCGAAGGCGCCCTCGAGCAAGAAGGCATCGGCCAAGAAGAGCTCCAAGAAGACCGTGGCTCGCGTCAGCGCCGAAGGTTGAGGCAGCGGCGACGACGGGCGCGCGTCGGAGCGACGACGGCGGCGAACCCGCAACGACGCGCTGACGCGCGTCAGAGCAGCGGCGCACCGCAACGAAGAAACGGAGTGGCGACGAACGAGCTGGAGCCCGGCGAACGACGGCGCTCCGCGTTCTTCGGCGCCCGGCGGCCGCCCGAAGGGTGCTTCGGAGCTCACCGTCCTGCGCTGCGAAGCAGTGCAGGCAAGCAGCGCAGGCAAGCAGCGCACGCCGACCGCCCGGCGACGTCGCCGTGGAGCGCGCTGCCTCAAGGGAGGAGGCGCAGCAAGCAGCCCTCGATGTCGCAGGAGGTGGCGAGGCAAGCGGTGAAGCGACGGCGCGCGTTCGGCAGCAGGGAGCTCACTCCGTACTCGCAGTCTTCTCGGGTCACCTCCGCCTCCTCGAACTCGTCGCTGCAGGCCTCGTAGCGCTCCGCGCAGAACGTGCGAGCGGGCTCGTCGACGCAGGCGAGCCGCGACGCGTTCCGGATGCACTCCGGGCCCGGATTGCAGCGCTCCTGGGCGATGCACTCGGCGACGGCCATCCCCACCTTCGGCTTGACCACGGTCTCGAGCACCGAGCACAGGGGCGCGAGCACGGGGCAGGTGCGGGTGAGCGGGCGGCAGTCGAAGATCGCTGGCTTGGAGTCGTCGCAGACGACGGCCTCGGCCCGATCCGAAGCGGACGTGGTGTCGCGACCGGAGGAGGCCGTCGGCCCGACGTCGTCCCCGCCGAAATCGTCGTCGTCGTCGTCGTCGTCGATGACGATGATCTCCTCGTCGTCCGGCTCCTCCTCCTCTTCGTCTTCCTCGGGCTCCTCCGGCTCCGCGTCGTCTTCGGCGGTGTCGGCGCTTCCGGGAGAGCCCTGGGAGAGATCTCGTGCGGGCTCCTCCGCCATCGCCACGCTGCCGTCCTCTTCACCGCCGAGCGGCACGCTGGACGGACTTCGCCGCCCGCAAGCTCCTGCCACGAACGCGATGCCGAGGACGAAGCCGGCGACCTTCCACGCTGCTTTCATGTGCGGCCATCATAGCGCAGCGCCGACACCGCGACGGACAGCGTTCTCGAAGGCTTGCCCTCGGCGCGCGCACAGATTTCCGCAAGACGTCGATCCCCCGCGGCGCCAGGACGCCCACCGATTTCCGCGAGGACGTCAGGTCGCGCGGCACACGACGGACCAGGACGCCCACCGACTCTGCGAGGACGTCAGGGGGACGTCAGGTCGCGCGGCCTCGATCGCGCAAGGCGCTGCGGTGTGGGCGCTGCGTTCCGCCGTGTCCCTTGACGACCACCCACCGGCGCGCCAAAAGCCCCCGTGGAGGCGTGGCCGAGTGGTCGAAGGCAGCGGTTTTGAAAACCGCCGTACCGTCAGGTACCAGGGGTTCGAATCCCTTCGCCTCCGCTAGTCTTTCTCTCCCCGACACCTCGAGCGAGCGCGCGCAGTCGGGTCCGAGGTGTCCACTCGGGCGTGCGCGCGACGCCGTCGACCTCGGATCTCCTTCCGTGGGTCCCGTCACGTAGGGCCCGTTTTCCTCGGCCCTCGTCCGGCGCGCGACGTCCCGCGTGCCCCCCCGGTGCCCCCGCGACCCGCGCTCTCTCCGCCAACGTCGAGAGTGGCAGCGGGACGAGCGCTCCCGACGAGCCGCGGCGGTTCGAGCGCGTGATCCCGCACGGGTCTCCCCCCGCAGGGCGCGCGAACGGCTCGCTGGCGGCGGCGGCGTGACCGGCGCGCGAGCGCCACGCCGACGGATCGAAATAAATGGCTATTGTTCGACCGGCCCCCGTCCGCGTACATGCGACTCGCCCGCTCCGGACCCCCGACGGAGACCGCGGGCGCCCCCCGGATCCGCAGCGCCGCTGCGCCTTCACCGATCCCCCGGGGAAACGAACATGGTCGCTGAGACTCGATGAGTATGGATGATTGGCTCAGGCGTCTGGGTCTGCTTCATCTCAAGGACAAACCCACAGAGCTGCGGGCAGCCCTCGAGGAAGCAATCGCCAAAAATATCGAAGAGCTGCAGTCCATACGCGACGCCGCCGAGGCGCGCTTGCGCGCACTGGAGCGGAGAGATTCGCTCGAAAATTCCTCCGACGACGTCGACGATTGATTGCGCGCCAACCGTCGGATGAATTGACGAATTGGACGAGACAAGCAAATAGGCATTGACTCTCGGCGCCACGTACGCGAGGGGCCCAGGCAGGATGGGCGTACGAAGCAATCGCGACCGGAAGGCGGGGTTCGATCCCATCGCCTTCGTGGAGTCCGCCTACGATCTGGCGAGCTCCGAGGCGGAGTGGCTCGAGGCCCTCTGCGTCGCGCTGCAAGCGCGTCTCCCTCCGCGACGCACGGCCCTCGTGGGTTACGTGCTCGACATGGAGGCGCTCGCAGCCCGCACGGTCGTGGTCGCCGAGGGCGCGCCGCAGCACATCGAGGTCACACAAGCCGTCTGTCGGGTGCCCGCCGTGCGGCGGTGCCTCTCCACCACCCAGGTCTTCTCCGCAGGCCACAGCCTGGGGCCGAGCTTCCAGTCCTTGCTCGCCCGCTGCCCGCCCGAGCTCGCCCGCTACACCGCCGGCATCGCGGACTTCGTCGGCCTGACGTCGAACACGGAGGCCGACGAGGCCATCGTGATCGGCGCGCCGGTGGGGAGCGCCGAGCGCGGCCTCTCGCCGCGGCTGAGCCCCTCGTTGTTGCACCACCTCGCGACGGCGGGGCGCCTCCGCCGACGCCTCCGGCAGCCGGCGCTCGGCGAGCCAGTCGCGGAGGCCATCCTCGACGTCCGCGGCCGCGTCCTCCACGCGGTGGGCGCGGCGTCCGCTCGTGACTCCCTGGAGCGGCTTCGCGCCGCGGCCCAAGGGATGGATCGGGCGCGCACCCGCGCGCAGCAGCGGGATCCCGACGGTGCCCTGGAGCTGTGGCAAGGGCTCGTCGAGGGGCGCTGGACCGTGCTCGATCGGATCGACTCGGACGGCAAGCGCCTGTTCATCGCGTTCTGCAACTCCGGGAGCGCGGATCCCCGCGCGCTCACCCCGGGAGAGCGCGCCGTGCTCCAGCTCGCCGTCGAGGGCAGCTCCGGGAAACAGGTCGCCGCCGCCTTGCAGCTCAGCCCGTCGACCGTGAGCCAGCGACTCGCGAGCGCGCGCCGCAAGCTGGGAGCGCAGAAGGGGTGCGATCCCTTCGAGCTCTACGCGAGGCGCCACACGCTCGACCGCTTTCCCCTCACCTGGCCCGAGCTGCGCACGGCGCGCGGTTCGAAGGGCCCGCTGGAGACCTTCGTGCTCAGCGTGGAGCTCGCCCCCGGGGAGCTCCCGTCGCTCCTCACCCCCGCGGAGCGCGAGCTCGTGCGCCTCCTGCTCGCCGGGCGCAGCCGCCAGAGCGTCGCCCGGCTCCGTGGCGTCTCCCCCCACACGATCCACCACCAGATCACGTCGATCTACAGGAAGCTCGGCATCTCCTCCCGGCGAGAGCTCGCCCTGAAGCTGCTGGCGGAGCCGGGCGACGCAGAGACCAACGCGGACTGAGTCCCGCCCCCTCCCGCCCCCTTCCCCGCCCCTTTCCCGCCCCTTCATCGCCCCGGACCGGCCGCTGAAGCCGCCGCCCCCAGGCTGGGTCACGCAGCGGGAGAGACGCAGCTCGCGCTGCCTTCACCGACACCGGGAGCCGGCCGCTACGTACGTCGAGTGCCCTCGCATCGACGCACATGAGCGATCCAGCGCTGTTTCTCCTGGCGGCGACGACCTCGTTGCTGCTGCTGCTCGGCGTGGCGGAGAGCCTGGCGCACCGCCGCCGGCTCCGCACCATCCCCGTGCGGGTCCACGTGAACGGGACCCGCGGCAAGTCGAGCGTGACCCGCCTCATCGCCGCGGGGCTCCGCGCCGGGCGACGGCGCGTCGTGGCCAAGACGACGGGCACCCTGCCTCGGCTCCTCCATCCGGACGGCTCCGAGCAGCCCATCTTCCGCGTGAGTCGCCCGAACGTCATCGAGCAGGTCGACGTGGTCCGCCGGGCCCATCGCCTCGGGGCGCGGGCCCTGGTCGCCGAGTGCATGGCCCTCGAGCCGTTCCTCCAGTGGGTCAGCGCCGCCCACCTGATTCGCCCGACCCACGGGATCGTCACGAACGTGCGGGCGGACCACCTGGAGGTCATGGGCCCGACGACGAAGGACGTGGCCTGCGCCCTGGCGGGGAGCGTCCCCTACGACGGCAAGCTCTACACCACGCCGGGCGCGCACCTCGATGTGCTCGCTCGCGCGTGCGGGGATCGACGGAGCGAGCTCGTGGTGGTGGACGTGACCACGAGCGACCCGGTGAGCGCCGAGGAGCTCCGACGTCTGCCTTACATCGAGCACGCCGAGAACGTCGCCGTCGCGCTGCGGGTGTGCGCGGATCTGGGCGTGGAGCGCGAGGTCGCGCTGCGCGGCATGAGCGAGGCGCGGCCGGATCCGGGCGCCCTCACGGTGGACGAGACCGTCGTCGACGGTCACCCCATCACCTTCGTGAACGGGTTCGCCGCGAACGATCCCGAGTCGACCCAGACCGTCTGGGAGCTCGCCCTCGCCCGCGCCGGCCAGGGGCTCCGGCACATCGCCCTGGTGAACTGTCGAATCGACCGCCCGGAGCGCTCGCGGCAGCTCGGGCGCGCCGTGGTGCAGTGGTCGGCGGCGGACAGCTACGTCGTGGTGGGCAGCGGCACGCAGTTC
This sequence comes from Myxococcales bacterium, assembly GCA_012514535.1. Classification (GTDB taxonomy): domain Bacteria; phylum Myxococcota_A; class Polyangia; order Polyangiales; family Polyangiaceae; genus NIC37A-2. Next base: position 38,992 of record JAAZAA010000096.1, on the reverse strand, counting down.
TTCACCCGCGCCGCGGAGCGAGGGGGGCTCGAGCGCGGACGCCTCCACGTCGCCGAGCACGAGAGCGCCGACACCATCCTCGCGCGGCTCGGACGGCTGTGCGGCGACGGCGGGCTCGTGGTGGGGCTGGGCAACATCGGCGGCGTGGGGCTCGAGCTCCTCGAGGCCCTGCGCCAGAGCTCGGTGGAGGCGCCATGACGGATCTGCTCCCCATCGCCATCGGCCTCGGGCTCGTGGTGAGCCTGCTCCTCTCCGAGTACCTGGGCGTGGCCTCCGCGGGCATGGTCGTGCCGGGCTACGTGGCCCTCTACCTCACGATGCCGGCGCGGCTGCTCGTCACGGCCGTGGCCGCGGGCCTCACCTACGGCGCGATCCGGATCATCGGGGAGTATCTCATCGTCTACGGCCGGAGGCGCACGGCCCTCGCCATCTTGCTCGGGTATTTGTTGGGAGCGGTGGCCGGCCGCGTGGGAGAGCACTCCTTCGCGTCGGCGGACGCCGGCGACGAGACGGTGATCGGCTACATCATCCCCGGGCTGGTCGCCATCTGGATGGATCGGCAGGGCCCCGTCGAGACCCTGAGCGCCCTCACCATCTGCTCGGTGCTGGTGCGCCTCCTGCTGGTGCTCTTCGTCGGCGCGGAGCTCCCCCCATGAACCCGTGGAGCGACACGCCCGCGCCGATCGATCGGCTCCAGACTCCCCCCGAGGGCACCGGGACGGCCGCGGAGGGCTCGTGGCCCTGAGGACCGGGCGGGTGTACTGGCGCCCCGCGGGCGCTTCTCGGCGAGCTCTCGTCGGCATCGCCCTGCTCTCGGTGGTGGCGCTCTTCGTCGGCGAGACCACCCGCTGGAGCGTCCCCCAGGCGGACTACGACGCCAAATTCGAGGCCGCCCAGCGCGCCCAGGAGGCCTTCGAGGTGATCCGTCGCGCGCGGCTGCGGCGCGGCCCTCCCATCGATCCCGTCAGCGACCCCACCGAGAGCGGCCTCATCGGACTGCAGGGCAGCCCCGTGACCACCTCCGCCGGCTCCCTCTCGGCGAAGCGCACCAGCGCGAACCCGAACTTCGCGGCGGTGCTCGTCGAGTACTTGCAGCGCATCGGCGTCCGCGAGGACGACACGGTGGCCGTCGGCTTCTCCGGCTCCTTCCCGGCCCTCAACATCGCCGTGCTGAGCGCGCTGCACGCCCTCCATTTGAACGGCATCGCCATCACCAGCACCGGCGCGAGCAACTGGGGCGCCAACATCCCGGGCTTTCTCTGGCCCGACATGGAGCGGCTCCTCGCCCACGAGGGGCTCTTCAACACCGTGTCGGTGGCGGCGAGCCTGGGCGGTGTGGACGACAGCGCCGTCGGGCTCTCCGATGCTGGGCGGCGCTTGCTCGAGGAGGCGGCGGAGCGCAACGAGCTGCTGCGCTTGCCCGAGGGAACCCTCGAGGAGGCGGTGGACCGGCGCATGGCCCTGTACGAGGAAGCCGCCGCCGGGCGCCCGATCGTGGCGTACATCAACGTGGGCGGCGGAGCCGTGTCCATGGGTGGCAAGCGGGGCAAGGGCGTCTACGGCCCCGGGCTGAACTGGCCCGCGAGCAAGGCCACGGTCGACTCGGTGATCGGGCGCTTTTTGGACCGGGGCGTCCCCGTCGTGCACCTCACGCAGATCGAATCCATCGCCGAGGAGCACGGGCTGCCCATCGCTCCCGCCACACCGCCCCGGCCGGGGGAGGGCGCCGTCTTCCAGCGCGGCAAGCCGAGCCGCGTCGTCGTCGCGTGTCTCCTCGTCGTGTTGTGCGGGACGATCGTGCTCGTGGGGCACCGCGCGCGCCAACGAGCCCGCACCATGAACGACGACGCCGTCCCCTCCGGTGCGCAGGGATGACCCGGCGCAGGGATGACCCCGCGCAGGGATGACCCGGCGCAGAGCGCGCACGAGTGGCGTGCAGAAATAGCAAGACAGACGACTTGCTTCGACGAGCCGCCGCGGTTGTGTGACGCGTCGATGCCGGGTATCGAGGGCCACCGTGAAACGTGGATTATACTGGTCTCTGAGCGTCTTGATCCTGGTGCTGTGCCCTACGGCCCACGCCCAGGAGCTGGGCTATGCGGCAGTGGACCAGGCGACGGTCCGGGTGCTGGCGATGGGGGCACCTGAGCTCGTGACGATCGAAGAGGACGGGACGGACTATCACATCGCCGTGCCGGTGGCGGGCCACGGCAGCGGCGTCCTGGTGACGGACAATGGGCTCATCTTACGGCCGCCCACGTCATCGAGGGTGCACGAGCGGTCGGTGTCCACGTCCCGGGCATGAGAGCCCCGCTCCCCGCCAAGGTCGAGTACGTGAACGACGACGAAGACTACGCCTTCCTCCGCGTAGCGGGGCACTTCACCAACGTGGCGGCCCTGCCCCCGCCCGACGCCATCCTGCGAGTGCGGACCCCCGTCTTCGCAATTGGTTATCCCCTGGACGTCAAGCGCATGGACCCGCAATCGAGCCGAGGCGTCGTCTCCGGCAAGCGCCGGGACGGTCGTTTGCAGCTAGACATGACCGTGAACCCGGGCAACTCCGGTGGTCCGGTGATCGACGAGGACGAACTGCTGCATGGAATCATCGTCACGCGCTCGGACGTGAAGGCCGGCGCGATGGGGCTGGCCGGCGCCGTGCCGAGCTCGATCTTCCGGGCGAAGCTCGAAGAGCTCGCCGCCGTGGAGACTCCCGACGTCGCGGAGCTCCAGCGTGAATCCGCCGAAAAGCTGGCCAGCATGGTGTCGCTGCTCGCCAGCGAGGGCGTCGGGGTGTTCCGCGGATCGCTGGAGATCAGCACCGAACAAACCCAAATGAACCAGCGGGTGCGTCGGTTCGCCAAGGAGATGCCCGACTCCGCGGACGCCCAGCTCATCGCTGCCTCTTACTTCTGGAACCGCCACATGATTCGTCGGGCCAAAAAGGAGGACGGCCAGGAGCTCCTTGCGCAAGCGGAGCGCCACGCAAAGCGCGCCGCCGAGCTCGATCCATCCTTGGTCGAGGACTCTCCCTTCCTCAAACACGTCCTCGAGAACGCCGAAGAAAAACCTGCGGCGTCGGCGAACGAGATTCCAGAATCGTCCTCACCCCGGGGCAAGTTCTTCCTGCACCTGGGGGGAGGATTTGGTTCCTTCGAGTGGAAATCGAAGTCCGTCGACGGCGTCAGGCTCAACAGCTCCTTCATTCCGCTCGAGGCCATGATCGGCGGGGGACCTGAGGGGTGGGTCTTCGGAGGGCAGCTCAGCTACGCGCGCGACTCCTCGACGAGCTATCGGTTCGACTCCGCCGAAGGCTCGGGGTGGGCCGTGGTGACTCGCGTCGAGGGGTTCGTGCGCTGGTACCCGGCGCGCGAGCTCGGCTTCCATGTCGGCGCGCGGTTGGGGATCTTCGGCCTCACCGCGGATCTGGGGAGACCGCTTCGGTATCCCTCGGAGGACGGCTGGTACGAAACGGACACCTACAGCTCCTCCGGGTTCTCGACCGCTCTCGCCGGTGGCTACGATCTCCCGCTCGGCGGCCCTTGGGCGCTCGGGATGGCCGTATCAGTGTCGTATCTGTATGGATTCGATGAACAGGACGCTGGCGCGGGCGTCCTGCCCTCGTTCTCCCTCGGGCTGGTGTATCACTGAGCCGCGGTCCCCTGAGCGAGCGGCCCCGCCCCCGGAGGCCGCGCGGCGCCCCCGGAGGCCGCGCGCTTGCCGCGGCCCCTCGATGCGCCCAGGCTTGAGGGTCATGGAGCTCAGGGAGCAGGGTGACGGACGCCCGAAGACGTTGGTCGTGGACAACTGGATCGCCGGGCGCGCGCGCCCGGGAGCGGAGCACTACGAGCGCCGCAACCCCGCCCAGCGGGACGACCTCGTGACCGTGGCCCCCCTGACGACCCCCGAGGAGGTGCACGAGGCCTGCGTCGCCGCCCGCGAGGCCCAGCAGGGGTGGAGCCGTGTGCCCGCGCCCGCCCGCGCCCAGGTCATCGCGAAGCTCCGCGAGCTGCTCGTGGCACAAAAGGAAATTTTATCACGCTTCGTGGCCCGAGAGGTGGGCAAACCGCTCCGGGAGGCGCGCGGCAGCGTGCAGGAGGCCATCGACACGGCGGAGTTCTTCCTGAGCGAGGGGCGGCGCCTCTATGGGCAGACCGTGCCCAGCGAGCTCCCGGACAAGGAGCTCTTCACCTACCGGCGCCCCATCGGCGTGGTGGGCGTGATCACGGCGGGGAACTTCCCCATCGCGGTGCCGAGCTGGAAGCTCATCCCCGCGCTCCTGTGCGGGAACGCCGTCGTCTGGAAGCCCTCGGACGACGCCCCGGGCATCGCCGCGCTGTTCGCGGATCTCTGGCAGCGGGCGGGGCTCCCTCCGGGCGTGCTCAGCGTCGTCCATGGGGGCGGCGCGGGCGGCGCGGGGGAGGCCTTGGTGGCGGAGGTGGACGCCGGGACCATCGACAAAATCTCCTTCACGGGGTCGACGGCCGTGGGGAGGCGCATCGGCGAGGTGTGCGGGCGCAACCTGCAGGTGCCGTCCCTCGAGCTCGGCGGAAAGAACCCCCTCGTCATCCTCGCGGACGCGGATCTGGAGCTGGCCATCGAGGGGGCGCTGTGGGCGTCCTTCGGCACCGCCGGGCAGCGCTGCACGAGCTGCGGCAACATCATCGTGGATCGACGTGTGATGCCTCAGGTGCGGGAGCAGCTGCTGCGGCGCGCGCAGCTGCTCACCATCGGGGATCCCCTCGACGAGAGCGTCGACTATGGCCCGTTCATCAACCAGCGCTTCGCCGAGCGCTGGCTCGCCCAGCGCGTGGAGGGCCTCGACGACGGAGCGGAGCTGCTGCTCGACGGGCAGCGGATCGCGCCCGGAAACGAGCCGAAGAACTTCCGAGGGGACGCGGCGAAGGGCCTCTACGCCACGCCGCGCATCTTCGATCGGGTCACCATGGACATGCGCATCGCCCAGGAGGAGTGCTTCGGGCCCACGGTGAACCTGATCGAGGTGGACGGCTTCGAGCAGGCCCTCGAGGCCGCCAACGGCACGCCCTATGGCCTGTCGAGCGCCATCTACACCCGGGACGCCGCGGCCATGCTCCGCTTCAAGGAGCGCATCCGCGCGGGGATGACGAGCATCAACAACTCCACCACGGGCGCCGAGGCCCACCTCCCCTTCGGAGGCAACGGGTGGAGCGGGAACGGCACCCGCGAGAGCGGCATCTGGGTCCTCGACGCCTACACCCGCTGGCAGGCGGTGAACGTGGATCTGTCGGGCAAGCTCCAGAAGGCGCAGATCGACCTGGAGGAGACGCCCGCCGAGGAGCCTCTGGACTTCCAGGGCCTCGTGCGCTGACGCCCGGCGACCGTCGCGGCTTCCCCGGGGCGGCGCTGGGCCAGGGAGATGGCTCAGGGAGATGGCTCAGGGAGATTCGCCGAGCGCAGGATCTCCGCTCGTGGGGTCTCCGCTCGTGGGGGAGCCCTTGTCGGGCGCGGCTGCACCGCTGGGTTGGGAGCTACCGGGCTGGGAGCTGCCGGGCTGGGAGCTACCGGGCTGGGAGCTGCCGGGCTGGGGGGTGGGCGGAGGCTCGGTGGGGGAGGCGCCGTCGGGCGAGGGCGACGGGGGTGAGCTGGATGGGGGGCTGGGTTTGGGGTCCGGGGCGCCGGGCTGGGATCCTGCGCCGGGCTGGGAGCTGGGCTGCCTTCCTCCTGAGGGGCTGCCTCCCGAGGGGCTGCCTCCCGAGGGCGTGGCTCCAGAGGGGGTGGCGCTGGCTGGAGTGCTGGACTCGGCCTTGCCTCCGGGCGTCTTCGGCGCGGTGGACTTGTCCTCGCCGGTGGAGGGCGGTTTGTCTCCCGCGGCGGAGGCCTTACCTTCCGTCTTGCCCGCGTTCTTGTCCTCCCCGGGCGCGTCACCGGAGCCGTCCTCGGTGCCGCCGGTCTCCGGCGGCGCCTCGGGAGTCGCGGCGAGGGGATCCGTGTCTGCCTCCGCATCCGCAGGGGTGGGCTCCAGGATGGAGCGGCCATCGATCACGCGGGTGGTCCCGGAGGGCTCCTCGTCCGCCGCACCGGAGCTCGCCTTGGACTGCTGGGCGCGCGGCTGCGCGGGCTGGCGATCCGTGGTCCCGCTCTTGGTTGCCGTGTCCGCGGGGCGAGCGCTGGCGCTCCGCGGCGTGCTCGCCGGGCTCGGCCCCTCGATGTCCCCGACCCGAAACCCCGGCCGATCCCCGAGGGCGAGCACCGCCGTGAGCACACCCACGGCGAGCGCCCCCGATCCGACGGCGAGGAACAGGCCCGCGTTGGAACGACGGGGGGGAGCCGCCCCCTCCGCCACGCGCGCCGGCGGCGCCGACACGGCCCCGTGCAGGGACACGCTCAGGGGGGGCTGTCCCCCTTCCCCCGAGGGGAGCGCGTCGTCCGTCCCGCGCCCGTCGTAGCTCGCCCGGCTCCGGGCCAGGGTGGCCGCGGAGAAGGGTGCGATCTCCTCGGCCACGGTCGCTGCTGCCGCGTCCACGGGTCCCGCGGCAGCCCCTTCGAGGGCCGTCGGGCGGGCATCCTCCGTGTCGGGGCGCTCCCCAGGGAGCGGCAACGGCGTGGCGTCGGGGGCCGACGTGACGAGGATGTCCGGGACGGAGGGGGAGTCCTTGCCACCCAGCGCCTCCCGGAGCGCGTCGGCGAGCTCCTTGGCGGACTGGAACCGCTCGTCGGGCTCCCGCTGCACCGCCTTGGCGAACCAGGCGTCGAAGCCGATGGGGACGGGAGCCAGGTCGCTCGGGACGGGCAGATCGCGGATGCAGATCTGCAGCACCAGATCGCCGAGCCCCTCGCTCGTGAACGGTCGCTTCCCCGTCAAGCACTCGAAGGTGATGACGCCGAGCGCCCAGAGATCCGAGCGATGGTCGACCGTCTTGTTGCCCTGAGCCTGCTCCGGGCTCATGTAATAGGGCGTCCCCAGCAGCGAACCCGTGCGGGTGTGGCTATCGCCGGAGAGGCTCGTCGCCTCGATCTTGGCGACGCCGAAATCGAGCACCTTCGCGATCTCGTCCTCTTCGTTCTGGACGAGGAACACGTTGTCGGGCTTCAGATCCCGGTGGACGATCCCGAGCTCGTGCGCCTTGGCGACGGCGCGGCTCACGTGGGTGAGGATCCAGGTGGTCTCCTGGGCGCTGAGGCGCTTCTTCCTCTTGATCCGCTGCGCCAGGGTCTCCCCCTCGAGCAGCTCCATCACCATGAAGGGGACATCCCCCTCGGTGCCGTAGTCGAGGATCTGCACCACGTGGGGGCTGCGCAGGGCCGCGGCGGCCTGGGCCTCCCGCATGAAGCGGGCCCTCGTGCCCTCGTCGGCCACCTCGCGCTCGATCACCTTGATGGCGACGGGGGCCTGGAGCACCAGGTGCTCGGCCCGATAGACGGCCCCCATGCCACCTTCGCCCAAGCGTTCGCCCAGCCGGTACTTGCCGGCCAGGATTCGACCTGGTTCGAGTGCGGCATCTGCCATGGACGGGCCCACCATAGCGCCGGGCGCAGCGCTCGGCCTCCCTTAACGCTCAAAAGTGGCCGGCTAGTCCCTCGACGTCCGAAAAGCCGGAGGGCTCCTCGGGGAGGAGCGGCAGCCGCACCGTCGGGAGCCGTAACTCCTCGAGACGATTGGCGCTTTCCTCCTGCACGGTCTCGCTCGAGGCCCGCCGCACCGCGTAATACAGGGCGACCTCCGCCCCCTCCGGGAAGGTCGGCACCGGCGCGTCGAGGAGGGTGGCTCGCTCGGTCGGCGAGAAGAGGGGCGATTTCAACATGTTCAGCACGAGGGCCCCGATCGGGAGCCCCATCTCGTCCGCCAGGGTGTGGGCGAGCTCCAGGGTCTCCGTCACGGGGAGCTCCTCCGCCAGGCTGACCAGCACCATGGCCGACTGGGCGGGATCCGTGAGGGTCGCCCAGGCCGCCTCGGCGTCGGCCCGGAGCCGCCCCCCGGGGGCCACGTCCATGATGACCCGCGGCACCCGGAGCACCTCCATGCCGTGACCCGTCGCCGGGGCGTCGAGCACGACCACGTCGAAGGAGCTCTCCGACCCCTCCTTGCCGCTCCGCTGCTGCTCCCCCGAAGCGCCGCCGCTGAGGAACCAGGCCTTCCCCAGCAGGGCCCACTCCCGGAGCCCCGGAACGCCCCGGAAAAACCCTCGGACGTAGCGGTTGTCGAACAGCGTGTCGTAGAGGAGCCGGCTCTTCAGGACCATGAGCCCGTACTCGCGCATGGCGTCCTCGGGATCGATGTGCACGGCGTACAGGTTCGGGCGCACCTCGACGGGGGTGTTCCCGATGGCGGGCACCCCGAGCAGGCGGGCTGCCTTCTCGGTGCCCGTCGGGACGACGACGAGGGTGCGTCGCCCCGCGGCCGCCAGGTGGGCCCCCAGGGCGGCGCTCACGGTCGTCTTGCCGACGCCGCCTTTGCCCGTCACGAAGATGAAGCGCTGATTTTCGAGCAAAGCTCCCTCATCGGGGTCAGTGAGAACGTCCGCATGCGGACACGCGTTGAGTATTGCATGTTCTCCTGCAACAAAGCCCCCATGAACCCCCTCACGCCGCCCCCCGGGCAGGGCACTCGTGAACCGTCGGGAGCCTCACGGCGCACCCCGCGCTCGAGGCGCGCTCACCTCGTCGTCACTGGCTGCGGACTCGCCGCGGCGCTCGCGCTGCTCGGCGCTTGCAAGAGCGAGGGCTCCTCTCCTCGACCGAGCGGCGGGGCCACGTCCGGCGAAAACGAGTCCGGCAAGAGTAGTTCATCCAACGAGAACAGGGCCAACGAGAACGGGGCCAAGGAGACCTCCGCCGCGTCGCAGGAGCCCTCGGGTCCCCTCGGCCACGCGCTGCCCGTCGGCCCCCCCCTGACGATCCTTCCGGGCCAGGGCATCGGCCCCATCCGCTTCGGCGCGACCTTCGCCACCGTGGAGCGGCACATGCAGAACCCCTGCGACGAGCGCACGGAGACGAAGTGCGTGTACGTCAAGCAAGCGGTGGAGTTCACGATGAAGGACGGCGTCGTCGCGCACATCCAGTTGCACCGCCGCGATCGTCCCGCGGGCAAGACCGCCGACGGCAAACCCCGCTACTTCGGCAGCTATTACGGCGGGCTCCCTCCAGAGATCGTGATGGGGCTCCACAAGCACGTGGCCGTCGCCGAGCTCCGCCCGGCCGATCGCGTCGAGGTCCTGCCCCAGCCCGACGCCAACGGCACCGTCGAGCGCCACCACTACCCGGGGCTGATCGTCGAGTACGACCGCGTCGCGAACGGGAACACGGTGCTGGGCGGCTTCCAGATCCTGCCCGCGGAGGATCCGAAGAGCCCCGCTCTGACGGGAGAGGAGCTCGAAGCGGCCCGCCAGAAGGCGGGGACCGTGGGCACGCGCGACGGCGCTCCCTCTCCCTAGGAGGACCGGACGCACCGGACGGGGCCGAGCGGCGGACGAAGCCAGAGCCCGGACGGGGCCGCGGCGGAACCGAGGTATACTCGCGGGTCGAGCACCCGATGCGCGGCACCAAGGATGACCTGGCGACGGAGATCCCCGATCTCGTGGTGGAGCCCCCCACCAAGCCCGCCGCGACGGCGACGGCGACCACCGCGCCCGCTTTCCTGGAGCTCGATCTGGGCCCTCGGGAGAGCGGCCCGCCGATCTTCGGTGACACGGCGCCGCTTCCGGAGCTGGATCCCTTCGGCAGCGACGACGCCAGGGCGCCCCTCGCCTTCTCCGGCGACACCTCCTTCGAGCTCGTCGATGGAACCATCGATGGCGCCTTCGAGCTGGGTCTCGAGCTCGAGCCCCTGGCCTGCGCGCCACCAGGAAGCGCTCACGGGGCCACGGGGCAGATTTCCGAGGGAGCGCCGGCGGCGTCTCCGCCTCCATGGCCGACGGGCGTCACCCCCAGGGACGAGGAGCTGCCCGTCGTGCCCGAGGAGATCCGCAGCCTGGCCGGCTTCGGGGCGCCGCCCTCCTTCCTTTTCGCCACGCCGATCTACGCGCTCCGCGTGTGGAGGCGGCGCCGCGCCCTGGGCGTGCGCGTCGCGGAGGCCCGGCGCGCCCTCGGTGCGCTCGAGAAAGAGCGCGACGAGCGGGTCATGCACGTCGCCGAGACGGCGCGCGCGCGCCTCGAGGGGGACGCCCGTCATCACACCCTGATGCTCGAGCTCCGCGCCCATGAGGCTGCCATCGCCGAGGGGGAGGCGGCGCTGAGCTCCTCCGCCGCGGAGCTGGAGGAGCGGACGAGGGAGCTCGAGCGGCAGCTCGACGAGCTCGCCGAGACCCTCCGGGACCAGGGCGCGTCCGTCGACCGGGCGCGCGACGAGGTGCGGGCGATCGAAGGACGTCTGGAGCGCGTCGAGGGACGCCACAAGCGGATCGAGATCGAACGCCGCGCGCTCCTGGACGTGGCCCGCCGCAAGCTCGGCCCCGCCGGGGGGGCCCTGCCTCCCGAAATGGTCGGGCCCCTCGCGGAGCTGGACGCGCGCGAAGCGGCGCTGCGCCCGGAGCTCGAGGAGGCACGCGCGACCCTCGAAGCCGCCCGCGCGCGGCGCGACGCAGCGGTGAGCGCCCGTGAACTCACCCACCAGCGCGCCCTGGAGGTCCGCGCCCGCAGAGACGCCTTCACGAATCGTCGGACCCAGGAGCTCGCGGGGCCGACCCGCGCCCTGGAGGAGGCGCGTGCGCGACGCAGCACGGCCCTCGTCGAGCTGGGACGCGCGGTGCTCGCCCAGCGGGGCCACGTCCCCGTCGACGAAGCGCTGCTGGAGCCGCTCCGTGTTTTGGATGCGCAGGTGCGCGTCGCGGCCGCGGAGCTGCAACGGCTCCGCCTGGCCCGCGCCGCCTACGACGAGCCCGCCGCGCGCCGCGGCGCGTGGATCCTGGGACTGGGCGCGGTCGCAGCGGGGCTCGGCCCGTTCCTCCTGTGAGCCTGACCGGAGCGACGCTCCTCCCGTGAGCCTCCGGAGCTCGACGGAGCTCACAACGGCAAATTGCCGTGCTTCTTCGGCGGGAGCTGGGCGCGCTTCGTGCGGAGCACGTCCAGGGCGCGACCCAGACGCATGCGCACGAGGCGCGGCGGGATCACCTCGTCCACGAAACCGAGGGACGCGGCGTGGTAGGGGTTGGCGAAGCGCTCCCGGTACTCCGCCACGAGCCGCGCCCGCTCCGCCACGGGATCCTCCGCGCGCTCCAGGGCGCGACGATGGATGATGTTCACGGCGCCCTCGGGGCCCATCACGGCGACCTCCGCCGTGGGGAACGCCAGGTTGAGATCCCCGCGGATGTGCTTGCTGCTCATCACGTCGTAGGCGCCGCCGTAGGCCTTGCGGGTGATCACGGTGAGCTTCGGGACCGTGGCCTCGCAGTAGGCGTAGAGCAGCTTCGCGCCGGACGTGATGATGCCCCGGTGCTCCTGGTCGACCCCCGGGAGGAAGCCGGGCACGTCCACGAAGGTCACCAGGGGGATGTTGAAGCAATCACAGAAGCGCACGAAGCGCGCGGCCTTCTTGCTGGCGTCGATGTCGAGCACGCCGGCGAGGTGCGCGGGGTTGTTCCCCACGACCCCGACGGGGCGTCCGCCGATGCGAGCGAAGCCGACCACGATGTTGCGGGCGTAGTGCTCATGGACCTCGTAGAGATCCCCGTCGTCGATGACGTGCCGGATCAAATCCGCCATCCGGTAGGGCCGATCGCTCTCCGTGGGCACGAAATCGTCCAGCACCGTGAGGTCCCGATCGAGGGGATCCGTGGTCGCCCGCACCGGGGGATCCTCGGCGTTGTTCGGGGGCAGATAGCTCAAGAGCCGTCGGATCCCCGCGAGCACCGCGCCGTCGTTCGGCGCCACGAAATGGCACACGCCGCTCTTGCTGGCGTGGGTCAGGGCGCCCCCGAGCTCCTCCTTGGTGACCTCTTCGTGGGTGACGGCGCGCACCACGTCCGGTCCGGTGACGAACATGTAGCTCGTGCCTTCGCTCATGAAGACGAAGTCCGTGAGGGCCGGTGAGTAGACGGCGCCGCCCGCGCTGGGCCCCAAAATGGCGCTGATCTGCGGGATCACCCCGCTCGCCAGGGTGTTGCGCCAGAAGATCTCCGCGTAGCCGCCCAGGGACTCCACCCCCTCCTGGATGCGCGCGCCGCCGGAGTCACACAGGCCGATGAGGGGAGCGCCCACGCTCAGGGCCTGGTCTTGGATCTTCATGATCTTGGCGGCGTGGGCCCCGCTCAGGGAGCCGCCGAACACCGTGAAGTCCTGGGCGAACACGTACACCAGGCGCCCGTCGACGGTGCCGTGCCCCGTGACCACGCCGTCGCCGAGGATCTTCTGGTCGGCCATGCCGAACTCGGTGCAGCGGTGGGTCACGAATCGATCGAGCTCGACGAAGCTCCCCGGATCGAGGAGCTGATCGATGCGCTCCCGCGCCGAGAGCTTCCCTGCTGCGTGTTGTTGGGCGAGCCGCGCTGCGCCGCCACCTTCCAAAGCCGCCTGGTCCAGGCTCTCGAGCCGGGCCATCCGCGGATCCTTCGTGTCCGTCATTCGCCCCCGAGTGTAGTCCCGGACGACGGGACACGGCGACCTCCGCGCCTCGCAAGGATCTCACGGCGGACTCCCTGGCGGGCCGGCGCCTCCCCGTGTCAGTCTCCGCCCCATGGCAACCGTCACGTTCAAAGGCAACCCCGTCCACACCTACGGCGACCTGCCCGCCGTCGGCTCCACCGCGCCGGATTTCGAGCTCGTCGCGAAGGATCTGTCGGAGAAGCGCCTCGCCGATTTCAGCGGCAAGAAGCGCGTGCTCACGATCAACCCGAGCTACAACACCGGCGTCTGCCAGGCGACCGCGCGCAAGTTCAACGAGAAGCTCGGGGAGCGCAAGGACGTCGTCGTGTTGGCGATCAGCGCCGATCTGCCCTTCGCGCAGAAGGGGTTCTGCGAGGCGGAGGGCCTCGACCACGTGGTGCCGCTGTCCACGTTCCGCTCCAGCTTCGCGGAGGACTACGGCGTGAAGCTCGAGGATGGTCCCCTCAAGGGACTCACCGCCCGCGCCATCGTGGTGCTCGACGAGGAGGGCAAGGTGCTCGCCAGCGAGCTCGTCTCCGAGATCACCAACGAGCCCGACTACGACAAGGTGCTCGCCGCCCTCGGCTGAGCCCGGCTCAGGATCCTCCGCGCCGCACGCCGCGCACCGCGCAGACCGCAGGGGCGCGGCGGCGCCGGCTCACGGAGGACGATCGCAGAGACGCGCAGGGCCCCCGCCCAGGTCCGCAGCCGCAGACGCCACTCGATGGGCTCCGCGGAGAGCCGACGCGCCCGCTGGCGACGACCTCAGAACTCCAGCTCCGTCGACAGGAGCAGGGTGCGCCCCCGCTGGACCAGCGCGCGCTGCGGGAGCTCGTGGCTCACGGGGAGGAGGTACGTGGAGTCGAAGGCGTTGTAGAGCCCTGCGTTCCAGCGCAGACCCGTGCGCGCCTCGTAGCCGCTCACGACGACGTCCCACAGCGCGAAGGCCTCCGTGCGCCCCTGGGGCTCCTCCAGGACGGTCTCGAAGCGGTCGTGGCTCCCCGCCTGCACCGTGAGCCGTGAGCCGAGGGTCAGGGCCCGGCCCAAGAGGGGGACGGCGCCCTTCAGGGCGATCATGTGGGGCGGCACGTTCGCGACCCGCCGGAGCTCCTCGGCGCTCTGAAAGGCGAGCCAGGAGGACATCCGCTCGTCCTCGAGGAACCGGGCCGCCTGCAGGGTGTACTGGCCCTCCAGCATCCACCCCTGCCTCCACTCCCGCCGCACGGACAGCTCCAGGCCCGCCGTCGCCAGGGGATGGGGCGAGTTCACGTAGGACAGGGGCTGGGTGGCCGTGCCCTCACCCCGGGTCACGATGAGATCCGTCGTACGCGTGGCGAAGACGGACCCCGAGACCTGCACGGTCTGCGAGAGGCGATGCGCGTGCTCCACCTCCAAGGATAGCACGCTCTCCGGCTCCAGGCCGGGGCTCGCCACCTGGGTGAACCCGCCGTCGTTGTAATAGAGCTCGTAGATGCTCGGCGCGCGGAACGCCTTGCCCACGAGGAGCTTGGTGTTGCCGCCCGCGTAGGGCTGCCCGATCACCGCGACGCGGGGGTTGAGGGAGCTCCCGAAGGTCGAGTAGGCGTCGAGGCGCGCGCCGCCCGAGACGCGGAAGCGATCCCGGCGGAGATCGATCATGCCGTAGGCGGCGCCGACCCGCAGGGTGCGATCGGGCTCGTCCAGGAGGATGGCGCGCTCGTCGCGGGCGAACTGTTCGACCTGGAAGTGGTGCTGCCCCTCACCCCCGAAGGTCACCTGCACGTTCTCGGAGGCGTCGTAGACGAAGCGCTGCTCGAGCCCCACCCACGAGCCCCGGAAGCGGTCGACCTCCAGCCCACCGGCGGCGACCTCCCGCGGGAAGAAGCCGTCGTAGCGGTAGTGGTTCAGGTGCACGCGCGTGAGGCTCTGCAGAGCGCCGAAGGTCGGCTCCGCCCGCACCTCGACGAAGGCGCGGCTGTCCCGCTGCCGGGCGCGGGGATCCCCGGGCAGGGTCTCGAACCACCCCGTCGGCTGGTGCTTCTCGTAGCTGTGGGCGAACCACTGAGCGGTGAGCCAGCGCCAAGTGTAGCGCCCCTGCACCGTGCCCGCGTCGAAGGCGTCCGCGCTGCGCGGGATCGTGGAGGCGGGCGTCGACCCGTCGCCGTCGAGGACGAGCTCACGTCCCTGACCGCGGGCTCCCGCGGCGCTGATCCACACCTGGGAGTCCTCGCCGAGGATCGCTTCGCCCCGCAGCCGCACGCGGCCGACCCCGTCGTGGACGGCGGACACGCCCACCTCCCCGCCCAGATCGCGGGTCGCGGGGCGGGTGACGACGTTGACGACGCCCGCGAACGCGTTGGTCCCGTACAGCACCGAGCCGGGGCCGCGCACCACCTCGATGCGCTCCACGTCCGCCAGGTCCGTGCGCGCGTCGTAGCTGACGTAGCTCGAGCCGACCCAGTTGTCGTTCGTGGGGTGCTCGTCCTGCAGCACGAGCACGCGGTTGCCGTAGCTGCCCAGGCGGCCCAGTCCCCGGAACCCGAGGGACGCGTAGGCCCGGTCGTCCCACGCGTACACCCCGGGCAACCCGCGGACCGCCTCGGCGATGGTCGGGTAGGCGAACAAGAGCAGCTCTTCCCGAGGGATGATGCTGACGGAGCTCGGCGCGTCCGCCACGGCCTCCGTGCGGCGGGAGGCGGCGTTCACCTCCTCGAGGCGCGCCAGCTCGACGCGGACCCGCTCCTCGCTCCCCGCCTCGACGCGCACCTGGCGCTCCACGGGCACGTAGCCGCGCAAGCTCACGCGCACGTCGTGGACGCCGATGGGGAGGCGCACGAGCGCGGGCGTGTAGCCGTGGGGCGCGCCGTCGATCTCCACCAGGGCGCCGCTCTCCTCCGCCTCGACGAGGATCGCCCCGCGCTGGACCTCCAGGGTCGGCCGCACCCAGGTGCGGCCCTCGGCGCGCACCTCCACGAGCGTCTCGTAGGGACGATACCCCTCCCGTTCGACCCGCAGCACGTGCTCTCCCGGCGGCACGGCCACGTCGCAGGGGACGCGGCACTCCTCGAGGGTCACCCCGGCGACCCGCACCGTGGCGCCGCGCACGGAGTCTCCGTGGAGGGTCACCCGGCCCAGGATGGGGTCGAGGTCGATCTCGAGGCGGCGCGTCTCCCCGAGGGCGATGTCGTCCACCTCCACGACGCGCGGCTGGTACCCGGGGCGCTCGACGATGAGCGTGTAGCTCCCTGCCGCCAGCCCGAGGGACTGGGGGGTGGCGCCGGTGGGCCCGAGATCCTTGCGGCCCAGGTAGATGGCGGCCCCGGGGGGCTGGGTGATCACCTCGACGACGGCCACCTTGCCGATGAGCCGCTGCAGCGCATCGTGGACGTGCCGACGCCGGTCCTCGTCCGATTCGCCGATGAGCGCGCGGGTGAAGTGACGGTAGGCCTCGGGGTAACGCCCCAGCTGCTCGTAGCTGCGGGCGACGTTGAAGGTCACGTTCCGGTTGGGCACGAGCCGGTTGCAGGCCAGGAAGCGCTCGAGGGCGAGGCGATAGTCTTCCGCTTCGAACGCCTCTCTGCCGAGCTGGAACAGCAGCTCCGCCTCGTCCGCCAGGTCGTTGGCGCGGGCGGTACGGGGCGCGAGCACCGTGGCCGTGGCGAGGGCCACGACAAGCCCGGCAGTGACCGCGCGCGCCATCACGGCGACAGGGCGGCCCAGCGCGGCGACGGGGCGGCCCAGCGCGGTGACGGGGCGGCCCAGCGGGCGTCCACGCCGGCGATGACGCTCCTCCGTCGGCGACGAGCCCGAACCACGAGGGGACGACGACGTGAGCCGAGGGCACATGGGGCGTGGCGGAAGCGAAGGGGACCGGAGGCCGGCTCCAGGGCGGAGGAGCGGGAGGGAGGCCCGCGCACTCTAGCGCTGGGTGCGGATTCCCGGATCGTCGTTTCGCGGGGGCTGACGGGTCGGGGAGGCGGTGGCGCCGGACGTGGGTCGGGGAGCGGGGCGCGGCGCAGCGGAAGGGCGCGGGGGGGGGGGGGGGCGCGGCGCAGCGGTGGCCGGCCCTGTGACGGTGCCCTTTGGGGGCGCTGCGGGCGCGCCGGATTCGACGACGGGGTCGACGACGGGATCCACGGCGCCGGATGCAGCGGGCGTCGCGGGGATCAGCTGCACCCGGAGCTCCCGATCGCGCTCGAGGGGCGGCTCCTCGAGCGCGAACGGGGCGTGACCCTCCAATTGCAGGCGCAGACGCGGCGGCGGCGCGCCCCGGGGAACCTGCACGTCGAGGGGAGTCCGTCCCCGCACCCGGTCCCCTTCCCACACCTCCGCCCCCGCAGGTACGGAGTCGACGCGGAGGGTCACGAGGGCCGCGGGCGCCCTTTCCCCGGGAGCGGAGCCGGGCGGCGGTTCCTTCGCAGGGCTCCCCGACGGGCTCCCCGACACCGCAGCGTCCTTGGAGGCCGCAGGGCTCCTCGACGCCGCGACGAACCAGAGCCCACTCGAGGCCCCGGCCACGAGCAGCAACGCGGCGACCACCGCTGCCCGGCGTCGCCCGGGCGCGGTCTCCTGGGGCGCCGCCAGGGTGCGCGTCACCGAGTCGCTCGGGTGGCGGCCGCTCGGAGGGTGGAGCGCGGCGGCAGGGGCGAGGCCCTCCGCGGGCAGAGACAGGGCGGCGCCGTCTCCAGGGGGCGGATCGCGGGCGCCGTCGGCAGGCTGGAACTCCAGGGCTCCTGGGGGGCGGCTCGGGCGGGGCCCGCTGTCGCGCAGCGCCAGCGCCTCGTCGGACAGGAGGGCGAACGACAGCGGCCCCTCGGGCCGAAAGGGACGGAGCGCCGCGCACAGCTCGAGGGCGGAGCCGAAGCGGAGCGCCGGATCCTTCTGCAGGCAGCGATCCAGGACCGCGAGGAGCTCGGGGGGCGCGTCGTCGCGGTCGACGGGGGGCGGCGGATCCGCCGCGATGCGCGCGCACACCGCGGGCATCGTCTCTCCGTCGAAGGGAGGGCGGCCGCTCAGGAGCTGATACAGGATCACGCCCAGGGACCAGACGTCGCTGCGCGGGTCCACCTGTTTGGAGTCGCGCACCTGCTCCGGCGACATGTACAGGGGCGACCCCACGACGTTGCGCGTGCGGGTGAGCTGGACCTCTCCGTCGACGCCGCCCTCGACGAGGGCCTTGGAGATGCCGAAGTCCAGCACCTTGACGCAGGCGGTCCCGTCGCGACGCCGCGTCAGGTAGAGGTTCGACGGCTTGAGATCCCGGTGGATCACGCCCGCTGCGTGGGCGTCCACGACGCCGAGAGCCGCCTGGTAGACGCACTCGACCGCGTGGGGGACGACGAGCTTGCCGTGCCGCTCCAGCACCCGCCCGAGGTCTTCGCCGAAGAGCCGCTCCATCACGAGGAACGGCACACCGTCGTCGAGGGTCCCCACGTCGAAGGTGCGCACGACGTGATCGCTCTCGAGGGAGGCGGCGAGCTGCGCCTCGCGCATGAACCTCGAGACGGACTCCGGCTCGTCCCGAGACTGCGGGTGGAGCACCTTCAGGGCGACCACTTGCCCGAGCTGCTCGTGGCGCGCCGAGAGCACGGTGCCCATGCCTCCCACGCCGAGGAACCGCTCCACGCGGTACTTGCCCGCGACGAGCTCACCGATGCCCGGCAGACGGCCTTCCCCTCCCAGAGACGGACGAAGGTCCTGCTGCCGCTCACCCATGGGGAATCATCTCCGAGTCGGGGCCCAGAGCATAGTCCCCGCGCGATCCCGGACCAATCGACCCTCACCAACCGGGAGCCAGGAACATGTCGAGGACGGCGCGGCGGGCGGAGCAGGTCCACACCCGCTACACCCGCTGAACCCCTGCTCAGAAGCTGAGGAGGACGCCTGCCTTTCCGAAGCCGCCGGAGAGGGAGAGCTCGCCGAGATCCACGCTGCTCGCCCGCTCGGGGGCGCCGCTCGTCGGGCGGAGGAGGAGGTTCTGCGTGGCGGACCAGCCGTAGCCGCCTTCGACGAAGAACCACAGGCGCTCTCCAGGCTGGCGGCCATCGGGGTCGCCGAGCAGCCGCGCCGCGACGCCCAGGGCGACGTCCGTGCTGACCACCCAGGTCTTCGCCTCGTGACCAAAGGATTGCCGCGGCGCGTCGAGGTGCGCGTTGGTGTGGGTCGCTCCCGGCGCCAGGCGGCCGTAGCCGTAGAGCCAGTGCAGCGCGTGGTAACGGCCTTCCAGGGCGACGCTGAGCCGATGCGCCGAGTAGCGGCTCTCGGCGCCCCGCACCGACGCGCTCTTGGAGCCGAACTCCCAGAACCCGAGCGCCGCCACGCTCCAACGATCGCTCCGGAACACGCCGCGCCCGATGCCCACGCTCAGCTGCGTGAAGGCGTCGTTCTCCGCGAAGGCGTCGTAGCCGTCGCTCGGGATCCAGGAGTTGCGCAAGCCCACCTGGACCTCCCAGCGCAGCTGGTGGTGGGTGAAGGGCACGGTCTCCGGATCCGGTGGGGGCTCGATCGAGACCTCCGTCGTCGCGGGGAGGGGGTAGCGGCGCGGCGCGGCGGGATCGTCCGTTTCCTGCGCGGGGTCGGTGTCCGCCGTCGCGGCGCCCGGGGCCGTCGCGGGGGCGCCGTCGGTCGCTGTGGGAGCCGGAGAGCCCTCGGCAGCGGCGCCTTCGGCGGTCTCGGGGGCGTCCTCCAGGGTCCAGCTGGGATCCTGGGGCGGTTCATGTGCCGGGGGCTGCGTCGCGGGCGCGGTCGGCTCGCCGGGCTCTGCTCCTTCGGCGGACGGCGCGGGCTCGGATCGAACGGGCTGGACCGCCGGAGCCGGGGCCGACGGAGCGGGTTCGGGTTGCGCGGGTTCGGGTTGCGCGGGTTGAGCGGGTTGAGCCGGCTGGGCCGCGGCGCCCGAGGCCACCAGCAGGGCCGCGATGCAGCCGAGACCGCTCAGGGTACGAGCCGAAGCTCCGCGGATGTAGTGCACCTTGCTCACAGTCCCTCCAAGTACAAGCCGTCGAAGAAGCGAGAGTCCGCGGAGTCCGGGGACTGGGCGTCGAGGAGCGTCACCGACGCGCGGCCGGAGCTGCCGTCGGTGCCGTGCAGCACCAGGGCGGCGCGCCCCGACCCTCCGCGCCGGATGTCGTGCACCCGACTCACCCCGAGCCGCACGCTCAACGCGGTCGGATGCAGATCCGTCAGCTCCACGCTCGAGAGCTCACCGCTCCCCTCGCGATACGCCCACAGGCGCCCGCCATCCGGGGCGACCGTGACCTCGAAGCCCTGCTGCCGCGTGAGCATGGGGAACGTCTGTCGCTTCTCGAGATCCAGAATGAAGAAGCGATCCGCGTTCTCGCTCGAGAGGAGCTTCAAGTGACGGTTCGGCGCCGGCACGTCGATGACGGCCCCCACCGCGAGATCGAGATCGTTCGCGTCGATGCTGCGGTAGGGCGTGCCGCTCGTCTGCCCCAGGGACCAGAACGCGATGCCGCGCGCGTCCTTGCTCCAGAGCAGGGCCACGTCGCCGCCGACGGGCGGCGAGCTCACGGCGTCCGTGATGCGCGTCATGCTGCTGTACGCCACCGGAAAGGTCACCGTCTCGGTGGCCGTCGTCTCCGGATCCACGAGCGTCGCTTGCTTGCGCGTGGGCACCAGCGCCGCCAGGCGGAGCCCGCCGTCCGTGCGCACGAAGTCGATGGCCGAGGGCACGCCCCCCGCGTCGACGATGTTCGGCGTGATCGTGAACTCGCGATCGCCCGACGCCGCTCCCAGATCGAGCAGGACGATGTCCGACTCCCCTTGGAGCCGCACCGCGAGGCGGGCGTCTCCCGGCTCGTCCGGATCGCCGTCGTCGAAGACGACCTGCGCCGGCCGCGTGGACTTGCCCTCCTCCGTCTCCGGCAGCTTCACGGTGATCTCGGAGCGGTCCAGATCCGAGAGATCGACCAGGGTGATGTCCCGATCCGTCCGCACCACCAGGAAGCGGCGCGCCGAGCCGGAGGGCAGGGTGAGCGGATCGGTGAACACGAGCTCGAGGGGGAACCCGCCGAAGCTGCGGATCGTCTTGGAGCGCCGCGTGACGCCGTCCTCCAGGGAGAACAGGACGATCTCGTTGGGGTTGGTCACCGTGCTGTCCGCCTCGTAGGCGGCGATCCACTCGCCCTGAGGGTCGATGGCGAGCTTCGAGAGCGGATCGTCGAGGTCGAAGGAGCTCTCCAGCTTGGGGCGCGTGCCTCCATCGATGACGATCAGCCGCGGGCGTTCGTCGTCGGGGCGGTACCTCGGCTGCTCACCCTTGGACAGCACGAACATGCGCCGTTTGTTGGGGGAGACGGCGACGGCGGTGACGTTCTTTCCGACAGGGATGGGCGTGACGTCGATCTCGTGAGCCGCCGGCGAGGTCACCAGCAAGAAGCGATCGAGCGCCGCGTCCTGCAGCGCGACCGCGCCATGCAGGCCGTAGCTGGTCGTGCTCTCGTAGCTCGCTTCCCAGCGCGCGTCGCGGCCGCCGCACGCAGCGAGCAGCACTCCCCAAGCAATCCAGGTCTTTTTCATGTCACTCCACGACTTTGGAGGCCAGCTCGAAGCCCGTGAGGGTACGGGCGGTGGCGCTGGCGAAGTTCAAGACGGTCACGCGCCCCTCTGGGTGGGACTGCGCCACGTAGCCGAGGCCCTGCTCACCGAGGATGCCCACCGCCGTGGGCGGGCTCGACAGGCGCACCTTGTCGAGCCGTCCCGAAGCCATCTCGATGAGGTGGCTCTCGAAGATCCCCGCGGCGCCATCGCGGGTGGTCACCAGCGCGTAGTCGGCGCTCACGGCCACCTGATGCACGGGCGCGGCCGTGGCCTCGACCCGCGGGAACCGCGGCTCCCGCAGGGACACCACCGCGAAGGAGCCCGGGTTGGTGCTCTGGGCGCCCTTGCCCATGAGCACGACGGCGTGATCACCGCCCGTGGTCGTGCGCACGCTCAGCACGGGCCCCTTCACGTCCACGGTGCGGGTCTCGAGATAGGTGTCACCGGCGCGGAGATCGGCGATCACGACGCGTCCGCTGTCGAGGGCCGTCGTGTAGAGGGCGGCGACGTCCCCGTCGGGGCTCAGCGCGACGCTCCCGAAGATTTCACCCGGGACCGTCGCCACGTCGACCTTGGCGGGATCGGCGAAGGCCGCCTCCACGTCGAAGACGGCGATCTGCCGCTTCTCCCGCACCACCGCGACGGCGCGCCGCCCCTCCGCGTCGAGCTCGAGATCCGTCACCGCGCCGCCGAGCTGCACCTCCGCGGGAGGCGAGCCATCCAGGGGGAGGATGCTGACCACCGGCTCCCCCGCGCGCCGCACGAGGGCGTACTCGCCGCTCGGCGTGACGGCGACGCCGCGGCCGCTGGCGCTGCCGAGATCGATCCAGCCCGTGGAGACGGGGCTGCTCCCCCACAGGTCGACCAGGCTGATGCCCGCCTCGGAGACCACGATCAGCTCCTCTTCCCCGGCGGAGTAGGACAGCGCCGACGGGCGATAACCGACGGTGAGCCGGTGGGTCACGGGCGGCTCGACGCCGAGATCAACCACGGTGATGTCCTGCAGACCTTCGGTGGGATCGAGGCGCTCGTCGGGCTCCTCGGCGCTCCACGCGGTCGCCCAGCGTCCGGAGGGCGACACCGCCCAGCGGTTGGCGCGGTGGGCGATGGGGAAGGTGCGGTCGGTGATCTTCCTGCCCTTCAGGCGGAACCAGGTCGCGTCCCCGCTGCCGACGTTGAGCACCAGGGCGGAGCTCACGTCGTCCTCCGCTGGCACCGCGGCGACGTAGGTGGGGCGAAACCCTCCGTCGAGCACCCGCACCTCGAAGTCCGTGGCGTCGATGAGCGCCACGCGGCTGCTCTCCGGGTTGACGAACCACAGGTGCTTCCCCGTGACGACGGGCGCGCGGAAGACGCTGAGATCCTTCTCCTCTTCGGGGAGCTCCGGGACGGCCCCGCCATGACCGCCTCCCGGGGGCAGGTAGTCACCATCCCCCGAGCCGTTGCCGTTCCCGTCGCCGAGCGAAGGAGGCCAACCTCCGCCGCTGCTTCCTCGACCGCCAGCAGCGTCCTCGGAGCCGCAGCCCAGGGCGATCCCCAGGACCAAAGCGACGGCGCCGACCCCCAGCTCGACGATCCGTAGTCTCGGCCGCACGTCGCCCATCACTCCACCACCTTTCCGCCGAGCTCGAAGCCCGTGAGGACCTGCGCTGCGCCGTCCTCCAAGCCAACGAAGGTCACCCGACCCTCTGGGTGCGACTGGGCCACGAAGCCCTTCCCGGCCTCGGGCACGACGCCGGAGGCCAGCGGCGTGCTCGCGAGACGGATCCGGTCGACCTGGAGCCCCGGAAAGCGCGCCAGGAGGACGTCGTGGGGTTCGTCCTCGGCCCCGACGGTCGTGACGAGCGCCCGCGGCGGATCGGAGGACAGGGAGACGAAGCGCGTGGGAGCGTCCGTCCCCTCCATCTTCGGAGGCAGATCCGCTGCGACGGGCACCAGGCTGAAGGCCCCCCGCCGAGCGCTCCCCGCCGGAGGCGTGAGCAGCACCACCGCGTGGGACCCGTCCTCCAGGAGGAAGGCGGCCCGCACCGGCGCCCGCAGATCGAGCTCACGGTGCTCGCCCGTCTCGAGGTCGACGATGGCGAGCAGGGGTGAGGCCACCGCGTTCGTGAACGCCAGGGCGTAGCGGCCATCCTGCGACAGGACGGCGCTGCCGAAGAGCCCGTCGAGCTCGTGGATCTCGTAGTCCTCGGGATCCGTGACGATGGTGTCGAGAGGCAGCACGGCGATGCGCGACGGCTCCGTCGCTGCCGGGGCGCCCGCGGCGCCCGCGGCGGGCTCCGTCGGGGTCCGCATCACGGCGACGGCCTTGGTGCCGTCGGCGCTGACGTCGAGATCCGTGACGGGCGCGGGGAGATCGACCGTGATCCGCTCGTCGCTCGCGAGGTCGACGATCAGCACGCTGCTCTCCCCCGCCATGCGCACGAACGCGAACGCGCCGTCCGGGGTGATGGAGACGTCCCGCGCCTGGTCGCCGGCCTCCTCCGGCAGGAACAGCTCGCGCTCCACCCGGGGGCCGTCCGCGTGGGTCAGGTGCAACACGGTGATGCCCGGCTGCGACACGACGTACGCCCGCTTGCCGCTCTCCTCCACCACGACCTGGCTCGGGCGATAGCCGGCGCTGAGGCGCGTGGAGACGGGCTCGTCACCGTCGAGATCGATGACGGTGAGATCCTGGAGACCCTCCGTAGGATCGACGCGGGAGAAGGCCCGCGCGTCGCTCCAGGCGATGGCGAAGCGGGATTTCGGACCGACGCGCCACGCGTTCGCGCGCGGATGCACGGGGACGGAGTGAACCGTGACCGTCTCCGCGCTCACGGGGCTGTCTTCGTCCGAGGGCAGACGGAAGATGGTGGCGTCGTCGCTGCGCTCGTTGATCACCACCGCGCCGCCGGGAAAATCACCGACCGGGGGAATCCCCGCGAGGTACGTGGGCGCGAAACCCGCCTCCAGGACCTCCACCCCGAGGGTGGTCGCGTCCACCAGGACCACCCGGTTGCTCTTCGGGTTGGCGGCCCAGAGGTAACGCCCGACCGCCGCGGGCACCTCGAAATCCTCCTCGAGCTCCTCTTCGGGAGGGAGGGGACCCTCTCCCTGGGTCGTCCCTCCCGTCCCGCTGTTGCCTGGGTCCCCCCAGCTCCCCCCAGGATCACCACCCACACCAGCGGCGTCTTCTTGAGCGCCGCAGGCCCCAGCGACGATGAGGACCAGCGCGCTGTAAAAGCTCCCGAAAAGCAAACGACGTTTCAAGCTTCCGTCCCCGGTGTTCCCCGACGGAGCCGTCGAGGGGAGAAAAGGCGAGTTCGGAAACGTATTAGCAAACTACGGGCCAATCATGGACCGGGACCCTGCAAAAGCTGCTTTTCGGGGGAATAGCCGATAAATTCGTGGGGGCTGACCCGCAGGGCCCTGCCCGCCGGGGCGCGCCACGTCAGCGCTCCGCGGTGGTCTCCGTGATCGATGTGTCACGGCGTGCCAGTGAAGCGACTGTGTCACACCCCGTAGGGCGAGGGACCCCATGCATGCCGTCGTCAGGAGGCCGCGGGGACCTCGGGGATCGCGCCGGGCGCGGCCTCCGGGATCGCAGCGGGCGTCCCCTGATCCTGCGCGGGAGTCGTGGCGTCGGGCGCAGCCGTTGCGCTGGAGACCACCGGCGCGCTGGGGTGCGCGGCCGGGGTGGGCGCCGCCGCGGTGAAGCTCTGCCGGGCGAGCTCCGTCCCGTCCTCGAGGTGGACCACCGCCTCCCAGGCGCCCCCTTGCTTGATGTTCTGGGTGCGCGCCCAGGTGCGGTAGCGGGGCGAGGAGGCGGGCACCTCCAGCTTCACGAAGCCGACCTTCCGACCACTGGAGTGCTCGAAGGTGACCACGATGTGCGCGGGCTCGCCCCCCGGGTTGGCGGCCTCGACGAAGGCCGTCAGGGGCTCGCCGGGCTGCGCCTCACCCGCCAGGGCGACGGGCTCGCGGTTCTCCACCGCCGTGGCGATCACGAGGCGCTTCACCTCGGGGGGAGTCGCGGCGGCGGCGGTCGTCGCCGGAGCGGCGGAGCTCTTCGCCGGGGACGCGGTGGCCTTCGCGGCGCTCGAGGGAGCGCGCGGGCTGGGGGTGGGCTCCGACTCCGGCTCCACCACGGGGCGGGCCGTGTCGACGGCGTCGGGCCTCGGGGTGGCTCCCTGGGCGTCCGGAGCGGTCGCGCGCTGTCCCTGCTCGGCCGACACCTCCGCCACCGCGGTCGGCGTGTGCTCCTGGCAGGCGGTCCAGGTGGACAGGGCGAGCGCACCGCTGGCGAGGAAGAGCGAGCTGACGGACAGAGCACGGGGCGTGGGAGCAGACTTCATGGCGCGATTTCCTTCTTCCTTCGTGTGGATGTTCCGAGGCGTCGGGCCGCGTGGGCGGTGACCCTCGGTCTACCCACTCAGCAACCCTTGGGCCAAAGGAACGCCGAGCGCCGATCCACGGAGATCCTCGCGGCAACGGCGTCGTCAAGCTCTCGCCGACGCCTGCGCCCTGTGAGCGAATCGACACGACCCTGTGTGCCGCGGACCGCGATCGGTCTCCCGGAGCGCACGGAGCGCCGTGGAGCGCCGTCGCCACCAACGCCGTAGAGCGCGCAGCGGCGCCGTGGAACGCGCAGCGGCGCCGCCGGACCGTAGAGCGCCGTAGAGCGCCGTAGAGCGCCACTGAGCCGGCGAGCCCACCGACGGCCATGGAGCCGTAGAGCGCGCAGCGGCGCCGTCAGCCGGCGGGCGTCTCGGGGGGGGCGCCGGGATCGAAATAGTCGACCTCGACGCCGCGGTGGGTGCGCACGCGCGTGACGCCGTCACCCCGAGAGACGATCCACTCCGGTCCGATGGGCACCTTGCCGAAGCCCCCCGGCGCGTCGAGGATGAGCTTGGGCAGCGCGATGCCGCTCAGGCGCCCTTGCAGGGCGGCCATGATGTCGATGCCGGTCTGCACGGACGTGCGCAGGTGCCCTGTGCCCCGCACCGGATCCGTCTGCAGCAGGTAGTAGGGCCGCACGCGCTCCCGGACGAGCCCCCGGAAGAGCTCCGCCAGCACGTTGGCGTCGTCGTTGACGCCCCGCAGGAGCACGGTCTGGTTCATCACGGGGAACCCCGCGTCCGCCAGGCGACGGCAGGCGGCCCGAGCGTCCGGGTGGAGCTCCTTGGGGTGATTGAAATGGGTCATCACCCACAGGGGGTGGTGAGGCCGCAGCGCCTGGAGGAGCTCGTCGTCGATGCGCTGGGGCAGCGCGACGGGCACGCGAGTCGCCAGGCGGATCGTCTCCACGCTCTCGATGGTCCGGAGCTCCGCGACGAGCCGCTCCAGACGCGGGGTGGCCATCGCCAGGGGGTCGCCGCCGCTGACGATCACGTCCTTCACCTCAGGGTGGGCCCGCAGGTAATCGAGGGCAGGGGTGAGGCGCTCCAGGTTCCGGGGTCCGCCCCCTGCGCCGACCATGCGGCTCCTCGTGCAGAAGCGGCAGTACACGGCGCAACGATCCGTCACGAGCAGCAGCGCCCGATCCGGATAACGCTGCACCAGCTCCGGGGCCACCTGATGATCCTCCTCCCCCAAGGGATCTCGCAGGTCGCCCGGGGTGCTCCGCCCTTCCGCGGCCTGGGGCACCACCTGGCGCCGGATCGGACAGCGCGGATCGCTGGGGTCGACGAGGGAGAGGTAGTGGGGGGTGATCGAGATGGGGAACCCGGCCCGCTCCGCCGCGCGCGCGCCTTCCAGCTCCTCGGGAGTCAGCTGGAGGGCTCGCGCGAGGTCGTCGGCGGTGCGAGCGGCGTTCTGGAGCTGCCAGCGCCAGTCGTGCCAGCGCTCCGCCGTGGAGAGGCCCGTCGACGGGGCTCCCAGCTGGGTTCCCTGCTCGTCCTGCGAGAGCGTGAGCGACGTCATGGGGTCGTGGGTGCCTCGGGCGCCGGGGGGGACTCCGGGGTGGCCTTGGTCGCGCCGGGGCGCAGGGCCCGCACGGCCGCCTCGTCGATCTTCACCTCGAAGCGCTCCCGGAGCTGCGCCTCCAGCTGGGCCTCCCGCTCGAGGAGCCGCGCTCGCAGCAGCTCGAGCCGCACGAGGCGCTCCGCCTCCGCGTAGCTGCGGTCCTTGGCCCCGCTGATGCCACCGAAGCGCACGACGTGGTACTGGCCCCCCGCGAACACGGGCTCGGGGGCGACGTCGCCCAGCTCCTTCAGCTCGAACACGGCTTTGCGGAGGGGCTCGAGGACGAGCGGGTTCTCCCCGCGGGTCTCTCCGGGCGCGGACACCAGCCCGAGATCCCCCGCCAGCTCCGGGGCTCCCCCCGCCTCCGTGCCCCGTCGATCCAGGCTGTGCTCCTTCGCCAGCTCCGCCCACCGAGCGCCGCTCGCTCCCTGGGCCTCCCGGGCGATCTTCTGCGCCAGCTCGCGGGTCCCCACGGCGATGTGCAGCACGCGCCGGCGCTCGGGCTCCCGGAACTCGTCCCGGTGGGCGTCGTAGTAGGCGCGCACCTCCCGCTCCGGCAGCTCCGCCGGATCGGGCAGCTCCCTGCGGATGGCCTGGCGCACCTCGTCCCGCAGGATCTCCTGGACGCGGAGCCGCGTGGCGGGCTGCCGATCCAGGCCGCGGCGCTGCGCCTCCTGGGCGAGCAGCTCCACCTCGATCATCTCGTCGAGCAGCTGCCTCCTGCGCTCCGGGGACTGGTAACGCATGCGCTCGAAGGGATCCATGCGCTCCAGGGTCTGCACGTACTCCCCCAGGGTGATCACCCGATCCCCCACCTTGGCGAGCACCGCGCGGCGCTGCTCCTCCGTCAGCTCGCCCTTCTGAGCCTGGGCGGACGGCGCGTCCCCGCCGTCCGAGGGAGCCTCGGGTTCGTCCCGGTCGCAGGAGCAGGAGAGCGCGAGCCCGCCCAGCAGGGCCGCGAGGCCCAGCTCTCGGAGGCGGCCCACCCGGAGGCGGCCCAGCTCCGTAAGGCGGCGCGGTGCCCCGAGGCGCGGTGCCCCCGACGCAGGACGTAGCGACCCGACCATGAGGCCCCCCGATTACTACGCCCGGCCGTTCGGGGCCAGGCGAACCGAAGGGCCCGCGACCATTGCAGCCCCCCCTCGGCCCGAGTACGAAGGACGCCGTGACGGACGCTGCTCTCGGTTCTCTTCGGTACAAACGGGTGGTGCTCAAGCTCAGCGGTGAGGCCTTGAGCAACAAGAACGCCGGAGGGATCGACACCGAGACCCTGCGGGCCACCGCCGAGGAGATCGCGGACGTACAGTCCACGGGCGTCCAGATCGGCCTGGTCGTGGGGGGTGGCAACATCTTCCGCGGGCTCAAGGGAGCCAGCCAGGGCATGGACCGGGCCCAGAGCGACTACATGGGCATGCTCGCCACGGTCATCAACTCCCTCGCGCTCCAGGACGCCCTCGAGCGCTGCGGGGTGCGCACCCGGGTGATGACCGCCCTGGAGATCCGCGAGGTCGCGGAGCCGTACATCCGCCGGCGCGCCATCCGCCACCTGGATCGCGGCTACGTGGTGGTGTTCGCGGCGGGCACGGGCAACCCCTACTTCTCGACGGACACGGCGGCGTCCCTGCGAGCGATGGAGATCCGCGCCGACGCCCTGTTCAAGGCCACCAAGGTCGAGGGCATCTACGACCGAGATCCGGAGCGCCACGAAGGGGCCCGGATGCTCGAGCACGTCACCTACGACCGCTTCCTCACCGATCAGCTCAAGGTGATGGACTCCACCGCCATCGCCCTGTGCCGGGAGCACGGCCTGCCCATTCGCGTCTTCAAGATGGCCCGCGGCAACATCCGGCGGGTGCTGCGCGGCGAGAACCTGGGCACCACCGTCGGCGAAGCCCTGGCCTCCTCCCGCTGAGCGTGAGCCGAGCCCGATCGGCGCACCGAAGCAGGTCAGCTCACGCGCCTCTCCCGAGGCCGCCGCGGATCGAGCACCCCGCAGAGGTCGTGCAGGGCGCCGGGAAAGCTGTGACGAGCGGCGAAACGACGCTCACGGCTTTTCCCGCAGCGCGCTCGCGCGAACGGGAGCATCGGAGGGAACATCAAAGGGAGAGCAGAGCCGTCGCGGGCGACGGATCCGCGGCGCAACACCTCGGCGCGGCACCTCGGCGCGGCACCTCGGCGCGGCACTTCGGCGCGACACCTCGAGCCCGAGGCGCGTACCCATCGAGCGCGCGAAATGATCTCCCTCTGATCTCCCCCAGACTCCGGGGTGTGCGCTTTCCCTCGGTGGGCTAAGCTGCGCGCGCAATGTGGCTCTCACTCCCCGGGTTCGGCACGCTGGTGGTGTACGGCATCCTCGTGATGGCAGCGTACACCTTCGCCATCTCCCTGGCCGCGGGGCAGGGACGCCCGCGCCTTTTGCAGTCCGCTCGACTCGGGGCCTACGCCACGTCGGCGTTGATCCTGTGCGGGGTGCTCCTGCTGGCGTACGCCTTCATCACCCATGATTTCCGGATCCGGTACGTGTCGCGTTACAGCGATCGGTCGATGTCGACCACGTACCTGTTCACGGCCCTGTGGGGCGGACAGGACGGCTCGCTGCTGTGGTGGACGTTGCTCCTCGGTGGCTACACCGCCGCCGCCGTGCGCTGGATGAAGGGCCGGTACCGGCAGCTCCAGCCCTACGTGATCGCCACGTTGATGGTGGTCGTCGCGTTCTTCGCGATCTTGATGATCTTCGCGGCGAACCCCTTCGAGCAGAACATCGCCGGGGCCAAGCCGGACGGGGACGGGCTCAACCCCCTCCTCCAGAACTACTGGATGATCATCCACCCGCCCGCCCTCTACATGGGCTTCGTCGGGTGCGCCGTGCCCTTCGCCTTCGCGGTGGCGGCCCTGGTCACGGGGCGGCTCGACAGTGAGTGGATCGTGGCCGTGCGCAAGTGGATGCTGTTCGCGTTCCTCTTCCTCAGCATCGGCAACGTGCTCGGCATGATCTGGGCCTACGAGGAGCTGGGCTGGGGCGGCTTCTGGGCGTGGGACCCCGTGGAGAACGCCGCTTGCCTGCCGTGGTTCACGGCGGCGGCCTACGTGCACTCCACCATGATCCAGGAGCGCCGCAACATGCTCAAGGTGTGGAACGTCGTGCTGATTTGCACGACCTTCATCCTGACCATCTTCGGCACGTTCCTGACGCGCTCGGGGCTCATCGCCAGCGTCCACTCCTTCGCCAAGAGCGACATCGGGCCCTACTTCACGTACTTCCTGGGGTTCTCCATCGCCGTGAGCGCGGGGCTGATCGCCTGGCGGCTGCCGCTGCTGCGGGGCCGCAACAAGATCGAGTCCCTGACGAGCCGCGAGGCGATGTTCGTCATCAACAACTGGGCGCTCCTCGGCGCGATGGTCTTCGTGCTGATCGCCACCACCTTCCCCCTGCTGACGGAGGCCATCGCCGATCGCACGGTGACCGTGGGCCCGCCCTTCTACAACAAGTGGATGGCGCCCATCGGGCTGGTGATCTTCGCCCTCATGGGGCTGGCGCCCCTCTTCGGTTGGCGCAAGACCAGCGGCGAGTCCCTGAAGAAGGCCTTCACCTTCCCCCTGGCGGTCACGGGGGTCGTCGGGGTGCTCCACGCCCTGCTGGGGTCGCGGTTCGGCTACCCGCCCATCGTGCGCTCCGCGGAGTTCGAGACGGGCGCCCTGGCGTCGGCCTTCGCGGCGGTGAGCAGCGTGCTCCCCTGGGTCACCGTGGCCCTGGCGGCCTTCAACGTCGCGGTGGTGGTCCAGGAGTTCTACCGGGGCGTCCGGGCGCGGCGCTCCTCCACCAAGAAGAAGGGCGAGCAAGAGGGTGTGCTCACGGCGCTGGTGCGCCTCGTGGACAAGAGCCGGCGCCGCTACGGCGGCTACATCGTCCACCTGGGCATCACGGCCATGTTCGTGGGGTTCGTGGGCACCGCCTGGACTCTCGAGAGCGAGGTCGCCATGGATCCGGGCCAGTCCCACACCATCGGCGACTACACCCTGACCTACGAGGGGACGCGCATGTGCCCGGGGAGCCCCAAGTGCTCGCCCGCGGAGCAGGCGGAGCTCGGCAAGCGCATGCTCTTCGCGGACCTCGACGTGACGTATCGAGGGCGCTCCCTCGGCACCGTGAGCCCCGCGAAGTTCATCTACCAGAGCCCTCCGCAGACGACGACCGAGGTGGGGCTCCTGCGCGGGATGCGCGCGGACCTCTACACGGTGCTGGCGATGGCGGATCCCCAGACGAAGCGGGCCACGTTCACGTTCCACGTGAACCCCTTCGTGTCGTGGATCTGGCTGGGTCTCGGCATCCTCATGGGGGGCTGCGCCCTGTCCCTGTGGCCCGAGGTGAGCACCCAGCGGGTGGGCGCCTGGAGCTACGTGCGAGCCACCGCGGGCGCCGCGGCGGGGATCGGCTTTGCTTTTTACCTGGCCACCACTTCCGCCACGCCCTACACGGTGCCCCTACGCGAGGGCTCGATCGGGCACCTCCGCGCGACGAAGGCGGGCACTTCGTCCGCGACGCAAGAGACGGCGGCCCCCGCCCTCGGCGCTCCCTGACGTTCCTCCCCTGCTCTCTGGATCTTCATGCCCAGTGATTCTTCCCTGCGCGACCTGGCCCGCGATCGACCGGGACTCCTCCTCGGACTGGTGACCGTGATCTTGGCCTTCGGTGTGGGCTCCTTCATGGGGTTGCCCGTGGGCCTGCTCACGGGGGCGGCGCTGGTGCTGGCCGTCGTCATCGGGCTGATGTGGCAGAGCCTCCAGCACCTGTCCGGGGAGACGGAGCTGACCTTCGAGGAGGCGTTCACCCTGGCCGCGCCGACCGCCGCCGAGGAGCAGAAGCGGGCGGTGCTGCGCGCCCTCAAGGACCTCGAGTACGAGCGGAGCGTGGGCAAGATCAGCGAGGAGGATTTCGTGGAGCTGTCCGCCCGCTATCGGGCCGAGGCCAAGCGCCTCATCCTCATGGTCGACGAGACCCTCCAGGAGCGGCGTCGCAAGGCGGAAGAGCTCCTCGAAGAGCGCCTCGCCCAGCAGGGGAAGGCCCGGCAGGGGAAGAACCAGGCCGAAGACGAGGAGCCGAGCGACGCGAGCGCCGAGGAGTCGGCGGACGCCCAGTCGGCGGACGCCCCCGCGAGCGAAGGCGCCGCGCACGGCGATCGCCCCGCCGCGGAGACGACGGACACCGCGGCAGGGAAGGAGTCTCAGGACCCCCCGCCGGCGGCCGACGAGGAGCCATCCCCCGCTCGGGAGGAGAGGACGCCATGAGACGCTCCCCCGCTCTGCTCGCCGCAGCCCTGGCCCTCACGGCCTGGAGCCCGCTCCCCGCTCGCGCACAAGTGCCCGCCCAGGCGGCGCCTCCGCCGGCTCAGGCCGCTCCTCCGCCCGCTGGCGTCTCCGCGCCGGCCCAGGCGGCGGCCCCCGCGCACCCCCCGGTCGTCGCTCCGCCACCGGGGCACGCCGTGGGCACGCCCCCGCCCAAGGACTCCTCCCAACCGGATCCGTCCCTCCCCGCGGGCACCATCGAGCTCGAGGTCCTCGACGAACTGGAGCGACCCGCCCCGGGCATCCCCGTCGAGCTCCTCGTGAGCTACGAGAGCGTCGCGGAGGGCCCGAAGCACGAGACCCTCGAGCGCACCACGAACGAGCAGGGCAAGGTGCGGTTCGACTCCCTCTCCCGCGAGCTGCGCTACAGCTACTCGATCATCGCCCGGCGGGGCGCGGGCACCTATGGCGTCGCGCCGTTCCGCCTGAACGAGAACCGCGGTCAGCGGGTCCGTCTCCACGTGTTCCCGACGACGGAGGACCCGATGAAGGCCCTCGTGGGCATGCGCGGGTTCGTCTACCTGCAGCCCCGAGAGGACGTGTTCCACGTCGAGGTGCTCTTCCGCGTGCTCAACCTGAGCACCACGAGCTGGGTCCCGCGGACCGTGGTCATGCAGCTCCCCCAGGGCTTCCAGGCCTTCGACAGCAGCAAGGAGGGGGCGGCGGGCTTCGTCGAAGAGCCGGGGCGCGGGGCGCGCATGGACGGCACCTTCGCTCCGGGTCAGCACGACGTGCGCTTCACCTTCCAGGTGCCCCGGCAGGGCAAGGCCTCCCAGCGCTTCGAGCTCACCTTGCCGCCCCACGTGGCGGATCTGCGGGTGATCACCGAGGCGGCGCCGGGCATGACCCTCGACGTGGAGGGCTTCGGACCCGCCGAGGCGACCCGCGGACCCAGCGGGGACCGGGTGCTCATCACCCGCCGCGTGGCGGGGGTGGGCTCGGGGACCTTCAACGACGTGCGCATCGACCTCGGGGGGCTGCCGGTCCACGGGAGCGCCCGCTGGATCGCCGTCCTCGTGGCGGCGCTGATCGCCCTCGGCGGCCTCGTCACCGCCTGGCTGCGGCGCGGGGACGAAGCGCGCGCCGGCGCCGGCGAGGGGGACCTCGAGCGGGCTCGCGAGCTGCTCCTGGAGGAGCTGGTGGCCGTCGAGCGGGCCTTCGCCCAGGGCCACGTGGGGCCCCGCACCCACGAGCAGGCGCGCCGGCAGCTCCTCGACGCCCTCGCCCGCCTCGACCCCACCGCGCCCGCCCACTGAATCCCCCACCGGGGGCGGCCTGGGGCCCAACGAGAGCGTCACCGGGCCTCCCCGAGCGGTGGGGGGCCCTCGGCGCGCCCCCCTGCTCAATGGCCCCTCAGGGCCCGAGCGAACGCGCCCCTACGCGATCCGCCCTGCGCGATCCGCCCCCCCGTCGAGCGCCCCCCCGTCGAGCGCCCCCGCGACGAGCGCCCGCTCGACGGCCCCTCCCCACCCTCCGTCGGACCCCCACCGAGGCGCCCTGGATCCCCCGACGGGTACGCATCCACTCATCGAAGTGCACGAAAAAATTCCCCCCAACACCCTGGGGGCGCCCTGGGGATAGCCCTCTGGACAGCCGTGTGGACCCCTGGGGATCGCTGGGGACACCCGACGCCTCCTTCCCCACTTCGTCCCCGCCCGTCCCAGGTTCACCCCCAGGCCGAAAACTGGAAAACGTGAACGATTGCGGCTAGATGAAGTAGTTCTCCCCAGAATCCACAGCCCCTACGATCACTTCGATCAAATTTAAATTTCTTCTGATCTCTCTTCAGAAGGGGTGGGGACTGGTCGTAAGAAGCTCACCCTTTCGGGACGCCTGCCGGGACTGGCGGCGTCATCGATCCGAGACTAGGACCCTTGTGCGATGCGCGTCGCCGTCAGCAAAAAAGAACTTCTCCGTGTCCTCGGTCGCTGCCAGGGAGTGGCCGACAAAAAGAGCACCATGCCCGTGCTGGGCAATGTGCTCCTCGAGACCGTGGGCCCCAACGAGCTCCGCCTGGCGGCGACGGACCTGTACCTCGCGGTCAGCGGGAACATCGAGGCGACCATCGAGCGCCCTGGCGCCGTGGCGCTCGGCGCGCGCGACCTGTACGAGCGGGTCAAGATGATGCCGGACGGGCAGGTCACCCTCGAGGTGAACGACGGCGCCGCCACCACCATCCGCGCCGCCGGGTCCGCCCGTCGCTACACCGTGCACGGCATGCCCGGCGACGAGTTTCCGAGCTTGCCGGAGCCCGACGCGAACGCGGAGTGGCTCGAGCTCGAGATCGCCGCCATGGCGCGCTTGATCGCGGCGACCCACTTCTCGATCTCCACGGACGAGACCCGTTTGCACTTGAGTAGCGCGCTGTTCGAGTGGGAGGGCGACCGCGTCCGCATGGTCACGACGGACGGGCATCGCCTCTCCAAGATGGAGATCGGCGTGAAGGGCTCGGAGGCGACCGCCAGCATGCTCATCCCCCTCAAGGGCGTGCAGGAGCTGCGTCGTCTGTGTGACGAGGCCTTCTCGGAGCTCAAGGACGACGAGACGCCCAAGCTCTCCCTGGTGCAGAGCGGCCCGAGCGTGTTCTTCGAGCTGGCGGGGTTCCGCTTCAGCGTGAAGCTCGTGGACGCCCAGTTCCCGCCCTACCAGCAGGTCATCCCCGCCCAGAGCGAGCGCGCGGTGCGCGTCCCCCGCAACGCCTTCGCGGAGGCCCTCAAGGCCGTCTCCCTCGCGGCGAGCGACCGCACGGGCGGCGTGAAGCTCACCCTCTCCCCGGGCCACATCCGCGTCGAGAGCGAGAGCCCCGAGGCGGGCGAGGGCTTCGACGAGATCGACGTCGACTACGACGGTCCCGAGGTGACCATCGGCTTCAACGCGCAGTATTTCCTCCACGTGCTCGCGGCGATGCCCGACGACGAGGTCATGCTCGGCATCAGCGGCGAGCTGGATCCGGCGGTGCTCCAGCCCGGCAGCGAGTCGGTGGATCGAAGCTACCTCGCCGTGGTCATGCCCATGCGGATCTGACGGCCGTGACGGTGACCCGCAGGGTGGCCTTCGAGCGGGTCATGGTGCGGAGCTTCCGCAACCTGGCCAGCATCGACTTCGCACCCGCGGGGCGCCTCAACGTCATCGCGGGGGACAACGGGCAGGGCAAGACGAGCCTCATCGAGGCCCTGTACGTCGCCTCCACGTCGCGCACCTTCCGCTCGGACAAGCTGCGCGACGTCATCCAGGAGGGCGCCGAGCAGGCCGTGGTGCGGGCCACGGTGCTCGGCGAGGCGTCGGGCTCCGTGCCCCTGCGCCACGAGCAGAGGGCGGTCGTGGGGCCGCGGGCCCGCTCGTTCCTCATCGACGGCAAGAAGCCCCAGCGGCTCTCCGATTACGCGGTGCGCACCCCCATCGTGGTGTTTCATCCGGGGGACCTCGAGCTGGCCAGCGGTCCCGCCGCGCGTCGCCGCACGCTCCTCGATCGAGTGCTCCTGTACCTCGATCCCGCGGGCTCGGAGGCGCGCCTGCGCTTCCAGCAGGCCCTGCGCGAGCGTCAGCGCTTGCTCAGCGAGCGGGGCACCCGCGGGGCGGATCTGGACGCCTACGAGGCGGTGCTGGCCCAGCACGGCGCCCGCTTCGCCCAGGGGCGGCAGCGGGCGGTGGAGGCGGTGCTGGAGGCCCTCGAGCCCGCCTTCCGGCGCATGGCGGCGCCGGAGCTGCCCTTTCGGGGCGCGTACGTCCCGGGCGGCTCGACGGATCCGGGCGCCTTCGAGGAGCAGCTGCGGGCGCGGCGCGAGCGCGATCTACGGCGCGGCGCGGCCACCTTCGGGCCCCAACGGGACGAGCTCCAGCTGGAGCTCGGAGGACGCCCCGCCCGTAGCCACGCCTCCCAAGGTCAGCAGCGCATCCTGGCCCTGGCCCTGAAGCTCGCGGAGCTCGAGTGCGTGCGCGCGGCCAGCGGCACCCAGCCCATCCTCCTGCTCGACGACGTGTCGAGCGAGCTCGATCCAGCGCGCACCGGCGCGGTGTACGGCTTCTTGAGGGAGTCGGAGAGCCAGGTGTTCGTGACGACGACGCGACCGGAGCTGTTCGTGACGCCTGGCCTCGAGCCCGCAGAGCGGGTGGACGTGACGCTGCGGGCGGGTGAGCTGATCTCCCGCTGAGCAGCCTGTGAGCCGCGGGCGGCGCTCGGCGCCTCGCCGGAACCGGGCCTCCGCCCGTGGATCGGCCGCCCGTGGAGTGGACTGGTCGCCCGTAAATTCGGTTGTACGGGGTGACCCGATTTTCGTGCCCTCCAGGCATCCCGCAAAGGGCGCGGATCCCATGGAAATTCAGCTACAAGCGCGCTCCGCGGAGCTTGCTGGAGGGGGGTTTGGTGGCTATACCCGTGCCAGTCGAGGAGCCCACGTTTGAGCGAAACTACCGATACTCCCGCTGGCGCCGGAACCGACAGCCAACCCACTCCTTCGGGCCCGGATCCGCGGCCCGCGGAGGCTGCGCAGGACGCCGCCCAGCACCCCCCGGAGGAGCAGCGCTCCCAAGAGGACCAGAACTCCCAGGAGGACCAAAACTCCCAGGAGGACCAGAACTCCCAGGAGGACCAGAACTCCCAGGAGGAGGAGTACGGCTCGAAGAACATCACCGTGCTCGAGGGCCTCGAGGCCGTGCGCAAGCGCCCTGGCATGTACCTCGGCGACGTGCACGACGGCTCGGCCCTGCACCACCTGGTGTGGGAGGTCATCGACAACGCCGTCGACGAACACCTCGCCGGCTTCTGCAGCACGATCCACGTCGTCGTGAACCACGACGGCTCCGTGACGGTCGCCGACGACGGCCGCGGCATCCCGGTGGGCATGCACGAGAAGGGCGTGAGCGCCGCCGAGGTCGTGATGACGGTGCTGCACGCGGGCGGCAAGTTCGATCACTCGAGCTACAAGGTGTCCGCGGGTCTCCACGGCGTGGGCGTGAGCGCCGTGAACGCGGTGTGTGAGTGGCTCGAGCTCGAGATCCGTCGCGAGGGCAAGATCTGGCGGCAGAGCTACCGCTGCGGTGTGCCCCAGGGTCCGCTCGGCCCCGTCGGCGACACGGACAAGACGGGCACGAAGGTCACCTTCAAGCCCGATCCGGACATCTTCAGCTCGACGGAGTACAGCTACGAGATCCTCTCCACGCGCCTGCGTGAGCTGGCGTTCCTCAACTCGGGCCTCAGCATCAAGCTGTCCGACGAGCGCGAAGAGGGCCGCAGCGAGACGTACCTGTTCGAGGGCGGCATCCGGGAGTTCGTCGCGCACCTGGCCAGCACCAAGGAGCCGATCCACGACGACGTGATCGCCTTCCAGACGAGCGTGCCCGGCGAAGGGCGCGCCGACATCCTCGTGGACCTGGCGATCCAGTGGTGCAGCGCCTACGCCGAGCAGATCTTCTGCTACACGAACAACGTCCACAACCGCGACGGCGGCACGCACCTCACCGGCTTGCGCACGGCCCTCACCCGCAGCCTGAACGGCTACGGGCAGGACAACAACCTGTTCAAGGACGTGAAGCACGGGCTCAGCGGGGACGACACCCGTGAGGGCGTGGTCTGCGTGATCCACGTCAAGCACCCGGATCCGAGCTTCGACTCGCAGACGAAATCGAAGCTCGTGTCGAGCGAGGTGAAGGGCATCGTCGAGAACGCGGTGAACGAGCACCTGCGCCGCTACTTCGAGGAGCACCCGCAGACGGCGAAGAAGATCCTCGAGAAGGCCATCGTCGCCGCCAAGGCCCGCGAGGCCGCCCGCAAGGCGCGGGAGGTGGTGCGCAAGGGCGTGCTCGACACGACGACCCTGAGCGGGAAGCTCGCGGACTGTCAGAGCAAGGATCCCACGATCAGCGAGATCTACATCGTCGAGGGTGACTCCGCCGGCGGCAGCGCCAAGCAGGGCCGCGATCGGCATTTCCAGGCCATTTTGCCCCTGCGCGGCAAGATCCTGAACGTGGAGCGGGCGCGCCTCGACCGCATGCTCGCCTCCGAGGCGGTGGCGACGCTGATCTCGGCCCTGGGCTGCGGCATCAACGAGGACGGCAACTTCGACCTCTCGAAGCTCCGCTATCACAAAGTCATCCTCATGACCGACGCGGACGTCGACGGCAGCCACATCCGCACGCTGCTGCTCACGTTCTTCTACCGGCAGATGCCGGAGCTGATCGAGAAGGGCTACCTCTACATCGCCCAGCCGCCGCTCTTCGGCGTGCGTCGCGGCAAGAAGATGCTCTACATGAAGGATCAGCCGGCGTTGAACCGCTTCCTGATCGAGAACGGCATCGACGGCCTCACGGTGCAGAGCTCCCGCGGCCCCGAGCTGAGCGGCACGCCCCTGTTCAACCTGGCGACGCGCCTGCGCTCGGTGGGAGATCACCTGGCGAAGCTCGATCGGCGCTGCGACGCGCGCCTCCTGTCGGCGGCGGTGCGGGTGGCGCGGGTGCGGGCGGAGACCTTCGACGACCCGGCGAAGCTCGAAGAGGCCCGCGGCCTCATCGAGGAGCACCTGACGGCGAAGCACCCGGAGCTGGTGCCCCTGCGGATCGTCCTGGAGCAGGACGACACGGAGGGCACGGTGATCCGCGCGAAGTTCCGCCCCGGCGG
>JAAZAA010000095.1 GCA_012514535.1 Myxococcales bacterium | reverse complement strand
GCGTCATCCGCTCGCACCGGGCGCTGCGTCGCGCGGGGCCTCCGCATCCGGCTGCCGGCGCTTGGCGTCGAGGGTCGCGAGCAGCCGGTTGAGCGCGACCAAGTATGCCTTCGTGCTGGCCACGATGACGTCCGTGTCCGCGGCGTGGCCATGGAAGATGGACGACAGGACGGAGCCGAGCTGCGGGTTCTCCCGCAGCGCCTCGCCCCGCGCCCGCACGCGCACGCTGGCCTCGCCGAGGGCGTCGATGCCCTCGGTGACCGCGTTGATCGAGTACTCGAGCAGCTCCGCCGGCGCCTGGACGAGGTTGTCGATCGCGGTGAACACCGCGTGCACCGGCCCGGTGCCGATGGCCGCCGTGGTGCGTGACTCGCCGTCGGGGCAGCGCAGCTTCACCGAGGCGGTGGGCATGCCCGCGCCCGCGCTCACGTGGACTGCCTCCAGCTTGAACAGCTCCGGACCGGCGCTCTCCTCGGAGGCGGCCAGGGCGATCAGATCGGCGTCGGTGATGCGCTTCTTCTTGTCGGCGAGCACCTTGAAGCGCTCGAAGGCGTTGTTGAGCGCCTCGTCGGACAGCGGGTGCCCCAGCTCGCGCAAGCGCACGGTGAACGCGTGTCGGCCGGAGTGCTTGCCCAGCACCAGGAGGGTCTTTTGAGCTCCTACGGCTTCGGGCCGCATGATCTCGTAGGTCTCCTGGTGCTTCAGCATGCCGTCCTGGTGGATGCCGGACTCGTGGGCGAAGGCGTTCGCCCCGACGATGGCCTTGTTCGGTTGCACCACCATGCCCGTGCGTGCGCTCACCAGCTTGCTGGTGCGGGTGAGCTGGGTGGTGTCGATGCCCGTGCGGAGGCCGAAGATCGGCTTGCGCGTGGCCAGGGTCATGACCACCTCCTCCAAGGAGGTGTTGCCGGCGCGTTCGCCGATGCCGTTGATCGTGACCTCGGCCTGACGGGCGCCGGCGCGGATCCCCGCCAAGCTGTTGGCGGTCGCGAGCCCCAGGTCGTCGTGACAGTGGACCGAGACGATCGCCTTCTCGATGCCCTTCACGTTGCTCATGATGCCGGCGATCAGCTCGCCGAACTCGTGGGGCAGGGTGTAGCCGACGGTGTCGGGGATGTTCAGGGTCGTCGCGCCCGCCTCGATCACCGCGCTCAGCACCTCGTAGAGGAACTCGGGCTCGGTGCGGCCCGCGTCCTCCGGGCTGAACTCGACGTCGGCGCACAGCGCTCGCGCGTAGGCCACCATCTTGCTGGCCCGCTCGACCACCTGCTCCTTGGTCATCCGGAGCTTGTGCTCGCGGTGGATCGGCGACGTCGCCAAGAACGTATGGATGCGTGGGTGCTTGGCGCCGCGCACGCCAGCGAAGGCCTGGTCGATGTCCTTCTCGGTGGCTCGAGCCAGGCCGCAGATGATCGGCGGCTCCGCGCCGCCCGGCCGCTCGGGGCGTCCCTCGGGGACGTCGCGCCCGACGGTCTCGGCGATGCGCTGCACCGCCGCCAGGTCATCGGGAGACGCGGCAGGGAAGCCCGCCTCGATCACGTCCACACCGAGCCGCGATAGGGCACGCGCGACCTCGAGCTTCTCGTCGGAGGTGAGCGTCGCGCCTGGCGACTGCTCGCCGTCCCGCAGGGTGGTGTCGAAGATTCGGACGTAATCGTTCGGGGGCTGAGTCATGGCTGCTCCTGCCGCTTCTCTGTTTCTCTCGAGGGGGGTCTACGACGGTCACGGGCTCCGGGCGTGGGGACCCGGAGCCACGCGACCACGCCGGTCACTGACCGGGCTTGATGGTGACGGGGTCCACGAAGGGCATCATCTTGCGCAGCTCGGCGCCGACCTGCTCGATCTGCTGCTCCTGCTCGGACGCCTGGATGGCCTTGTACTTGGGGCGACCCTCGGCGTTCTCCTTGATCCAGTTGCGCGCGAAGGTGCCGTCCTGGATCTCGCCGAGGATCTTCTTCATCTCGGCGCGGGTCGCGTCGTTCACGACGCGGGGACCGGAGACGTAGTCGCCCCACTCCGCCGTGTCGCTGATCGAGTAGCGCATGTAGTTCAAGCCACCGCGGTACATCAGGTCGACGATCAGCTTGAGCTCGTGCAGACACTCGAAGTAGGCGACCTCCGGCTGGTAGCCGGCCTCGACGAGGGTGCGGAAGCCGGCCTTGACCAGCTCCGAGGCACCGCCGCAGAGCACGGCCTGCTCACCGAACAGATCCGTCTCCGTCTCCTCGGCGAAGGTGGTGTTCAGCACGCCGGCGCGGGCCGAGCCGATGCCGGCCGCGTAGGACAGCGCCAAGGCGTCGGCCTGACCGCTGGCGTCCTGGTGCACCGCGAGCAGCGCGGGCACGCCGCCGCCCTCCTGGTACGTCTCGCGGACCCGATGACCGGGCCCCTTCGGCGCGATCATGCTGACGTCCACGTCCTTCGGCGCCACGATCTGCTCGAAGCGGATGTTGAAGCCGTGGGCGAACATCAGCGTCTTGCCCGCCTTCAGGTTCGGCTCAATCGACTCCTTGTAGACGCTCGCCTGCGTGGTGTCGGGCACCAGCAACATGATGACGTCCGCCCACGCCGCGGCGTCGGAGACGCTCTTGACGGCGAGGCCGTCCTTCTCGGCCTTGGCGCGGCTCTTCGAGCCCTCGTGGAGCCCGACGCAGACGTCGACGCCGCTCTCCTTCAAGTTCAAGGCGTGAGCGTGCCCCTGCGAGCCGTAGCCGATGATGGCGACCTTCTTGCTCTTGATGAGTCCGAGGTCGGCGTCCTTTTCGTAGCGGATGGTGGCCATGAGTTCTCTTTCCGTTCTTTCTTCGAGTCAGGCAGCGGCGATACCGCTGGCGTCTTCCGTATGGGCAGCTCGCGCTGCGGCACCCTGGTTGCCGCGGGTCATCGCGACCGTGCCGGTTTGGACCATCTCGACGATGCCGAAGGGTCGCAACGTGGCGACCAATCCGTCGATCTTCTCCTGCTTGCCGGTGATCTCCACCGTGAGCGTCTCCGTACCGAGGTCGACCGCGTGAGCGCGGAACACGCTCAGGATCTGGAGGACCTCGGCGCGCCGCTCCGGCCCCACGCGCACCTTGATGAGGGCGAGATCGCGGATGACGCTCTGGGTGTTCGTGATGTCCTCCACGCTGAGCACGTGGACCATCTTGTAAAGGTTGGCCTCGATGCGACGAGCCATGTCGTCATCGGCCTCCATCTGGAACGTCATGCGCGAGATACCCGCCTCGTGGGTTCTGCCGACGTTCAGGGAGACGATGTTGTAGTTGCGGCGCCGAAATAGCGACGCGATGCGGTTCAAGACACCCGGGCGGTCTTCGACGTAGGCGACGAAGGTCCGCAGGGAGTGGCTGCTCTCGGTCATCACTCGTCCTCACCAGTTTCGTAGATGGGGTTGTGGCTCTGGGGGCGCCGGATCATGTCGTGCAGGTCGGCTCCCGCGGGGACCATCGGATAGACCGCGTCCTCCTGCTCCACGCGGAAGTCGATGACCACGGATCCTTCGTGGGCCCTGGCTCGTTCGACGGCGGCCTTCACCTGCGCGCGCTCGGTCACCCGCAGCCCCAAGAGGCCGTGGGCGTCCGCCAGCTTCACGAAGTCGGGGCTCTTCATCGGCGTCGCGACGTAGCGCCCCCCGTAG
This sequence comes from Myxococcales bacterium, assembly GCA_012514535.1. Classification (GTDB taxonomy): domain Bacteria; phylum Myxococcota_A; class Polyangia; order Polyangiales; family Polyangiaceae; genus NIC37A-2. The sequence continues at coordinate 10,584 of JAAZAA010000095.1, read as the reverse complement.
AAGAACTGCTGCCACTGACGCACCATCCCCAAATATCCGTTGTTGATGATGGCGACGTTCACCTTGATGCCCTCCTGGGCGCAGGTGGTCAGCTCCGCCGCGGTCATCTGGAAGCCGCCGTCCCCCGCGATCACCCAGACGTCGTCGTCGGGACACGCGAACTTGGCGCCGATGGCCGCGGGCAAGGCGAACCCCATCGTGCCGAGGCCGCCGGAGGTGACGAGCTTCCGCGGGTGGTCGTGCTTGTAGTACTGCGCCTCCCACATCTGGTGTTGGCCGACGTCGGTGACCACCAACGCCTTGCCGTCCGTGTAGCGCCACAGGTCGTGGATGACGTGGGCGGCGTACAGCTTCCCGTGGTCGGGGAGGTGCTGGATCTCGATGACGGCGGTCTCGCCCTTCAGGTCCTCGATGTAGTCGAGCCAGGGCTGGATCTTGCACGACTTCACGTGGGGCAAGATCTGCTGCAGGATCTGGCGGGCATCGCCGACGAGGGGGAGATCCACGTGGACGTTCTTGTTGATCTCCGCGGGATCGAGCTCGATGTGGATCTTCTTGGCGCCGGGCGCGTAGGTCTTCAGGTTGCCCGTCACGCGGTCGTCGAAGCGCATGCCGACGGCGATCAGGAGGTCGGCCTCCTGAATGGCGCGGTTCACCCAGGCCTCGCCGTGCATCCCCATCATGCCGAGGGCCCGCTTGTGGGTCGCGGGGAAGCCGCCCAGGCCCAGCAACGTGCAGGCGACCGGGATCTGGGTCTTCTCCACCAACTCCAGGAGCTCCTGGGTCGCATTCGACTGGATCACGCCGTGGCCGCAGAACAGCACCGGGCGCTCCGCGGAGTGGATCAGGTCGATCGCTCGCGCGATGTCCTTGTCGATCGGGTGGTAGTCGGGGCGGTAGCCCGGCAGGCGCACCGGCGAGGGATCGTAGACGTACTCGCAGCTCTTCTGCTGTGCGTCCTTGGTGATGTCGACGACCACCGGACCGGGGCGCCCGGAGCTCGCGATGTAGAAGGCCTCCTTCAACGCCTGACAGATCTCCTCCGGTCGCGTCACCATGATGTTGTGCTTGGTGATCGGGAGTGAGACGCCGGTGATGTCCGTCTCCTGGAAGGCGTCGCTGCCCAACAACCCGGAGGCGACCTGGCCCGTGATGGCGACCATGGGGATGGAATCCAGCATCGCGTTGGCGAGCCCGGTCACGAGGTTCGTGGCGCCGGGCCCGGACGTGGCGATGCACACACCCACCTTGCCCGAGGCCCGCGCATACCCATCCGCCATGTGGGCGGCACCCTGCTCGTGCCGGACGAGGACGTGCCGCACGGGGTACTTAATCATGGCGTCGTAGGCGGGCATGATCGCGCCGCCCGGATACCCGAACACCACTTCGACACCCTGGTTGACGAGCGTGTCCCACAGGATCTCCGAACCCGTGAGCGTTTTGGGAGTGGTTTGCGGCTGGGTTTCGAGCTTTTTCGCAGCGTCTTCCATGGGAAAGCTCTTCGAGCTGGGGCCACGCGCGGACGCGCAGCCGAAGGGGGTGGGAAGCCTAGTAGGAACAGGGGAAAATGAAGGGGCGAACCGAGGAAGGAAGAAAAAAAAACCCCCGCACCGTCAGGGTGCGGGGGCCGAAAACAGAAGGAGGTCTCTCGCTAACCGGCCACCGCACCCTGGCATACGAGATCGAGGCGTACGATCACACCAGCGATCACGAGCGCGAGTCCGCCGAAAATAGCAGCTGCCGGCCCAGAGGCCCGGATCGGCTCCACGGCAAGGTGAGTCCCGCCCAACGCGGCCGTCGTGGCACCCGCCACGGGGCTCCTGGATGCACTTCCGGATGCAAGGCTTCCGGATGCGAGCGCGACCCCGCCAGCCGTGACGCCCGCGGCGCACGGGCTGCTGGAAGGGAGGCGCGGCGGATTCATTGCGTGGCAAGCCTGCGGCGAGTGGCCCTTGGAGTCAAGGGCCGTCGTGGAGAGAAGCCGCAAGAGGCGCACGCGGGCGCGGCGAAGTTAACGGTGTTAACATCGACCCGTGCCCTGATGAGGGACCCGGCATCAACTGCGGGTCCCGCCGAGCCGCTGGGAGTGCTAAACGGCCACCTCGGCAAATCGCAGCCTGCCTCGGTCCAGCGGATCGGGCAGGGGCCTCGGCGGGGGAGCTCATCGATCCCCTTCGGCGGCCAGTACCCAGCGCTCCCTGGCGGGAACGCTCGATGTCCAGAGCTCCTGGACGGCTGCCGGTGAACGGAGTCTCGACGAAAACCCATGAGTAACGGCAACAAGAGCTCGGTGGCTCGTGCTCAGCGCCTCGAGCAGGTGCTGTCCCAGGCCACGGACAAGCCGCACGTCATCCTTCTCGGCGGCCATCCGGATCCCGACGCGATCGGGAGCGCGCTGGCCCACCGCCGCATCTGCGAGCGGCTGGGCGTCTCCGCGACCATCGCCCACGTCTTGCCCCTGTCGCGCTCGGAGAACCGCGCCCTCGTCAAGCTCCTCAACGTGCCGATGGTGCGGGTGGACAAGACGGAGGATCTCCAGGAGTTCGGCTACCTGTCGCTCGTCGACGCGAGCCAGCACGAGCCGAGCATCCAGCTCCCTGACAACCTCGAGCTGCTGACCGTCGTGGACCACCACCGCCCGAAGAGCCTGCCACGGGCGCCCTTCGTGGACGTGCGCCACGACGTGGGCGCGACGTCGACGATCTACGCGGAGTACTCCGAGCAGGGGCTCGCCCCCCTGGGCGGCGAGGGGTCCGACGACACGGCGGTGGCCACGGCGATGTTCTTCGGGATCCAGACGGACACGGACGATTTCGCGTTCTCCACCCCCCAGGACTTTCGCGCTGCGGCGTATCTCAAGCCCTTCTGTGACGCGGAGACCCTGAGCCGCGTCGGCCGTCGGAGCATCAGCGCCGAGGCCATGGATGCGGTCGGCATCGCCCTGCGCGAGCTGCAGGTGATCCGGGATTTCGCCATCGCCGGGGTGGGGCGCGTGTCGGCCATCAACCGGGACGCCATCCCGACGGCCGCCGATTTCATCCTGCGGCGGGAGGACATCGACACGGTGCTCGTCTACGGCATCGTCGAGGATCGCGTCGACGGCTCCCTGCGCACGAGCCGGGCGAGCGTCGATCCCGCGCTCTTCATGCAGAACGCCTTCGGCAGCGATCCCGACGGGCGCCCCTACGGTGGCGGGCGCGCCGACATGGGCGGCTTTCAGATCCCGCTCGGGCCCCTGAGCGAGTGCGCCGACGAAGAGAGCCTCTGGAAGCTGGTGCAGGAGCTGATCGAGCGTCGGGTGGCGCGCGTCGTCCCCGACCTCGAGAAGAAGCTCAACCAGGAGGCGCGCTCCAAGGAGCGGGAGTGATCGGAGCCCGCTCCAACGGGCGGAAGTAACCAGCGCGCCCGGGGAGGCGCGCGGAAATCACCAGAGCGCGGGACCGCGAGCGGAAACCGGGGGCCGTCAGAAGGAGCCCACCGCGCCGAGCCCGTAGCCAGACCGTCCAAGCTGGGTCGGGACGAGCTGCACGCTGACGTCGTCGCGGACGTACTCCTTCGTCTTGGAGAGCGTCCCCCAGAGCAGGAGGGCGGTCCCCGTCGCCTGCATCAGCGCGTCCACCACGAGCAGGGTGCGGACGGTGCGCTCTTCGGAGCAGGGAGACGCGAGGATGTCGTGGTCGTAGACCTGCGTCTCGTCGCAGCGCTCGCGGGCGGCGAGGGTGATCCAGGGCCCGGCGACGGGGAGCGCGAGCCAGCCCGTCTGGTTCGAGAAGGAGTCCCCGCCGGCGAAGGAGAGCCCGAGCGCGTAAGGCACGCCGAGGAGGATCGCCCCCGCGATGATCGGCCCGCGCCGCATCCGCTCCTCGTAGTAGTAGCCCGGGGGGGCCGGGCGCCCTTCGCGGTAAGGCAGCGTCGCCGGCCGCGGATCCGCGGCGCAGTCGGGAGGTGGGGGGTAGCCGTACGGGGGATAACCGTACGGGGGCGGAGGAAATCCGTAGCCGCCGTGAAAGGGGGGGCCGGGGACGTAGTGGGGAGGAGCGCCGGTGGGCCCGGCGTCGGGAGGGGGATGGTCGGCGGGAGGGGCGCCGTCCGCAGAGGTCTGGGAAGCGCCAGGCTCGACGGGCGGGGGGACGGAGTTCGCCTCCGGGGGTGAGCTCGGCGCGGTCGCCCAGCCGCTGTCCGGCGGATTTTCGCCTTCGCGGGGAGAGACGGGTCCGCCGGGGGCTGGGGCTGGAGCGCCCGGAGCCGGCGCGGGCCGCGCCGTGGGAGGCGGGGCAGCGGGAGGCTGGGCCTGCGCGGGTTGGGCCTGCGCGGGTTGGGCCTGTGCGGGTTGGGCCTGTGCGGGCTGGGCCTGTGCGGGCTGGGCCGTGGCAGCGCTCACCCCGAACGCCAGCGACGCTCCGAGAGAGCCCAGGGGCCAACGGAGAAACCTCCGGGGCGTGTGCGATCGACGCGCGTTCATCGGGCGAGCTCCTGACAGAGCTCCCATCCTACATCGACCTGCCCGGGATCTCGGAGCGATTTTCGCTTGGGCGCGGAACTCAGCCGGTGTTGCGCATCCCCTGGGCGATGCCGTTCAGGGTCGTGCCGAGGGCCTGATCGAGCAGCTTCGACTCCGGAGCCCCCTCGGGCAGGTTGCGCTTGCGCCGCAGCAGGCTCACCTGGAGCAGGTTGAGCGGATCGACGTAGGGGTTGCGGAGCTGCATGGACTTCGCGAGGAAGCGATGCTCCGCCGCGAGGCTCCCCTTCTTCCGGATCGCGAGGATGGTCGACGTCGTGCGCTCGTACTCGGCGCGCAGGTCGGTGAAGATCTTCTCGTAGTCGCCGAGCTGCGTGAGGTAGAGCTGCGCGATTTCGATGTCCGTCTTCGCGCACACCATCTCGATCTTCGCGATGAAGTCGTCGAAGAAGGGCCACACCGCCGTCATCTGCTGCAGGAGCTCGAGCCCGCCGGGCTCCGCCGCTGCCTCCGCGAGGGCCGTGCCTGCGCCGAGCCAACTCGTCAGCATGAGTCGCGTCTGCGTCCACCCGAAGTTGTAGGGGATGGCGCGGATGCCGGCCATCGTCCCGGCGCCGCGCTCGCGGTAGGCGGGACGGGAGCCGAAATGGACGTGCCCGAGCTCGCGGAGCGGCGTCGCCTCGAGCAGCACCTTGAAGAGGTCGGGCGACTCGTGGACCTTCTGCCGGAAGTAAATGCGGGAGCGGGCGGACATGCGATCCATGATCTCCCGGAAGCGCGCCTGGTCCGCCTCGCTGACGCCCTGGCGCCAGTCGGCGAAGGTCGCCACGAGGGTCCCGGACATCATCACCTCGAGGCTGCGCTCGGCGATCGAGAGGATCCCGAACTTCTGGGAGATGATCTCGCCCTGCTCCGTGATCTTGATGCTCCCCGAGAGGCTCCCCGGCGGCAGCGCCGTGAGGGCGCGGTAGACGGGCGATCCGCCTCCTCGACCGACGGTGCCGCCCCGTCCGTGGAACAGGGTGAGGTGGACCCCGGCGTCCCGCGCCACCTGGGCGAGGTCCTCCTGGGCCAGGTAGAGCTCCCAGGCGGCGGCGAGCACCCCGACGTCCTTCGCGGAGTCGGAGTAGCCCAGCATGATCTCCTGTCGCCGCCCCCGCGCCTCGAGCTGGCGCTTGTAGGCCTTGTCGGTGAAGAGCGACCTCATGACCTGGGCCGCGCCCGCCAGATCGTCCCTGGTCTCGAACAAGGGCACGATGTCGAGGCGCGAGCGGGGCGGGGTCATGGACAGATCCACCAGCCCGCGCTCACGAGCCAGGAGCAGCACCCGGAGCAGATCGTCCGGGTGGTGGGTCATCGAGATGATGTACGTGGACGCGGCCTGCTCTCCGAGCTCGTCCTGGATGTCGCGGATCGCGTCGAAGACGGCCAGGACCTTCTCCGTCTGGGCGTCGAGGGAGAGGTTGGGAGAGGTGAGGGGGCGCCTTCCGAGGAGCTCCCGGCGCAGCGCCTCCCCGTCCAAGGGGGGGATCCCGACGGACTCGGCGATGGCGCGGAGGGCGCCCGTGTGCGTGTCGGAGTCGTCACGCACGTCGAGGTGATAGCCGTGGAAGCCCAGCATGCGCACCTGGGCCAGGAGCGGCATCACGAGGGCGTGAGCGGCGCGCTTGGCCTTCGCGGAGACGACGGCTCGCTCCACGAGCTCCAGATCGCGGGCGAACTCGTCGGGAGCGCGATAAGCGCCCGGCACCTTGATGGCGTGCCCCGCGTCCCGGGAGGCCAGCTGTTGGCGCGTCGCCTCGAGGCGCCCCGCCATGAAGCTCAGCTTCAGCCGGAGGGGTTCTTCGGCGTCGCGGCGGCTGTTCTTCTCCCAGACGTCGGGCAGCAGCTCCCGATCGGCCGCGATGGAATCCCGTAGCTCCTGGGACGGCGGCGCGATGCGCGCGGAGATGGAGAGTCGCTCGATCAGCTGGGTGATGTGGGTGATGTAGTGGCCGAGCAGGGCGTGGCTGGCGCGCCGCGCCGCCGCCATCGTGACCTCGGGGGTGACGAAGGGGTTGCCGTCGCGATCCCCGGCGACCCAGCTGCCGAGCGTGAGGGGCACGTCGACGCCGAGCTCCTCGCCGAAGGCCGCTCGGAACGCGTCGGAGCACGTCTCGTGGACGTGGTTCGTCGCCTCGAGCAGGCGATCCCCCAGGTACCAGATGACGGTGCTCACCTCGTCCATCACGCTGGGCCGGTTCTTGCGGACCTCGTCCGTGAGCCAGAGCAGCTCGATGTCGGACTCGAGCTGCTCCTCCAGGTGATCTCGCTCGGCGCGCGTCGCTTCCTCTCGGGCGAGCAGCGCGTCCGCGAGCCGCGCCTGCAGCGAGAGCACCGTGCGTCGAGTCGCCTCGGTGGGGTGAGCGGTGAGCACCGGGCGGACACGGAGCTGGCTCACCGCCTCGCGAATCTCCGCGGCGGTCTTGCCCTGGGCCTTGAGCTGCTCGAAGGTCCAGCGCAGGCTCGCCGGCTGCGGCGTCGCGTCGGGGCGCTGATCATACTGGCGTCGCCGGCGGACACGGTGCACCTGCTCCGCGGTGTTGATGAGGAGGAAGAACAGCGTGAAGGCTCGGGCGACGGGCGCGGCCTCTTCCACGGGCAGGGCGTCGACGCGCTCGAGGAGCGCCCGCAGATCCGCGGCGCCGGCGGCTCCTTTGCGGCGATCACGGCAGGCCGCGCGCAAGCTCTCGACGGCTTCGAAGACCGCCTCCCCCTCGAAGCGGCGGATGACGCGGCCGAGCGAACCGGCGAGCCAGCGCATGTCGTCGTGCAGAGGCTGATCTTCTGGGCGGATCTCCGTTGCGGACATGGCGCCTGTTTGTCACGAGTCGGGGGCCCCTGGCTAGCCTCCTCGCGGTCTCGGAGCTCCTCGACCCGAAGAAAGGGAGCTCTGCTGCGCGCGAGGCCGTGCCCTGGCGACTCAGGGCTTCGCCAGAGGACGGATGCGCGCCCGCAGCTGCTCGATTTCGCCCCGGACGCGCTCCTTGAGCGCAGGAAGATCGCTCAGGGTCATGCCTTCGGTCGAAATGGGCGTGCCCGCCGCCACCACGGCCTGCGCGGGCGCGGGGCGCCAGTCGTTCTTGGGCAAGGCCCGCTCGGTGCCCACGACGGCCAGGGGCAGCACGTGGGCGCGCTCGAGGATGGCGAGGCGGAACGCGCCGTCCTTGAAGGGCAAGAGCTCGGAGGAGGTCGAGCGGGTCCCCTCGGGGAAAATCAGCACGGGCATGCCGCCGCGCACGTAGTTGGCGCAGCGCTCCATGGCTCGTTTGATGCTGCGCGCCGAGCCCCGCACGAGGGGGATGTCGCCGGCGATGCCGATGCCCCAGCCCACGAAAGGGATGCGAAACAGCACGGACTTCGCCAGGAATTTCATCTCCCAGGGCAAGAAGGCCAGCAGGAAGGGATCGAGGTTCGAGACGTGGTTGCTCACGCAGATGCAGCGCTCAGGCAAGGTCTGCGGCAACGGACCCTCCACGCGCACGCGCCAGGCGGGGACCGCCCGGATCATCAACACGCCGACCGTGTGGATCGCTCGACCGGTGAAGCGCCGGTTCTTGTCGAAGGGCCAGATCACCAGGAACACCGTGCCCACCAAGATGAACCCGATCGCGGAGACGACCGCGAAGGCGAGCCAGGTCCAGATTGCGAGCAGGGTTCTCATGGCGAGCGGGGCCGATAGCACGCGACGTCCTCGCTGGACCAGTGCGCCGCCGCGGGGAGCGCCCGGAAATCGGCTCCGAGCGCGGAGCGGGCTCGGCGGCGACTGCCCGGGTGGAGCGCCGCCCAAGGAGTGCCGCTGCCCTTTTCCGGAGCCGAATCGACGCGAGTCGCATCAACGCAGCTGGGAATCGCTGGCGTCGCTCGGCAGCGCGCTCGCGTGGCGGAGCCGTCGCTCGAACTCCAGGCGGTTCTCCTGGCTGGGCTTGAAGGCGTAACCGAAGGCGCTCTCCCGCCCTTCCCGGTGCAGACATTGGACCCGCCCGGCGAACTTCCTCCCGTCGGAGGACACGCGCTCCGCGGGCGAGAGGTGGGCGTCGGCGGACTCGTCGTCTCCACAGCTGGTCCCGGCGCTGCAAGCGAGGGCGGTCGTCGCCAGCGTGTCGATGGTCTCCCCCAGGCCTTCGCAGGCGCCGTGCTGCGTTGGCAACGACGTGGTCCGCCCCGCGTCGGTACAGCACGCGTGACGGGCGGCCGAGAGGAGCGGCAGCTGATACCAGCCGAGCGTGCCCCAGGAGATCAGCGCTGGCGTCTCGGCGCCGCTCGCGTGCCGCACGACCGCGCGGTGGACTCGCTCCCGCACGTTGCGCAGATCCGTCTCCTCGCAGAGGGACTCCAGATCCTCGTCCGCCGCGAAGCTCTCGGGGGCGAAGAAACGTCGCGCGCAGGCGGGCACGCCGAGGGCCGCCTCGCCCATGGCGCCTTCCCCGCCAGGGGGTCCTTCTCCGATCGTCCCGTCGGGTTCCCTCGACGAGACGGTGGAAGGGGGCGCGTGCGACGGCGTGCCCTGTGACGGGTGGGGCGCGTTCTGGAGCCAGGTCATCGTGTCCGGCAGGCGAGTGACGACCGCGGAGGCGCCCTCCTGCGCCGCGTGCGCGTGGGGCTCCACCTCCAGCTCCCACCAGACGGCGGCGCTGCTCGCTCCGAAGCCGAGCGCCACTGCGCTCCAGAACAAACTGGCCAGCACCTCGGCGCTTCGGCCGCGTCGCGGCGGGGGCCGCACGGTGGACGCGCTCGGGCGCAGGGAGAGAGGGATGGCGGTCCTGGAGTCGGGGGGCGGGGGAGGAGCCGCGGGCTCCAGGGATCCCGAGGACAGCCCAGCTGGGGTGGCTGGCGCAGGGGGGAGCACCGTCGCGCTGGCGGCCCCGGTGGGGCGTGCATGCGTGGAAGGAGGCGGAGGGGGTCGACGCATGTGCAGAAGACGTGCGGGGGACGGGAAAGCCGCTCCCGCCGCGAGGCCGGCCCCGAGGAACAGGACCGGAGTCGGTCGACCGAGCCTGGCCACTGGCCGCCCGATGGACCATTCCGAGCCGTGATGCGGAGCAAGCCCGTGTTGCCCCGCGCCCGCCGCAGATATACACCCGTCCCATGCCGGCCGGTAAGACTGAGTCGAACACGAACCTCCCTCTCTCGCTCCCCACGGGGACTCTCCACGTCTCCGAAGGGTCGCGGCGATCGAACGCTGCTCCGCTGAGAGTGTGGCATTCCGCCTGCGGCGCTCTTTTCGCGATCGCGGCGCTGGCTGGCTGTGACCAGAAGAGCGCCGAGAAGTGCGATCAGGCGCAGTCGACGGTGCGCCAGGCGCTGCAGGTGGGCGACTTCGCGGCGGCGAAGGAGTGGCGAACGTACGCGTACAAGCAGTGCTCGGACACGGGCGCGCTCAGCGCTCTCGATCGCGAGATCGTCGACAAGGAGACGCAGGTCGCCGAGGCCAAGCAGCGGGAAGAGGCGGAGGCCGCCCAGGCGAAACAGTACGTGGACCTGTTCACGAAGTTCGTCGCCGACCACCGCGCGGCGCCGGAGAAGACGTCGAGCTCTCCCGAGTGTGGCGACGACGCGGCCGCGGCGCGCACCAAGCAGCGCTGGTGCAAGGTCTCCCGGAAGGTGGGCGACGCGGGCACCTTCGACGTGCGCTACTGGGAGGCGGACCCGAAGCTCGTCCGCTTCTCGACCAACCTGCCGAAGGCGGCGAGCTGCGAAGACCTCGGCGGCTCGGCGACGGTGGTGAAGAGCTGGGACGTCTCCGCCACGGGGGGCTCCGCCAAGCGGTTCCACTGCGACATGACCGGCGGCCCGCTCCAGGGGCTGCGCGTGGTGGTCACGGCCGCCAAGGGCGCCCAGGCCCACGTCTTCTCCCCCGAGTACCTCGAAGCCGACGCGGCGCTTCGCAAGTACGCCCAGGCGGAGTGATGGCGGAGTGAAGAGCGCGGAGCGAGCGCGCCGCCGGCGCGGCGCGCTTCGGCGCGAGCCGTGATCCGACGTCGGAGCGCGGCTCGCTCGGTTCGCGTTCAGAGACGTCTCGTCGCGCACGACGGGGGTGACGCTCGCGCCCACGCTCCGGAGCGCAGCTCACCGGCTGCGCTCGT
>JAAZAA010000094.1 GCA_012514535.1 Myxococcales bacterium | reverse complement strand
GCCTTACGTCGCCGCGCCCGCCGTCCGCGCCGACGCGATCCACCTCCCCCTCGGGCAGGGCTGGGGGATCACCGCGCTCCGCGGAGACGAGATCCAGGTCCATTGGCCCGGGAACGCGGATCCTGCCCTCGGTCGTCAGATCGTCCTCGGCCCAGGGCTCGCCGCCCTGTGGACCCGACGTGGCCACCCGGTGCTCCACGGGAGCTGCGTCGCGCTGGGGAGCGCCGCGATCGGGCTCTTGGGACCCTCCGGTCGCGGCAAGTCGACGTTGGCGGCTCAGCTCCACCTACGCGGTCATCGACCGATCTCCGACGGGCTGACCCTCGCCGTCCAGGAGGGGAGCGGACTCCGAGCGCACCCCGGCCCCGCCTGGTTCAAGCTCGACGACGTCGCGCTCCGAGCCCTCGGGCAGCACCCTGACGACCACGAGGAGGTCCATCCCGGCGCGAACAAACGGCTTTGGGAGATCCACCCCGCCGGAGCGGAGGCCCGCCCCTGGCTCCGGGCGCTCTACGTCATCGAGGACGGCGCCGAGCTCCGGGTGGAGCGCCTCACGGGCGGGGCGGCGCTCCACGCCGTGCTCGCCAACATGTACCTCGCCCCGTTCCTGCAGGGCGCGGTGGCCCCGTTCTTGTTCCAGCAAGCGGCGCTCGTCGCGCGTTCGGTGCCCGTGTCGCGCCTGTGGCGGCCCCGCGGCTTCGCCCACGCGGAGGCCACACTGGCTCTCTTGGAGAGAGAGGCCCTCCTGGAGCGGGAGGAGGACTCGAGCGCCCTCGACTCAGGTCATTCCCAGGGTGCCCCTGCGGCGCGCGACGAGGACGCAGCGCTGGAACGCCCACGCGGTGAGCGGTAGCGCGACCGCGGTGAACCCCAGCAGCCAGAGGAGCGACGCGAGCGGGCTCTCCGTCCCCGACGTGACGCTCCGCAAGGCCTGCACGGCGTGAGTCACCGGGTAGAGCAAGCTGACCGGCTGGAGCCAGGCGGGCAGCACCGAGGACGGGAAGTACACCCCCGCGAGGAGCAACGTGCCGGCGTTCGTCAGGTAGGTGACGGGCTCTCCGCGCGCGAGGAGGAGCGTGTAGCTCGCGGCGAGCAACCCGAAGGGGAGGAAGCTGAGCGCCGCCACCGCCAGCACCACCGGCAGCCACGCGAGCTGCCCGTCGAGGGCCACGGCCCCGAGCGCCGTCGCGAACCCGAGGTACACGAAGAGGCGCAGCAGGCCCCGCGTCATCTCGTGCAGCGCCCCCCCGACGGCGATCCGCCACGGGGGGACGGGAGTCATCAACATCGGCTCGAGGGTGCCCTCGAGCTGCGCCGCTCGCAGGGCACGGGAGTGGCCGCGCACGGTCTGCGCGAGGAAGCCCGCCATCGCGATGCCGTTGACCGCGAACGCGAAGTACGAGCCGTTCAGGCGGGCGACCTCGCCGGACGTCCCTCGATCGACGAGCTCACCCAAGAAGTAGAAGGTGACCACCGTGAGCAGGATGCCGCTGCCCTCCGCCAGTCCAGCCAGGAGACGGGAGCGCCGCTCGCGGGTATCGCGGCGGTGGAAGGCGAGCCACGTCCTCATCCGTGCTCCTCGGTCGCCCGTGTTTCGGAGCCCCGTGTTTCGGAGCCCCGTGTCTCGGAGCCCCGTGTTTCGGAGTCCCGTGTTTCGGTTGTCGGCGCTCCGGTAGCCCGCTCCGCCGTGGGGACGGCGTGGGAGATCAGCTCTCCGTCTCGGAGGGTTCCCTCGGGCGCGCGGAGCCCCGCGGCGTCGTCCGCACGGTGGCTGCTGGCGATCACGGTCGCTCCCGCCTCGATCCGTCGTCGCAGCGCCCGGTGGACCGCCCTGGTGTGGTGGTCGTCGAGGCTCCTGGTGACCTCGTCCAGCAGCAAGACCGTCGGCTCGTGGAGGAGCGCGCGAGCGAGCGTCAGCCGCGCCTTCATCCCCGTGGAGCACTCGCCAGCGCGTCGGTCGAGCGCCTCACCGAGCTCGAGCTCCTCGTCCAGCGCCGCGATGCGCCGGGCCGTCTCGGCGCCGGGGAGAGCGTGCAGCGCGGCGAAGAACTCCAGGTTGTGACGCCCGGTGAGTCGCGGGAACAGCCCCTGCCCGTCTCCGCCGACCCAACCCACCCGCGCTCGCGTCGCGCCGTCGCGGTGGGGGGCCCGCCCGAGCACCTCCACGCTCCCGGAGTCCGGGACGACCAGACCAGCGATCAGGCGCAGGACCGTCGTCTTGCCCGCGCCGTTGTCCCCCCGCAGGACGAGTGCCTCACCTGGGTCGAGGGAGAGATCGACCCCCCGGAGCACCGGGCGACGCTCGCGCCTCCAGAGGGGCCCCTGGGCGTAGGAGCGATGCACGGCGTGCAGGGCCACCTGTGGCTGCACCATCGCGGGGGCATTAGCACGGCCCCGCTCCCGGACGAGCCTTATCCAACTTCCGAGGCCCTGCTAGGCTGAGCACAGCATGGGGCGCCACTTCTCCCGCTCGGAAACCGCCATGGGCGAGCTCGTGGACGGTGAGCTCGTGCTGTTGAACATGGACTCGGGCGAATACTTCGGCCTGAATCCGACGGGCACGCGCATCTGGGAGCTGCTCGGGGAGCACGGGGATCTGGACCGCGTGCACGAGGCCCTGGTCCGTCAGTACGCCGTCGACCCCGAGAGACTTCGGGCGGATCTGGAGGAGCTCGTTGCCGATCTGGAGCGCGCGGGCCTGGTCCACGAGACGCGCGTCCGCTGAGCGCTGGGCGCGCGCCGCGCGTCGCTGGCGAGAGGTCCCCTGGAGCGCGCGCTGGGACGCCGCGGCCATCCTGGGGCTGTGGGTCGGCGCCGAAGGGGCGCTCCGGGTCTTGCCCTTGCGGCGCGTGTGCAGGACCTTCGGGGTGCGCTGGAGAGCGGGTCCACCTCGGGGGGGCGTGGGCGCTCCCGGGGACGACCCGGCCAGCTTGGACCCCGAGGTGCTGACGCGGGTGGAGGCGACGTGCGCCCGGGTCGATCGGGTGCTGCGGGTGGCGCGGCCCCGGGACGGCTGCCTGCGCCGCGCCCTCGTGCTCGGTCACCTGCTGCGCGATCTGGAGCCTACCCTGTGCATCGGCGTGGTGCGGGGCGAGGGACCCTTCACCGCGCACGCCTGGCTCGAGATCCGCGGGGTGTCCGTGCCCGAGCCCGTAGGGTCCGCCCCCGGGGACGTCGTCCCCCTGCGTGAGCTCTGACCTCGGCTCCTGCCTCAGCGGGGGCCTCAGCGGGGTCTCAGTGGGGCCTCAGCGGGTGAGGCGCTCGGCGGAGACTCGCACCCACTCCTGATGCTCGAGGTACCAGCGGACCGTCCGGCGCAACCCCGCCGCGAAGGTCGTCCGCGGCGCCCAGCCGAGCTCGCGGCGCAGCTTGCTCGCGTCGAGGGCGTAGCGGTGATCGTGCCCCGGTCGATCGGCGACGAAGGTGACGAGGTTCAGGAGCTCCTCCGGGGGCCGCCCCAGCTCCTCCGCGAGCACCCGACAGAGGCTGCGAACCAGATCGACGTTGCGGACCTCGCAGCCGCCGCCGACGTTGTACGTCGCGCCGATCTCGCCGCGCAGCGCGATCTCCCAGAGGGCTTCGCAGTGGTCCTCCACGAAGAGCCAGTCGCGCACGTTGAGACCGTCGCCGTAGACGGGCAGGGGGACGCCGCGCAGCGCGTTGTGGATCATCCGCGGGATCAGCTTCTCGGGCGCTTGGTAGGGCCCGTAGTTGTTGGAGGAGTTCGTGAGCTTGACCGCGAGCCCGTAGGTGCGGTGGTAGGCGCGCACCAGGTGATCGCTGGCGGCCTTCGAGGCGGAGTAGGGGCTCGAGGGATCGTAGCGGCTCTCCTCGGTGAACGCGCCTTCCTCACCGAGCGAGCCGTAGACCTCGTCCGTGCTCACGTGGTGGAAGAGCACGCGCTGGCGCTCCTGCAACCTGCGGCAAGCCTCGAGCAGGTGGAAGGTGCCGAGGACGTTCGTGGTGATGAAGGGCGCGGGCCCGACGATGCTGCGGTCCACGTGGCTCTCCGCCGCCAGGTGGAGGATCCAGTCCGGAGCGTACCGATCCACCAGATCGTGCACGAGCTCCGGGTCGGCGATGTTCCCCTCGACGAGCTCGTAGTTGGGGCGTGTCGCGAGCGCCTCCAGGCTGAGGGGGTTGGCGGCGTAGGTCAGGGCGTCCAGGTTCAGAAAATGATGCTCGGGATGCCGCGGCACGAGTCGGTGCAGCAGATTGGATCCGATGAAGCCGGCGCCGCCGGTGACGAGGATGCGCATGGTGAGTGAGCCGCACCTCGAGGCTAGCTCCTGACTTGGTCGCCCGCCCAGTCTCCGCTACATGGGTTTCGTGAGCGACCGACTGCCAACGAGCCCGTCCCCCGTCCAGGTGGCCCTGATCGGGGCCGGAAAGTGGGGCCAGCGGCTCGGGGCCGCCATCGCGCGGCAGCCGGCGTTGCGCCTGCGCTCGGTCTGCGATCGGGATCCGGCCGCGCTGGTCCCCCTCGCAGCGCCGATCTCCGCCGCTCCGTCGAGTCTCTCCCCTGCGACCGGGACGTCGTCCGACGTCCCGGGGCCCGCGCTCACCACGAGCTTGGAGGAGGTGCTCGCGGATCCCCAGGTCGAGGCGGTGGTCGTCGCGGTGAGCCCGAGCGAGAACGGAGAGGTCGCCCTGCGCGCGCTCGAGGAGGGCAAACACGTCCTCGTGGAGAAGCCCTTCGCCACCAGCTTGGAGCTCGGGCAGCGCATCGCCCGTGCCGCGGAGGGGCGGGGGCTCGTCGCCGGTGTGGGCCACGTGCTGCGCTACCAGCCGGTGTTCGGCGCGATGGAGCGGCTGCTGGCGGCGGGAGACCTCGGGGCGCCCTGGGGGTTCCTGGCCCAGCGCCTCGGAAGTCATCGTCGTCGGGAGATGAGCCCTTGGTGGGTGCTCGCCCCGCACGATCTCAGCTTGGCCGCCGCGTGGTTCGGCGGAGCGGCCCGAACGGTGCGCGTCACGGAGGGGCAGCTGGTCGACGCGCGGCTCGGCTTCTCGGAGGGAACCTTCGGCCGCATCCTTCTCGGTGCGCACCCGGAGCGGACGCGGGAGACCCTGCTCCTCACGGCGCGGGGCGTCATCCGGGTGAACGAGGGGGGCCCGGAGTGCAGCGCGGAGCTGTATCGCCTCCCTGCGGATGCGGTGGACGCGGCTCACGTGCGCCTCCTGGAGCGTCTCCACGAGCCCTTCGCGGCGATGCGGGCGGAGGTCGAGCGCCTCCTCGGGCAAGCCGAGCAGAGCCCGCTGCCCGTCCAGCCCGGAGACGCTCTCCAAGCAGAGCTGCTCGCCTTCTCACGGGCCGTCCGAAACGGCGCGGCCATGCCCACGAGCGT
>JAAZAA010000093.1 GCA_012514535.1 Myxococcales bacterium | reverse complement strand
CCGACGGGGCGCTACGCCGTGTGCGCCGGCAAGCTGTCCCCGACCGCCACGGTGGTCGACATCGACAAGCTCGCGGACGCCTTCGCGGGGAGGATCCAGCCGCGCGACGCCGTCGTCGCCGAGCCCGAGGTGGGCCTCGGGCCGCTGCACACCGCCTTCGACGGCAGGGGCAACGCCTACACGTCGATCTTCATCGACTCGGCCGTCACCAAGTGGAACATCGCCAAGGCCATCGAGGCCTACGCGGCCCCCGACGACGAGACGATCGACCCCATCGTCCAGAAGATCGACGTCCACTATCAGATCGGCCACATCAACGCGAGCATGAGCGAGACGAAGGACGCCGACGGCAAATGGTTGGTCGCGCTGTGCAAGTTCTCCAAGGATCGCTTCTTGAACGTCGGCCCCTTGCACCCGGAGAACGATCAGCTGATCGACATCTCCACGGACGAGATGAGGCTCGTCCACGACGGCCCCACCTACTCCGAGCCCCATGACTGCGTCGTCGTGAAGAAGGAGCTGATCCACCCGCAGAAGATTCAGCCCCGCAAGACCGCCCGCTTCCAGATGTACGAAGAGTGGGCCAAGGAGGACGGCGTCACCCTGCTGCGGGACAACAAGGTGATCGACAAGGGCAACGGCCACGTGCGCGTCTACATGACGAGCCTGGCGCCCTCCTTCGGGCTGAAGAACTTCCGCGTGAAGAAGGGCACGACCGTCCAGGTCATCATGACCAACATCGACAACGTCGAGGACCTCTCCCACGGCTTCGCCGTCAGCAACCACGACGTGTGCATGGTCGTGAACTGCCAGGACACCAACAGCATCACGTTCGTCGCGGATCGCCCGGGGGTGTACTGGTACTACTGCCCTTGGTTCTGTCACGCCCTGCACCTGGAGATGTGCGGCCGCATGATCGTCGAAGCCTGACCCCGGCCCGTCCGCTCCCCTCATGGCCCTCTGGAAGTACGCCGCCCTCCTCGTCGCTTCGTGCCTGCTCCTCTTGGCGCGACCGACGCTCGCTCAGGCGCCGACCGCGGACCCGAGCGCGGCGCGTGAGCTCGACTGCGCGGCGCTCGACTGCGCCAGCGTGCTCCCGGGCGCGGCTCGCTTCGAGAGGGTCGAGGGCAGCGGTGGCGCCGCGCCCTTCCGCGTCGGCTACGACGCGCAAGGGGACATCGTCGGCTGGGTCGCGCTCTCCACGGACGTGGTCGACATCAAGGCGTACTCGGGCAAGCCGCTCGTCACCCTCGTCGGGCTGACCCCCGACGGGGTCATCGCCGGCGCTCGCGTGGTCCACCACAGCGAGCCCATCCTCCTCGTGGGGATCCCCGAGCGCGCCCTCACCGAGTTCGTGGACTCCTACCGGGGCCGCTCCGCGTCGGAGAAGGTCGTGGTGGGGCACTCCACGGATCCCGACGCGGTCACGGTGGACGTCATCTCCGGCGCCACCGTGACCGCCCTCGCCCAGAACCGCACCGTCCTGGAGACGGCGCGGGCGCTCGGCGTGGCGGTGGGCGTCATCGAGGCGGCCGCGAGCGTCCCGGGCCATTTCGTCCAGCGCGACGACGTGTGGACCTGGCAGCAGCTGGTCGCCGAGCGCGCCCTCGGGCACCTGAAGGTCAGCCAGGCGGACATGGGCTCCCAGGGGGACGAGCCCTTCATCGAGCTGTACTTCGCCATCGCCGACGCCCCCCACGTCGGCAAGGCCCTGCTCGGAGAGGAGCAGTACGCCTGGCAGATGCAGCGGCTCGAGGCGGGGCAGCACCTGCTCGTCGTGCTCGGCCGCGGCACGAGCTCCTTCAAGGGCTCTGGCTTCGTGCGCGGCGGGATCTTCGACCGCGTCCGCGTCGAGCAAGGGCTGCGCTCCATCCTCTTCCGCGACACCGACTACGAGAACCTCGCCCGCACCCCCGCGGAGGGCGCCCCGGAGTTCGCGGAGGGCGCGCTCTTCGTCACGCCGAAGGGGCAGCTCGATCCCGGGCGGACCTTCGATCTGGTCTTCCTCGGCAGCCGCTACAACAAGAAGGGCGGGTTCAGCCGCGATTTCAACGCGTTTCGTGGCAGCCTGCGCGTCCCGAAGTCCGTGTACGTCCTCGACGGCCCCGATCCGGAGCAGGCGATCTGGCGCCAAGCTTGGGTGAACAACCGGGTGAAGGTCGTGGGCCTCGGCGCCTACCTCCTCGTCATCGCGGGCTTGTTCGTGGGGCGACGCTGGCTCACCGGCACGATGCGGCGGCTGCAGCGACTGCACACCCTCGCGCTCGTCACGAGCTTCGCGTTCTTGGGTCTGTACCTGCACGCGCAGCCCTCCGTGACCCAGCTGCTCACCCTGGTGGGCTCCATCATCGACGAGATGCGCTGGGGCCTGTTCCTCAGCGAGCCGCTCCTGTTCGTGAGCTGGATCTTCATCGCCGCGGTGACGCTGATCTGGGGGCGGGGCGTGTTCTGCGGGTGGGTGTGCCCCTACGGCGCCATGAGCGAGCTCCTGTTCCGGGTGGGGCGCCTCCTGAAGCTGCCGGAGCTGGAGCTGCCCGAGTGGCTGCACCTCCGGGCCCGCTACGTGCGCTACGGCGTACTGGCGCTCTTGGTGGGGACGTTCCTGTACTCCTCCGAGCTCGGGGAGAGGCTCGCCGAGATCGAGCCGTTCAAGTCGACGTTCTTCGTCGCGCCCTGGACCCGGGAGCTGCTCTTCTTCGGCTGGTGGCTCGCCCTGGCCGCGGCGTCCCTCGTCACCTTCCGCCCCTTCTGCCGCTACCTGTGCCCCCTCGGCGCCGCCCTGGCGCTCCCCAGCAGCCTCCGCCTCTCGGGGCCGCACCGCCGCAACTTCTGCTCGAGCTGCACCATCTGCACGCGCGGCTGCGAGCCCAAGGCCATCCGCTCCGACGGCACGATCGATCGCCGCGAGTGCCTGTCGTGCATGGAGTGTGAGGCCAACTACCGCGACCACGAGGTGTGCCCGCCGCTGGTCGGGATCGATCGCCTGCTCCAGAAGCAGCGCCGGCACGGCACCCTGAACGAGGAGCGTCTGCGCAAGCTCGAGGTGGACGCCCAAAAGGTCCCGCACCGGTGGGTGGATTGATGGCGGTCGCCGCGCGTCGCGTCGCCCCGCTCCTCGGCGTCGCCCTCGCGGCCGCCGTCGTCGTCGCCGCGTCCCCCTCGCTGGCCCGCCCCCTCCAGCCCCTCGTCGACCAGGCGTCGCCCGGGGACGTCCTCCAGCTCCCCCCGGGCGTGTGGTCCGGCCCCGTCGTCATCGACAAACCCCTCACGATCCGTGGCCCGGGGGCGATCGTCGACGGAGGAGGGCTCGGCACGGTCGTCCGCGTCGACGCCCCGAACGTCACCCTGAGCGACCTCGTCATCGAGCACGGCGGCCGCGACGTCGACGGCCCCGACGCGTGCGTCTACGTCACCCAGCGCGCCACCCGCGCCCGGATCCGCGCCAACTCCCTGTCGCGCTGCGGCTTCGGGATCTGGATCCACCGCGCCGAGGACGTCGTCGTCGAGGGCAATCGCATCATCGGCGCCACGGCGGGCCACCGCGCCGACCGGGGCAACGGCATCCACCTCTTCGACGGGACGCGACTGCTCGTGCGCGACAACGTGATCTCGGGCGGGCGCGACGGGATCTACGTCGCCGCCACGGAGGACAGCCGCATCGAGGGCAACCGCATGAGCGATACCCGCTACGGGATCCACTACATGTTCTCCTACGACAACGTCGTGTCCCACAACCTCGCGCGCGGCAACGTCGGCGGGATCGCGCTGATGGAGAGCCACGGCATCACCGCGACCCACAACGTCTCGAGTGACAACAAGGAGCACGGCATCCTCTTCCGCGACGCGCAGCGCTGCACCATCCGCCACAACCGCGTCGAGCGGAACGGCAACGGGCTCTTCTTCTTCTCGAGCGTCGACAACGTCATCGAGCACAACGTCGTCGCTCACAACGAAGTGGGCGCGAAGGTGTGGGCGGGGAGCGACCGCAACGAGGTCTCCAGCAACGCGTTCCTGGGCAACCGCGTCCAGCTCTTCTACGTCGCCAGCTCCGATCTCGTGTGGGGCGACGCGCGGGCGGGCAACTTCTGGAGCGACTATCTCGGCTGGGACCAGAACGGCGACGGCGTCGGAGACCGCCCCTATCGAGTGGACAGCTTCACGACGCGGCTGATCCACCGCTACCCCGCCGCCTCCCTGCTCCTGCGCAGCCCCGCGCTCGAGCTGCTCACGCACCTCGAGCAGACCCTCCCCCTGCTCCGCACCCCGACGGTCATCGATCGCCGCCCCCTCTCGCGGAGGCCCGAATGACCCCTCCACTGAAGACCCTCGAGCTGCGAGAGCTGTCGGTCCACTACGGGAAGCTCCAGGCCCTGCGCGGCGTCGACCTCACGCTGTCCGCGGGCGAGGTCCTCATCCTGGCGGGACCCAACGGCGCCGGGAAGTCCACGCTGATCAAGTACCTGCTCGGCCTCGTGAAGCCGAGCGCGGGCGCCCTGTACGTCGACGGCGCGCGCCGCGGGGTCGACGACGGCTTGAAGCGGGATCTGGGCTACCTGCCCGAGTCCGTCGCCTTCGCCGAGAACCTCGACGGCGAGCAGGTCCTGCGGTTCTTCGCCCGGGCCCGCGGGGTCCCTCGCCAGCGGGTGCACCAAGTCCTCGAGCGCGTCGGGCTGCTCCACGCCGCCCGACGGCGGGTGCGCGGCTACTCTCGAGGCATGCGGCAGCGCCTCGGGCTCGGGGTCGCGATCCTGTCGGAGCCGCGGCTGCTCATCCTCGACGAGCCCACGGGCGGCCTCGATCAGGAGGGGCTCGAGGTCCTGTGGAGCGTGCTCGCGGAGTGGCGCGCGGCGGATCGTCTGGTGCTGATGGCGACCCACGATCTGACCCTGGTCGAGCGGCGCGTGGACCGCATGTGCCTCCTCGAGGGCGGCTCCGTGCGCGCCCTCGACACACCGACCCGGCTGCGGGAGCTGGCCGCGCTCCCGGTCCGCGTCAGCTTCCGCCTCGCCGATCCCCGCGACGGGGTGGAGGCGCTGGTCGCCCAGGCGCGGGGGTTCGCCGACGGCGGCGAGGTCGCGCTCCGGGAGGACATGCTCAGCGTGGAGGTGCCCCCGGCGCGGCTGCTGCCGTTGCTCCAGCTGCACACGGATCTGGGCAAGCTCGTGCAGGGAGTGCGCGTCGAGGAGCCCGGGCTCGACGCCGTCTACGACCACCTGCTCGAGGAGGCGACGTGATGGGACGAGTCGCCCTGGCGCTGGTCCATCAGGAGCTCCTCGAGCGGACGCGGGACCGCTGGGTGCTCGTCATCAGCGGCCTGTTCGCGCTCCTCGCCTCGGGGGTGAGCCTCTATGGTCGCAGCGAGGAGCTCACCGCGACGCGCCTGATCGGGCCCAGCCTCGTCACCCTCGCCAGCCTGTTCGTGCCCCTGGTGGCCCTGATCTTGGGGCACGACGCCGTCGTCGGGGAGCGCGAGCGCAACACTCTGGGGCTGCTCCTGTCGCTCCCCGTGCGGCGCTTCGAGGTCATCCTCGCCAAGTTCGTAGGCAGGCTGCTCGCGCTCGGCGGCGCCATCGGGCTCGGGCTGGGCGCCGCGGTGCTGTTCGCCTCTGCGGAGAACCGCGCCGTGTTGCTGCAGCTCATCCTGCCCACCCTGCTGCTCGGCGCCGCCTTCCTGTCCATCGGCGTGCTGCTCTCGACGCTGGTGTCCCGGCAGCTGACCTCCGCCAGCCTGGTCGTCGCGACCTGGTTCTTGCTCGTGTTCTTCTACGATCTGGGCTTGCTCGGGCTGATGGTCGTCACCGACGGTCAGGTGGCGCCGGAGACGATCTCCACGCTGGTGACCGTGAACCCCGCGGGGTTGTTCCGGCTCGAAATGATGCAACGCTTCGCCGGCCCCGACGTCCTCGAGGGCCTCGGTGTCGGCGTCGCGCCGCCCGGCTCGGCGGCGACCATCGGCCTCTGGACCCTGTGGATCCTCGCCCCGGTCGCGTCGAGCAGCCTCATCCTGACGTGGAAGAAGGTCACCTGATGCATCTCCCGACACCCCCACCTCCGCCTTCCTCGACCCGCCCCGCGCCAGCGCGCCTCCTGCGGCGGCTCGCCCCCCTCGCCTGCGCGCTCGCCCTGAGCGCGCCCACGGCATGCTCCAAGCACCAGGACAAGGGCACCGCGACGGCCGCCGCGACCCCCGAGGCGATCGGCGCCTCCGAGTGCCGGGCGTGCGGCATGGTCGTGCGTGAGCAACCCGCGCCGCGCGGGCAGGTCGTCTACGCCGACGGCGAGCGCGCCTTCTTCTGCTCGATCGGTGACATGGTGCACTACCTGGAGACCCCGTCCCCCCGCGGCGCCCCGACCCGCGTGTTCGTGGAGGCGCTCACCCCCAACGAAGATCCCAAGCAGACGAACACGAGCGAGCACCCCTGGATCGCCGCGACGGACGCGCACTACGTCTTCGGGGTGGCACGGGAAGGCGTGATGGGCAAGCCCGTGCTCGTGTACGCGTCGCAGGAGGAGTCGAGCGCCGCCGCGGCACGTTACGGGGGTCACGTCCTCGACTACGCCGGCCTGCAGCGCGCGCTCGTCCACGGCGAGCCAGCTTCGGAGGCCGCGCATCACCACTGATCCGATGG
>JAAZAA010000092.1 GCA_012514535.1 Myxococcales bacterium | reverse complement strand
ACGTGGGCTCACCAGGGGAGCGCGGCGACGTGCCAGCGCGCGTCGCGCCCGTCCGTCACGAACTGCAGCGAGCCCGAGCGATCCGTGCGCAGCGCGGCGATCCCGAGCTCCGCGAACCTGGCGAGGGTGACCTCCCGGGGGTGGTCGAAGCGGTTGCGCACGCCGCAGGAGATGGTGGCCCAGCGGGGCGCGACCGCCCGCAGCAGCGCCAGGCTGCTCGAGCTGTCGGAGCCGTGATGCCCCGCCTTGAGCACGTCCGCCCGGAGGTCCACGCCCGACGCGAGCAGGCGCGCCTCCTGCTCGCGCTCCGCGTCGCCCGTGAACAGGATCGAGCGCCGGCCGAAGCTCACCCGGACCACGAGGGAGTTGTCGTTGAGGCCGACGCCCGGCTGCACCGGACAGGGACCGAGGATCTCGAAGCGGGCGCCGCTCAGGATCCGCGCCGGGCCCCCGCACAGCTCGTCGGGGCCGAGCAGCCGCGTCCCCTGAGCCCGGGCGAGCCGCAGCAGCTCCGCGTACTGACCCACCTCGGCCCCCGCGCCCGCAGGGTGCCACAGGGCCTCGACCCGATGACGTCGCAGCACCGCGAGCAACCCCTGCAGGTGGTCCGCGTGGGCGTGGCTGAGGATCACGAGCGCGATCGTCTCCCGACGGCGCGCCCTCAGCAGAGGCAAGAGCACGCGCTCCCCCGGATCCGGGAAGCCGTGGGCGAAGCCCCCGCCGTCGATGAGCGCGAGGGCTCCCTCGGGGAGCTCCAACAGGGCCGCGTCGCCCTGCCCCACGTCGGCCAGGGTGACCCGGAGCGCTCCCTGGGGCGGAACCCGCGCGCGCCCCTCGAGGACGCAGAGCGCGCCCAGCCCGGCCAGGAGCACCCAACGCCGCCCCCGCGGTGGGGCGGCGGCGGCGAGCGCGGACGCCGCGACGAGCACCGCCACGTGCCAGGGTCCGGGTAAGGGCACGACGAAGCTGGCGAAGCTCGCCTCCGCGCTGCGCAGGGCGACCCAGCGGACGCCCAGGAGCGCGCCGGCGCCGACCAGCGCCAAGCCTTGCTCGAGCCAGGGCAGCCCGCTGACCGCCGCGTGGAGCAAGCAGCTCGGCAGCGCCGCCAGCTCGCCGAGCGGTGCGGCCAGGAGGTTGGCGACGAGCCCCGCGAAGGTGAGCCGCTCGTCCATCATCGCCAGCAGGGGCGCGCAGGGGATCGTCGAGGTGACCGTCGCGATGGTGCCGACGGCGACGTAGCGCAGGGGCGCGGAGCGGATCCCCCCGCAGCGCCGCCCGAGGGGTTGCCCCAGGACCAACAGCCCCCAGGTGGCCGCCGCGGACAGGGCAAAGGAGATGTCCACGGCCGCGAGCGGGTCGTCCAGCACCCCCACGGCGAGGGAGATCCCCAGGGCGCGGCACCCACCGAGGCGAGCACCCACGACCCGCGCCAAGAACACCGCCGACAGCATCCACGCCGCGCGCCACGCGGACCCGCTGCCCCCCGAGAAGTCCGCGTACAGCAAGCTCGCCAGCACGCCGAAGCCCGCCGACACGCGCGTGGCGTCCCAGCGCCCCGCCACGCGCTCCACGCGGATCAGGCAGGCCCGCAGCCCCTGCACGACCATCACCACCGCGAACACCAGGTGGGTGCCGCTCACCGCGAGCAGGTGCATGAGCCCGCTGCGCTTGAACGCCGCGTCGTCCTCGGGATCCAGATCGTTCTCGCCGAGCACGAGGGCGCGGGCCATGGGGCGGGCCAGCTCCGGGAACGTGGCCTCGATCCGCCCGCGGGTGTGGGCGCGCGCCGCGTCGATGTGCGCCCTCAGGCCACCGCCACGCTCGACGACGGCGAGGGACAGGACGCTGCCGCTGAGCAGAGCGCCGCTGCGCCGGGCCCCCGGCAAGGGATCCGCGAGCTCCGCGTTGCGGAAGAGACGGACCGGGGCGAGCTGGGCGACGACCTCGACCACGTCCCCGCGGCCGAGATCGTGGGGCCCCCCGTAGAGCCGGAGGCGCAGGGGGCCCGGATGCCGCTGCCCCTCACAGTCGATCCGACGAGCGTCACCGATCCAGGCGAGGGAGCCGTCGCGCACCACCGGGGAGCGCGCCACCCGGACCTCCGCCGAGCAGCGCCGCGGCCCCTGCACGTACTCGATGGCGCCACGGCGTCGCCCCTCGAACTCCCCCGCAGCGAGCTCCGCTCGCACCCCGCCGACCAGGAACGCCAGCAGGGCGAGCAGGCACAGACCAGGACCCCAGCGCCCCGCCAAGCCCAGCCAGCTCACGAGGAAACCCAGCGCCGTCGGCCACGGCGCCAGCGGCGCGACCCCGCCCGCCAGGGAGCTCGCGGCGAGCACACACCAAGGATCGTCCACCAGGGCGATGGGCTTTGCTCCCGAGTCCACGGACGTGCAGCAATGCACGCCACGCGCCAAACGCCTGGGAGGGCCCAGGGAGGGCCCACGACGCGCCGTGAGCGCGGGCGAGGCGCTGGCGGCTCCGGCGGCGGCCATGGCGGCCACCGGACGAGGGGGCTCAGAGGTCCCAGAGGAGCGACAGGCTCCTACCGCCGTACTCAGTTGCGTCTTCGTGCGCCACGCCGCCCTCGCATTCTGCCGGGAGCCCCGACCTGTTCATCGCGCCCCCGTCACCGAGGGAATGGCAGACGTGACAAAGCCCCGGCGAATGCCGGGGCTCTGTCACGCTCACTCGACCGCGGTGCGGGAGCGTGGATCAGCGTCTTGCGCCCCCGTCAGTCCCAGTCAGTCTTCACAAACGGGGGCGCACGCGTTCCCGAGCGGATTGTTGCACAGGCACTGGGCGCAGGCGTCGGGGATGGCGCACAGCGCAGCACAGGTGGCGAGGCAGTCTTCGTCCCCATCGCAGAGACTGCGGCAGCCTTCGCCGACCTCGTCGACCGGGTGGTAGTTCTCGGGGGTGCGGATGGGAGCTCCCTCGGGGAGGGCCCCTACGAGGCTGCCGTCAGCGTCGACGCCCGTGAAGCGGGCCGGCCCCTCGGGCGCCCCAGGGGGCTGGTCGGCGATGGGCCCGCCATCGCCGCACCCGACGGCCAGGCCGGCCAGGATCGCTGCAAGATAGAATCGATGCATCATCGGGCTCCTTCCCGATCAGAAATAGTACAGCGCCGAGATGCTGCTCGTAAAGATGTCCCAGGGGTTGTTGCCCAGGGTCGTCCCGATCGTGAAGGAGTTGTTGGAGACCTCCGCCCCCCCCTGCTCCACGCCGCGGTGCTGGTGACGCAGGTACAGGCCCACGCTGCCCTGGAGGGACAGCTGCGGGATGTTCATGAAGCCGAAGTGGATTTCCGCGCCCGCGCGGGCGCCCAGGCTGAGGAGGAAGCCGTCGTGCGAGACGCCAGCAACTTCTCCCACGTTGGCGAACCCGATGGTCGCCTCGGGCACCACCTGGAAGCTGAAATGCCCCGCGTCCGCCAGGTTCAGCGGCACGCCGGCGTGGAACATCATGACGGTGACGCCGGCCTTGTCGGTGTCGTTGATGGAGCCGGAGCTGAAGTTGAAGCCGAGGCCCGCGTCGATGCCGATCATGTTGTCGAGCCAGTAGCGGGCGCCGATCACGGGCGCGACCAAGGTGTGATCGCCGGCGCCGATCGTCTGTCGGCCCAGGTACCCGACGGCGAAGCGGCCGACCATCTGCGAGTGATCGGAGTTCCCTGCGGCGGGCTGAGCTCCGGGGAGCGCCACACCAGCGCGGCCGTCGGTGCTGGCCTGCGCCGTTGCTTCCTGAGCGAACGCGCCGCTGGCCAGCAGGAGCACCGCCGCGCCAGTTCCCATCGTCGTAAAGAGCTTCATTGGATTCATCGCCTCCTGATCACGCGCGGGCGAGCGCTCGCCGAGCTCCTCCTGGCCAGCAGGGCACAGGGCGTCCATCGCCCTTCAGAGGAGCTTCGCCTGAACCAAAACGCCACCCGTCGGCGGCCGATGGTCGCCATTCCCGTCGCGAAAGGCAACCAAACGACAAACATTCGTCAGCACCGACGCCATGATGTTCAGCTCTCCTTCAACTCACGAACAGCGTCGCTGGAATCACAGGTGCGCAACTCACTTCACGTTGCGCTCTGCGCAGGATGAATGAGCTTCGAGATGCATCCCTCAGGGTGCGCAACTCATTTCACGGCGTGATCTCGTTCTCTGGGGTGCGCTCTCTGCGCCGCGCGGATGTCTCTTGCTCTCGCGCTGAGGACCGCAGCGCTTCGCAGCTGCGTACAGTCTCCGCCTGCGGCGAACGGCTGCGCCGAGAGACGCTGCGCCGACCCTGCGCTGCGCCGACTCGGCAGCACTGCGACTTTCGTGAAAGCCCCGCGGTGTGAGCGGATGACAGCGCACGGAGCGTGCAGCGCCCCTCCGCAGCCCAGCGCAGGGGCAAACCGCGCATGGCGCCCGCGCGTGGCGCAGTGCGGCATGGCCTGTGTGCGGCGCAACTACATCGTAGGTATCGCAAGTGACCTGTCCCGCCGAGGCTCCCGGGATGCAGACGACATCGGAGCCCGCGGGGCACCCACCACGCCTGACCCGGCGTTAGACTCCGGCCCCCCATGACCCCAACGCCCCCGCGCCCTGGTGCGCAGCCCCCGGACGCTGACGCACAGCCTCCTGACGCACAGCTTCCTGACGCACAGCCTCCTGACGCACAGCCTCCTGACACGCAGCCTCCTGACACGCAGCCTCCCCCTGCCCAGGCCCCTGACCACGACGCGAAGGCTCCCGCGGGGAGCAGCGGCCAGAAGTCCGCCCAGGCAAAACCCCCTCGGTCGAGAGGCGGCAAGGCGCGGGCAGACGTCCTCCTCGTGTCCCAGGGGCTCGCCCCCACCCGAACCCGCGCGCAGGCTCTGATCCTCGCGGGCGAGGTCTACCAGGGCGAGCGGCGCGTGGAGAAACCCGGCGCGCTGCTCCCTGACGACGCCGAGCTCACGGTCCGCGCGCGACAGAAGTACGTGTCCCGCGGCGGGCTCAAGCTCGAGGGGGCCCTCGCGGACCTCGGGTTCGATCCGACGGGCGCCCGCGCCGCGGACATCGGCGCCTCGACCGGAGGCTTCACCGACTGCTTGCTCCAGCACGGAGCCGCCCACGTCCACGCCATCGACGTGGGGCACGGGCAGCTGGCGCACAAGCTCGTCCAGGATCCGCGGGTGACGGTCCTCGACCGGACCAACGCCCGTCACCTGCGGCCGGATCAGGTGGGCGGCGGTGTCGACCTCGTGGTCGTCGACGCGTCCTTCATCAGCCTCGACAAACTGCTCCCGGCGATCGCCGCGCTGCTGCGCCCATCGCTGGATCCCGCGGCCCCCACGAGCCGGGGACACCTGCTCGCCCTCGTCAAACCTCAGTTCGAGGTGGGGCGGGCGGAGGCGCAGCGCGGTCAAGGCGTGATCCGCGATCCCGAGGTGCGGCGGCGAGCGATCGAGAACGTGCTCGCGGAGATGAGGCAGGCCGGCTTCGAGATCCTCGGTGAGTGTCCCTGCCGCGTCCCGGGGCCGAAGGGCAACGTCGAGCACTTCGTGTTGGCGCGCGTCACCGAAGCGGCCGGCGACAGCCCCACGACGCCTTAGCGCGCCTAGCGCTGGGCGCCACGGCTGCGGCTACCCGGGCTCGCGGCGCAGGCTCACGGCTGCGGCGCGTCGCCGTCCGGAGGCACCACGACCGCGGCCCGAAATCGCGACGTCAGAGCACCAGCACCCAGGCGTCGTAGAGGGCGTGGGTCCACACCGCGGGGGCGAAGCCTCGAAAGTGGTAGATGATCGTGAAGATCACGCCGCACACGGCGCGGAAGACGAAGGACCGCGCGTCGAAGGGGTCTCCGTACGGGCCCACGTAGTGCCAGCCGCTGAACACCACCGCCACCAAAACGGCCCAGCCCGCCGCCGTGAGGGCTCGCTGCAGGGGGATCGGCTGAGGGAACAGCAGGAGCACGAGCTTCAGTCCCAGGCCGAAGGCGATCACCCGGAACGCCACCTCCTCGTAGAACCCCGCCCCGAAGGACATGATGAGCCCCGCGAACCGCGCGCCGAAGCCGCCGTCCGTGACCATCAGCAGGGGGTTCACGGCTCCAGGCACGAGCTCCCAGAGCTCGGTGCTGCTGAGCACTCCCCCCTGGGCCACCGTCCCCGATCCAGGAGCGACGAAGAGCTGCCCGACCACGTAGATGGCGCTGAGCCGCATCGCCACCGCGTAGATGATCCCCTCGAGGGCCACCGTGACGAAGCGGTCCCAGTGCAGGGCGCGCCCCCGACCCAGCATGGCCAGGATGCCCACGTAGGTGGCCCCGATAGCCAGGGTCAGGCCGCCGTACGCCAGCAGCGAGTCGTTCGCGAGGGTGACCAGCTCCCGCGTCACCACGTCCGCCGCGTTCCGCATCGGCAGGAACACGACGCCGAGGTGGTACCCCACGAAGATGGGCAGGGTGAGCCCGAGATCCGTCCAAGGCCCGGATTTCGCGAGATTTTCTGCGTCCTTGGGGGGCAACGAGGCGGCCACGGTGCCCGATTCTAAGCAGCCCGCCGGCGATGTCCCTTTTTCTGCAATTTCCGGGCGCCCTCGAGGGACGTGCTGGGGCATCGAGCGCCGGGGCACTCAGCCCCGGGGCACTCAGCCCTGGGGCGCTCAGCCCTGGGACACTCGGCGCCGGGGCAGGCATCGGGCGCCGGGGCAGGCATCGGGCGCGCCGACGCCTCAGGTCCCCGGCTGCAGATGGTAGACGACCCACATCACGAGCACCGCCCAGCCGAGCACGATGGCGACGAAGGGGCCGTCGCTCAGCATCTCCTGGGTCGGGCTCTCGGCGCTGGGTCGGTTGCGGACGATGTACAAGAACCGCCACACGCCGAGCACGACGAGCGCGGTGGTGGGCCACAGCCAGTCCGTGCGGAAGAAGGCCCGCGTCTCCGGATCGAGGGTGTAGACGAGGTACGCCGTCACCGTGCAGGCGGACGTCACGAGCAAGGCCAGATCGAGGCCACGCTTGCTGTATCCCTCGAGGGCCAGGCGCTGTTGCCCCGCGGTCCCTTCCGCCGCGGTGGTGAGCTCGTGCCGGCGCTTACCGAAGCCCAAGAACAGCGCCAGCAGCGCCGTACAGGCGAACAGGTACCAGGACACCTCGATCTTCGCCGCGAATCCTCCGCCGAGCACCCGCAGCACGAAGCCCGCGGCGATGCAGCCGACGTCCACGTACGCGACGTGCTTGAGCTGCTTCGTGTAGGCGATGTTGAGGGCGAAGTACGCCGCCGCGACGACGGCGAAGGGCAGCGACAGCGCGGCAGCCCAGCCCACGGAGACGAGGACCAGCGCCGCCGCCGTGAACTTCGCGAGGGGGAGCGGGACCTGTCCGGAGGCGATGGGACGACGACGCTTGACGGGGTGCAAGCGATCCGCGTCCACGTCAGCGATGTCGTTGATCGTGTAGACCGCCCCGGCGAGCAGACAGAACACCGCGAAGGCCGATCCCGCGCGGATCAACAACTCCGGCGCGAAGATCTCCTTGGCGAAGACCACCGGCGCGAGCACGAAGACGTTCTTGACCCACTGGTGCGGTCGCACCGTGCGGACCAGACCCAGCACGCGCCCGAACGCGGAAGGGGGAGCCGTCGACTCGGGCGCGACGAGACCCGGGGTGACAATCCTTGACACACCGGAGGGGCTCGTTTCCGGTCCTGACGCCGGGATTTCTCCCGAATCGCGCTCTGGGGTCAGCTCGCCCATGTTCCGGCGAACCCTACCCGGACAAAGGCGAAAGACAATGGTAGCTACCCGCGGGAGGTCTCCGCCGTGATCGACGACTCGCCGCCCGCTCAGGACTCGCCACCCAAGGGCTCCCCGGCCGCCCGCCATGCGGAGCTGAGCGCCGAAATCCGAGCCCACGACTACCGCTACTACGTCCTCGACGACCCGATCGTGTCGGACGCCGAGTACGACGCCCTCTACCGAGAGCTCCGCGAGCTCGAGGAGCGTCACCCCGAGTTGGTCTCGGCCCACTCACCGAGCCAGCGCGTCGGCGGGAGCCCCCGCGCCGAGCTGCGCACGACGGCGCACGTGGCGCCGATGATGTCCCTCGACAACACCTACAACGAGGCGGAGGTCGAGGACTTCGACCGGCGGGTCCGCGACGGGCTGCCCGCCGGCGCGGAGGTGGTGTACTGCGTCGAGCCGAAGCTCGACGGGGGCAGCGTGGAGATCCTCTACCGCAACGGGGTGCTCAGCGGGGGCGCCACCCGGGGCGACGGCAAGGTGGGGGAGGAGATCCTCGAGAACCTGCGGACCATCCGCTCGCTGCCCCTGACCATCCCCTATACCGAGCCCCTGACGCTCCGCGCCGAGGTCGTCATCTATCGGCGCGACCTCGAGACGATCAACGAAGAGCGCAGCGCCCGCGGAGAGCCCCCCTTCGCCAACCCGCGCAACGCCGCCAGCGGCTCGCTCCGCATGCTCGATCCGAGGATCGTGGCCCGGCGCCGGCTGCGCGCGCTGGTGTGGCAGGTCGTGGAGGGACGCGTTTTCGCCGAGTCCCACTCCGCGGCCCTCGACCGCTGCGCGGCGCTCGGTTTGCCCACCCACCGCCAGCACCGCGTCTGCCGGAGCCTGGCGGAGGTGCACGAGGCCATCGCCGCGATCCAGGAGCTGCGCATCGGCTACCCCTACGAGATCGACGGCTGCGTCGTGAAGGTGGACGACTTCCGCCAGCAGGAAATCCTGGGCGCCACCGCGAAGTTCCCGCGCTGGGCCATCGCTTTCAAATTCGGCGCCGAGCGCGCGTACACCCGCCTGCTCGACATCAAGGTGCAGGTCGGCCGCACCGGGGTGCTCACCCCCGTCGCCCAGCTGGAGCCCGTGCAGCTCGCGGGCACCGTGGTCGCGCGCGCCTCCCTGCACAATCAGGACATCATCGAGAAGCTCGGAGTGCACGTCGGGGATCGGGTCGGCATCGAGAAGGCCGGCGAGATCATCCCCCAGGTCGTCGACGTGGATCGCACGGCGCGGGACGGCACCGAGCGCCCCTTCGTGATGCCCGATCGGTGCCCCTCCTGCGACACCCCCGTGGCGCGGATCCCGGGGGAGGTCGCCGTGCGCTGCCCGAACCCCCGCTGCCCCGACCAGGTCGTGGGCTCGATCCTCCATTATACCAGGCGTTTCGCGATGGACATCGACCATCTGGGGGACGCCCTCGTCGCCCAGCTCGTCGTCCGCGGCTGGGTGCGCGACGTGGCGGATCTGTACGACCTGACGCCGGAGAAGCTCCAGGAGCTCGAGCGCATCGGCAAGAAGAGCGCTCAGAACGTCGTGGACGCCATCCTGGCTTCGAAGGAGCGCACCTTCGATCGCCTGCTCACGGGGCTCGGGATCGATCTGATCGGCCAGGTGGCGTCGGTGCAGCTGGCGGAGGAGCTGGGCTCCCTGGACGAGCTGATGAAGCTCTCACCGGAGGAGGCGGCGGAGCGGGCGAGTCACATCTCGGGCTTCGGCCCGAAGATGGTGGACAGCCTGCGCGCCTTCCTCGCGGATCCGCTCCACCGCGAGGTGCTGAGCAAGCTCCAGGCGCGCGGCGTGTCGCGCCCGCAGCCCCGCCACGCGGCGGTGGAGGCGGGGCCTCTGCTCGGCAAGTCCTTCTGCGTCACCGGGGTGCTGAGCCGCAAGCGCGAGGACGTCCACGCGGACATCCGCGCCGCGGGCGGCACCGTCCACGACAAGATCAAGCAGGGGACCAACTACCTCGTCGCCGGGGAGAAGGTGGGCAAGAGCAAGATCACCGCCGCGCAGAAGTTCGGGACCGAGGTCATCACGGAGGCGCAGCTGATGGAGCTGATCGCCGAGAGCCCCGCCGCGGAAACCGCGTGAGACGCGCGCGCGCCGTCCGGTCTTTCTTCTCGAGCGGCTTCTCGCGCGGGGGGCGCTGGAGCTGGAGGCGCGAGCGGCGTCGCGAGGCAGCCCTCTGGCTGTGGGTGTTCGCCCTGGGGGGCGCGGCGGCGGTGGCCTGGGCGGCGCTGTTCGGGGCCTGGGCGCGCAAGGCCCCCGAGCGCTGCGCGCCGAAGACGCGAGCCCTCGGGGCCCGCTGCTGCCCGGAGGGTCAGGCGCTGGTCGAGGGACAGTGTCGTGGTCAGCCGAAGGGCTGCCCCGAGGGGCTCCAGCTCGCCGTGCGGCCCCAGCTCGGCTGCGTGGCGAGCCTGGAGCCGGCGCGCGTCGCGGGGGGCCGTCTGGAGCTCGCCCCCAACGACTGGGAGGCGGAGGGCGTCGTGGAGCGCCGCGTCGTCGAGGTGCGCAGCTTCCGGCTCGATCGGACGGAGGTCACCGTCGACGCCTGGCGCCGCTGCAGCGCCGCTGGCGCCTGCGATGCGTCGCCTGCGCCGAGCTCCGCCGCGCCCGCCCCCTCCGCGACCAGCGGGCAAACGGAATCGCCCGCTCCCTCCGCGCCCGCAGAGCCCGGGGTGCCCGTCACGGGGATCACGGCGAGCCAGGCGGAGCGGTACTGCGCCTTCGCGGGGGGCCGTCTGCCGACCTTCGACGAGCTGCTCTTCGCCGCGGCGGGCCCCGAGGGGCGGCGCTTCCCCTGGGGTCCCCACGGCCTCGTCTGTCGGCGGGCCAGCTTCGGGCTCGAGGACGGCCCCTGCGCCACGGGCGGGACGGGGCCCGAGCTGGCGGGCAGCCGACCCGGCGGGGCGACCCCGGCGGGTATCCTCGATCTCGTGGGCAACGTGGCCGAGTGGTCGAGGGGGCCGGAGGGGGAGCTGCGGCTGTTCGGGGGCTCCTATCGATCGAAGGTCGCGTCCCAGCTCAAGAGCTGGAGCAGCGAGCCCCCGCGCGTCGGGGACGACGTGGGCTTCCGCTGCGCCTACGACCTGCCCGACGGGCGCTGACGAGCACCGTCTCCCGGGGGGGACTGCGGTTCAAGGGGACTGCGGTTCAGGGGACCGCGCTTCGGAAGCCTGCGGTGCGGGGGACTGCGTCTCGGGGGTGGGGGCTGGGGACGCGGGGGCCTCCGCCCCGGGCGCTGGCTGCGCTGGGGAGCGCGATGGCTCGGTAGGGGGAACCTCGGGGGCCGCGCCGGGGGGCTCCGCGGGGAGCGCCTCGGGCAGGGCGCCGCGCGGCGCCTCCGGGAAGGACGCGCTCGGCGGAGCGTCGGGCTTCTTCGTGTCTCCGGCGGCACCAGGACCTCGCGCCTCCGCGGGGTCGGCGGGCGCTGCGCCGGGCGCTGCCTCGCTCCCTGCCTCGCGCCGTCCTTCGCTCCGTCGCCCGGCCTCCGCCTCCGCCTCCGCCTGGGCCCGCTCGGCGGCGTCTTCCGCCTGATTGCCCACCTCGACGAGCCCGATGACGACCCGCGGCTTGTCCCCCTTCAGCACCAGGCGACGTGGCACGTAGCCGCTCCGCTGGACGAACACCTCCGCCCGTCCGCCTTCGGGCACCCTCACGGTCACGGGCATGGGGCCCAGATCCTTGCCGTTCTGGGTGATGCGCGCGTCCGCCGGCAGCACGATGAGCACCACCGGCTTACCGGCTTCCTCCGACGACGCGCCCTCCGCAGACGCCGACTCCGCCGCGGGCTCTTCCTCGGTGGTCGCGTGGGGTGGAGCGCTGATGGCCTGCTCGTCCCCCTCCTGGGAGCCCTCGAGGTCGCCACCACTGGCGCCCTCGCCCTCCGCCGCTCGCGCGTCGTCCCGGGCGTAGAGGGCATACCCGAGGGTGGCCGAGGCCACGATCCCGAGGGCGGCCACCGCGGTGACCCCGCGGTTCCACAGGGAGGTCGGGCGCGGCGGCGGCAACGTGGACCGCCGGGCGCGTCCCCCCTTCGCCGCCTCGGGCGCGACCCCTGCCCGCAGACGCTCGAGGTCCGCCCGCAGCTCCCTCATGCTGCGGTAACGCAGCTCCGGATCCTTCTGCAGGCACTTCCGGATCACCGCCTCGAGCCGGGGCACGAGCTCACCGCCCGCCGCGGGGACCATCGCGGGCGGCTCGTCGTTGACGTGCTGCATCAGGATGGCCATCGGCTCGTCCGCGTCGAAGGGCACCTTGGCGGTGGCCAGCTCGTAGAGGATCACGCCGAGGGAGTAGACGTCCGTGCGCCAGTCCGTCTCGCGCCCCATCGCCTGCTCCGGCGACATGTAGTGGGGCGTGCCGTAGATGTGCCCGGCGCGGGTGAGCTTGCTCTCCGCGCGAGCGAGCTTCGCGATGCCGAAGTCGAGGATCTTGACGAAGCGCGGTTCCTCCCCGCGCCTCACGAGGAACACGTTGTCCGGCTTCAGGTCTCGGTGGACGATGCCCGCGGCGTGGGCGGCCTCGAGGCCCTCGGCGATCTGCGCGGCGAGGTCCAACACCTCCTCGGGCCCCAGAGCTTCCCCCGAGTCGAGCAACTCCCCCAAAGAGCACCCCTCGAGGTACTCCATCGCGAAGTACGCCGAGCCATCCGGCAACCTGCCGAAGTCGACGGTCTCGACGATGTGCGGGCTCCCCGCCGCCGACGCCGCCTTGGCCTCCACCTCGAGGCGCCCCGCGACCTCCGCGTCGCTCGCGTAGTCCGGTCGCAAGACCTTGATGGCCACGTCCTTGTCGAGCGCGAGGTGCCGGCATCGGTACACCAGCCCGACCGCGCCCTTGCCGAGCAACGCCTCCACGCGATAGCGCCCGTCGATCACCCGACCGATGTCGACGTCCTGCACGCTGAGGACCGCGTCGGACCCGGAGGGACCCGGTGCCAGGGAGCCCGGAGGATCTGAAGAGGACTTCGGCTGCATTCCCACGTCGCGCCCGAGCCCCCGCGTCCAGGCCGGCGACGCGGGCCGGCAGGGGCGCTCCGCGGGGAGGATACACGGGAAGCCGGCGAGGGTGGGAAAATGTACACTCCTGGACGATGACCTGCGCCATCGTCAGCATCGGGACCGAGATCACCCGCGGAGAGCTCGTGGACACCAACTCCCAGTGGCTGGCGGAGCGCCTGCTCGAGCTGGGGCACGACGTGGTCGAGATGGCCACCGTCGACGACGACGAACAGCGGATCGGCGCGACCTTGGTGCGCCTCTCCGCCCAGCATCGAGTCCTCGTCTGCACCGGCGGCCTCGGACCCACCACGGACGACCTCACCACGCGCGCCGTGGCCAACGTCCTGGGTCGCCCCCTCGTGCGGGACGAGGCCTCCCTGCACGCCATCCGCGAGCGCCTCCTCGCCCGAGGACGCACCCTCTCGGAGTCCAACGCGAAGCAGGCGGATTTTCCGGAGGGCGCCGCCATCTTGCCGAATCGACGTGGGACCGCGCCGGGCTTCGCGGTCACCATCGACGGCGTCGTCGGCGCGCGCGCCTTCTTCATGCCGGGCGTCCCCCTGGAGATGAAGGAGATGTTCAACGAGCACGTGGTGCCTCGGCTCCCCGAGGCTCAGGGGATCCGCCGCGCCCTGCGCCTGCGCTGCTTCGGCCTGCCCGAAGCGGAGATCAACGATCGGCTCGCGGGGCTCGAGGAGAAGCACGGGGTCACCCTCGGCTATCGCGCGTCCTTCCCGGAGATCGAGGTGAAGGTGCTCGTCGCGGGCGCCGAGGAGCGCGACACGGAGGCGCGCTGTCGGGCCGCCGCGGACGAGGTCATCGAGCGCCTCGGGAAGCGGGTCGTCTACGGGGAGGGCGACGTGACCCTGGCGGGGGCGGTGGGGGAGCTCCTCGGGCAGCTCGGCTGGCGTCTGGCCCTGGCGGAGTCCTGCACGGGAGGGCTCGTCTCCCAGCTGATCACCAACGTGCCCGGCTCCAGCGCCTACTACGTCGGCGGGGTGTGCTGCTACTCGAACGAGGTGAAGGTCGGCGTGCTCGGGGTGGGCGCGGACACCTTGGGCGACCACGGCGCGGTCAGCGAGGCCGTGGCGCGCCAGATGGCAGAGGGCGCGTGCCGGACTCTGGGCGCGGACGTGGCCCTCTCCATCACCGGCATCGCGGGCCCCACGGGGGGGAGCGCCGACAAACCCGTGGGGCTCGTGCACTGGGCCGTCCACACCCCGCGGGGCACGACGGCGCGGCACATGGTGTTCCCCGGCACGCGCCACCAGGTACAGCGGCTCGCCGCCTTCGCGGGGCTCGCCACCGTGCGCGACCAGCTCGTGGGCCCCTGAGGTCTCCCGCCGGAGCGCCGCCGTTCGGTCGAGGGTCATCGACGGCGGCGCTCGGCAGCGCAACTCGACTGTCGGCGCTCGACGGCGGCGCTCGACGGCGGCGCTCGGCGCTCAGCGGCCGAGGCGCTCGATGAGCTCGCTGTGCTGCGGGTACAGCGCCAGGAGCTCCGCGCGCTCACACAGCTCGAAGTCTTCGAAGTCGAAGCCCGGCGCAACCGTGCAGCTCACCAGCGCGAAGTCGCGCTCGGGATCCTCCGAGGGATCCACCAGGGCCCCGAAGACGCGGCCCCCCGGCACCCCCACCTGGAACCGCTGGCCCGCGTCGAAGTCCGGACCGAGGCGGAGATCCTCCCGGCGGCCGTCGGGGTGGATCACGAAGACGGTCAGCGGGCCCCCCGTGTGCCAGTGCCAGCGCTCCTCGCTGTGGAGCCGGTGGAGGGTGGAGCGCTCCGCGGCCTCGAGCAGGAAGTAGATGTCCGTCGAGGCCACCCGCGGCCCCGTGAAGGGCGCGGGCAGGTGGGTCAGGGAGACCTCCGACCGGAAGGTCTCCCGGAACCAGCCCCCTTCCGGGTGTCGCTCGAGCCCGAGGCGTTCGATCCAGTACTGGGCGGTCCTCACCCCGAAAACCTACCGGAGACGCGGAAGTGCTCCAAACCTCACGGGCGACGTCGAGCTGGCAGGCCGCTCCCGAGGCCGGACCTCCGAATGCGGCCGCTCGTCCCCCGCGGAGGGGCTTCTCCGCGGGGGCTCCGTTCTTCGGCGTGCCGTCGAGGGTATCAGCGGGGATATCGGAGCAGCAGGCGGGTCAGTTCACTTCTGCGCAGAAGTTGTTCGTGCGCAGCCCTTGCCCACCGTGCCAGATCTCGAAGCCCGCGAAGATGTTGGTGAGGTAGAGGCTCGAGCTGAAGTTGCCGCTGTTCTGCACCGAGTGGTCGATGAAGTCCTTCAGATCGAACTCCAGCGCCGTGACCGGCCCGCCCTGCGCCACGTAGGAACGCACGGGCCGCCCCTCGTGCTGGCTCCCCTCCCAGATCTGCCAGTTCACCCCAGCGCGACTCCAGGTACCTACCTGGCTCCCGGCGGGCTGCGGGCCACCCTCGGTGTGGAGCCAGACCATGATGAAGCTGCGCTGACCCGGGCCGGAGTCCGCCCCGCTCGGATGGAACCAGACGTCGTAGGTGGCGTTGTACTTGCCGCTGGCCGGCGTCCAGGACCATCCGGTGGGCACGCTGGTCAGGTCGCTCACCCGTCGCGGCAGGTTGCTCAGGGCCGTCCCGTAGCCGTCACCGCCGGTGGAGCCGACGATGAACGACGGATAGGACACGGGCCAGTGGTTGCCCGTCTCCCAGGCGGTCTGGGTGATCACCTCGAAGCTGCGCCCGTGATAGCTGATCACGTGCTGGCCCGAGGCGCCGTCGTTCCAGAAGTTGT
>JAAZAA010000091.1 GCA_012514535.1 Myxococcales bacterium | reverse complement strand
GTCTGGGTGCGCCGGGGCTCCTGAGCTGTTCTTCCGTCAGCTGTGGGCCCGGCACCGTCGAGCGCGGCGACCGGTGTGTGCTCGCCCCGGAGGCGGACGAGCTGCCGACGGTGACCTTCGACGGGGTGCAGGGAGCGGGGCCGGTGTCGCCCACGAGCGTGCTCGTCGCGTGGCTCCCCGCGGAGGAGAGCGGCGTCTCCTACCACGTCTATCTCGCGACCGAGGAGGACGGCTTCAACTTCGGGGTCCCCCAGGCGGTGCTGCCGGAGGGGAGCAGCACGGTGGTCCTCGGCGGGCTCGAGGAGGACACGGCCTACCACGCCACCGTGCGCGCGGTCGTGGACGGCACGGAGGTGCCGAACGACGCGATCGTCCAGACGACCACCACAGAGGACACGGAGGGGCCGCGCTTCGACGGGCTCGAGAGCGCGAAGGGCGCCCCGGGCGCGGCCGTGCGGCTCTCCTGGGAGGCGGCCTCCGACGATCTCACGACCGCCGGGGCGCTGCGGTACTTCGTCTACGCCGGGCCGACGGAGGACGACGTGGACCTCGACAACCCCATCGGCACCAGCTTGCCGGGGGCCACGCGCCTGACCGTGACCCTGCCGCAGCCCGACACGGAGTACTTCTTCGTCGTGCAGGCGGCGGACGCGGCGGGCAACCTCGACGGCAACGAGGAGGTGGTGCGTGCGACCTCCGGGCCCGACGAGATCGCGCCGGTCTTCGCGGGGTGCAAGGCGGCCGTCGGCAGGACCGCGAGCAGCATCCTGGTGACCTGGGAGGAGGCGCGGGACGACATCGCCGCTCCCGAGGACATCATCTACAACGTCTACGCGGCGGAGACGCCGGACGGGTTCAATCTCCGCGCTCCCGATCTGCAGGTGACGGGGGCCACGAGCGGGGTCGTGACGGGGCTCGACCGCGACACCGCCTACTACGTCCTGTGCCAGGCGGAGGACCCCTCGGGCAACGTGGACGCCAACGAGCGCGTCCAGTCCGCCCGGACCAAGGACGACGACGTCGCGCCGGCGTTCGGCGGCATCTTGACCATGGAGAACGTGACGTCGAGCTCCGTCGACGTCAGCTGGCTTCCGGCGACGGACAACCAGACGCCGACGGAGGACATCGTCTACGACGTGTTCCTCGCGTCGGAGTCCGGCGGCTTCGACTTCGACGGGGAGCCCTGGGTCACGAGCGAGCCGGGCGCGACGGGCATGACCGTCGAGGCCCTCGATCCGAACACCACGTACTACATGGTGGTGCTGGCTCGGGACGACGGGGCGAACCGGAGCAAGCCGGAGCCGGAGGTCCCCTTCACGACCTTCGTGAGCTTCCAGGTGAACGTGCTCGGCATCTTCGGGGCGCGAGGATGCGCCTCGAACAACTGCCACGGTGGCGCGGCCCCCGCGGTGGGCGTCGGGTTGACCGCGAGCACGGCTTATCAAGACATGGTCGACGTGGAGTCGCGGACCCTCCTGGGCGCGGGCTACAAGCTCGTCGCCCCGGGCAACCCGGAGGACAGCCACCTCATCCACCGCATCAAGGGCACGGGCCCCGTGGCGGCCCTCCCACCGGAGCAGCAGATGCCCGCGCGCATGCCCCAGGACGGCAACTACCTGTCGGACGCACACATCGCCACGATCGAGCTGTGGATCGCCCAAGGAGCGCTAGACAACTGATGACGTTCGCCCTCCCTCGCAGGCTGGCTCCCCTCGGCGTGCTCTTGGCCATCGCCGGGTGCAGCCTGATCAATGGTTTCGATGAAGTCGCCGGGTTCTCGGCGGACAACACCGGCGGCTTCGCTGGCGCGAGCTCCGGGTCCGGTGGGGGATCGGGAGGGCAAGGTGGCGCTCCCGTCGTCGAGGTGGAGCCCGGGCTGGTGGTGGTCGGCGGACAAGAAGACGGAGCCGCGGTGCTCCTGTCCCTGTCGCCCCAGACCGGTGAGGAGCTCGCGCGCCTCACGGGCAACTATGGGGCCGCCGTGCACGAGGCGGAGCGGGATCTCTGGTTCCTGATCCAGGGCGACGAGGTGCGCGCCGCCCGGTTCGATCGCCGACAGGGCGAGTGGGCCTACGAGTCCGAGGCGGCCCAGGTGGTGGCCCCGGTCGACCCCGTCCACGTCTTCGCCCTGAACGGCAACCTGGCCGTCCTGGGCGATGGCGGGGAGCTCAGCGTCTTCGACACCAAGGATCTCTCCGACATCTCCCTGAAGGGAACGGCGCAGTACCCCGACGGTCTGTGGGGTGCCGTGGGCGCGCCGAGCAGCGCCGGCGGAGAAGTGCACGTGCTGTCCCTCGACTGCCCAGGAGCGCCCGAGCGCTGCGTCGTCGAGCTCCGGCGCATCCAGGTGGACGGCGACGGGGTGCAGGAGTTCGCGCCGGTCAAGCTCGTGGAGGCGCCCGTCACGAGCCCGGGGGCCTCCCAGGGGAGCATCGGCTTCGATCCGGGGGCGAACCTCGTCGTGGCCGTGGTGCCCGACTTCGAGGACGAGTTCGGGCAGAGCGCGATCTACCTGACGACGCGCACCCACCAGGTCCAGGAGACCCTGTCCCTGCGCCAGCGCAGCGCGCAGCCTCGCGTCGCCGCGGTGGATCCCTGTCAGTCCGTCCTCTACGTGATGGTCCCCCAGGCGCAGCCGATGGTCGCCGGCGCGCTGGTCGACGACGCGGACCGCATGGAGATGACCAAGGCCGTGAGCGTGAACGGGCAGGGCATGACCTTCGAGCCGTACACGCGGAGCTTGCTGCTGCAGCAGCAGAGCGGTGACAACTACACCGTCGACGCGTGGTCGATCGTCGGGACCCAGCTCGCGCCCGACATCCGCAAGCGCCTCAGCAACTGGGCGCCGCCGCGGGTCCGGCCGGCGTTCGTGTCGGTGGCGGTCCCGCCGCGCGGCGTGTTCTGTCCGTGAGCTCGTCGTAAGCGCCGCCGCGCGACGGGGCTCAGGGCGCGCCGTCGAGGATCCACTCCCCGAGGTTGCACAGCAGGTCCTCGGGCAGGGGGGACGCTGGCGGCATGTTCCCCGTGAGGATGCGATCGTACATGCGGCTGTCGGCGGGATCGGTGCTCGTGGTGAGGACCGAAGCGGTGGGATACCCACCCGGGCTCGGCGCCTGCTTGGCGGTGGCCGTGGTCCAGGAGACATAGATGCCCGCGGCCGGCCCGTGGCAGCCCGCGCCGGTATTGCAGCTCTGATCCCAGAGGGGCTGCAGCACGGCGCTCGCCAGGGCGGAGCCGCTCCGGTAGACCTCGCCAGCGGGCCCAAAGGTCGCGTTCCCGAACCCGTCGATGGCGACCACCCGGGCGGCGTTGGGCCCGTAATACCCCTTGACCAGGGTGGTGACCCCCTCCGTGCGGACCGAGGTGGTCTCTTCCGTCACCCAGCCGTTCGGCGCGCGGCACGCGTCCCAGTACTGGATGGAGTAGCGGAGGTTGGTGAACACGCTCGACGTCGTCGCGGTCCAGGTGACGCTCGCCTGCCGCGCCGAGTCGTTGGCGACGACGGGCGCCTCGGGAGCCGTCGGCGGAGCCGCCGTCACCGCAGGACGAGCCGCGACGTTGCCCGCCGCGTCCACCGCCCGCACCGTGAAGTAGTAGGGCGAGTCGACGAGCAGCCCCTCGAAGGTGTGGGTGGTGGCGCCCGGGGCCGTCCTGGCGTGCACGACGAAGGGAGCGCAGGCGGCGTCGACAGCGCGGCAGAGCTCGTAGGCGATGGCCTCCTGGGGCGTTCCGGCGTCGGTCGCGGGCGTCCAGGTCACCGTCACGCGGTTGCGCAGCTCGCCGCCGCTGAGCAGGGTCGTCGCGCTCAAGACGGGAGTGCCCGTGAACGTCGGGGGCTCGTCGTCGTCACTCGGCGTGGCGGAGGTCTCCGGGGAGGAGCCCTGGTTCCCGGAGGGGTCCACGGGACGGACCACGATGTAGTAACGGACGTCGGTGGTGAGGCCGGTCAGCTCCGCCGTGGTGACGCCGGCCGCGGTGGTGGGGCCCTTCTCGTAGGGGCCGCCGCTCTTCTTGGAGTAGTAGACCGTGTAGATGAGCTCCTCGGCGGAGTAGCTGTCGTCCACGGCGTCGACCCAGCTGACCTGGAGCGAGGTCTCCGAGGTGGCGGCGGCGGTCGGCGTCGTCGCCACGACGGGGCCGGTCGTATCCGGGAGCGTGGAGCCCTCGACCTCGTTCTCGTTCTCCTCCCCGTTCCCCTCGGGATCGCGGGCGCGCACGACGACGTAGTAGGTCGTCTCTCGCTCGAGCCCCGTGACCTCCGCCCAGGTCTGGCCGGTGACCGTGACGGTGGGCGTGCCGTAGTTCTGTGCGCCGCTGGCGGTGGCGACGTACACCTCGTAGACGATGCTCGTCTGGGGGAAGGTGTCGTCCGTGGCGGGCAGCCAGGAGACGCGCAGGGTGGTGGCGTTCTCTCCTCGGACGAGCCCGGCGCCGCGGAACACCGGCGGCGTGTCGTCCAACACCGTCGTGGCCGACACCTCGATCTGGTTGGTGTCCCGCAGCCCCTGCAGGTCGCGGGCGCGCACCTTGAAGTAGTAGGTCGTGCCCGGCTCGAGCTCCGTCACGTCGACGGAGGTGGCCCCCGGCGCCGAGGTCGCCTGCGGAGGGCCCAGGAAATCCTGGCCGTCGGCCACGGTGGAGTACCACACGTCGTAGAGCAGGACGTCGGGGGGGGAGAGATCGTCCGTGGCGGGGCTCCAGCTCACGCGGATCGTCCGTGCGCCGAGCGCCGTGGCCGCCTCCGCCCCAGCGAAGGTGGGGGGCGTGACGTCGTCGGCGTCACCGAGGGCGACGGTGGCCACCTCGTCGTTGTCGTCCTCGTTGCCCGCCTCGTCTACGGCCCGCACCACCACGGACAGGGACGTGGACGGCGGGAGCCCCGTGAGGATCACGTAGTCGTTGCCCGTGACCTCTTCGGTGGGCGTGTCGTAGTCGAGCTCGTCCGGATCCTCCGCGGCGTAGACGCGGTAGCGAATGTCCGCGGCGGCCGTGACGTTGTCGGTGGCGGGGGACCAGCGCGCCATGACGGCGGTGCCGCCGGCGACGAGGGTGTCGATGCCCGCGAAGTCCGGGGGCGTGGCGTCGAGGGTCGAGGCGGAGGCGATCTTGCGGTTGCCGTCGTGGTGCCCCGCGCCATCGACCGCCCGGACCGCGGCGAAATAGGTGGTCGCCTCGTCGAGGTCCTTGAAGACGGTGCTGCGCTCGTCCGCGGGCAGCTCCCGGGGTTTGGCGCCGAAGGGGTTCGGGTCGTCGGAGAAGTAGACGAGGAACTTCTCCACCCCGACGCTGTCCCTCGCCGCGGGCCAGCGGACCTCGAGGGAGGAGGCGGAGAGGGCGGTGACCTCACCCACGCCCGCGAACTGAGGCGCCACCGTGTCGGGCAAGGTGACCTTCACCGTCTCGTCGTTGGTGTCCTCGTTGCCGGCTTCGTCGACCGCTCGCACCGCGATCTCGAGGGGCACGCCCTGGGACAGCCCCGAAACCCCGAGGCTGGAGGCGCCGGCGGGAGAGACCGCCACGGGACGCCCGAAGTCGATGTCGCGGCCCGCCCGAGCCGCGTACACCCGGTAGGCGATGCGCGCGGAAGGGCTCACGTCGTCCTTCGCCGGCTTCCAGGTCACCCGGGCGCTGCCGTCATCGAGGGCCGTGGCGCGGGTGACGCCGCCGAACGAAGGCGCCTGGGTGTCTGGAGTCGCCTCGCTGCTGCTTCCGCCGCCGCAGGACGTGCTCCAGCCGAGCAGACCTACCACCAGCCATCGTCGCCACGCGTCCATGAATCGAAGCTCCTGCCCGCCATCCAGCGAGCGGTGAGTAGCGCGGGAGTGTATCCCAGGCCGGTCACCCAGGGGATAGGGGAGCTCTCGCGAGACAGGCGATTCGGCGCTCCAGATTTCAGGGGTGACGGAAACCAAGCTGCGCCCGAGGGGCGACGCTCCCGGTACGGCGTCCGCGTCGGGGTCGCGGGGAGGGGGACCGAGCCGTACCGCAGAAAAAGAGACCGATCGGTCTCTTTTGTCCGTCCGTCTCGTCTCCCTTCCCGGGGCGACGTCCCTTCCAGGGCGTACGCTTCCGCACCGCGAAGAGGGACAGCGGCGCGAGCCCAGAAAAAGAGACCGATCGGTCTCTTTTTGCTTGCCCCCGCTGCGCGGAGAGAGAGCGGTAGAGGGACGCCGTCGCCGCGCTGCGTTCACGGAACCCTCTGCGCCTTCGCCGATGGACGGCATCATGGCTCCAGGGGCGGTGTGGTCAGGACGCGCACGAACGCGGCGCGGCGCATCCACGGTCGCTCCTCGAGAGCGAAGGTGCCGACAGGTTGGCGCTGGTCGTTCGTCGTCGGAACACGGAGCACACGAGGCGCCGCGTCATCGCCGGTATCTCGACGGACCAGGACGCCCGCCGATCTCGGGCGCCCACGCCTCGGGTATCGGGGATGGGCGTCGCGCACTTCGCGCCGCTGTGCACCAGTTCGCGCCGCGCGCGTTGATGGCCGTCAATTGACGTCAGCTCGACGTTAGTCGACGATGTGAAGGCGACAAACGCACTGGTGTCCATCCGGTCGCGGCGCGTGGATCGTGGACGAAGCCCGAACGATGAACGACGAGGCGCCTCGATCGAGCTCCCCCAAATCGCGAGCGGACTCTCTCAACGGACG
Organism: Myxococcales bacterium; assembly: GCA_012514535.1. Lineage (GTDB taxonomy): Bacteria > Myxococcota_A > Polyangia > Polyangiales > Polyangiaceae > NIC37A-2. Next base: position 3,578 of record JAAZAA010000091.1, on the reverse strand, counting down.
GGTATCACGGGCCGGGAGGGCGACGGATTTTGGAAAGGACTAACGAGATGCAGCCCTCCGCGCTCCGGTCCCCTGCGACCCAGACCAGCTCGGCTCCCCGGATCTTGCTCGTCGACGACGACGAGCTCGTGCGCGTCGCGATCCACCGAGTGTTGACGGCCGCCGGCTTCGACGTGACGGCGGTGCGCTCCCCCGCCGAGGCGCTGTCGCGTCTGACGGTGGGGCACGGCTTCGACGCGGTCGTCACGGATCTCGTCATGCCGGGAGGGACCGGCGTCGAGCTGCTCCGCTGCATCCGCGGCCAGGGCAACGAGGAGCTCCCCGTCATCATCTTCACGGGGCGCCCCTCGTTGGAGTCAGCGCGATCCTCCATCGGCGACGGGCGCGTCCGCTACGTCCTCAAGAGCGCGGTGCACGACGAGCTGCTGAGCGTCTTGCGCGAGCTCGTGGACGAGAGCTCCGCGGCGGCCCCCCGCTCGTCGCTGCGCCCGTCGTCTCCGAACGACATCATCGAGGAGCATCGTCACTTCGACTCCGCGCTCCAGAACGTCTGGATCGCCTTCCAGCCCATCGTCGACCTGCGGGAGCGGACCGTGTTCGGGTACGAGGCCCTGGTGCGCTCCAGGCAGCCGGGGCTCGAGCGTCCGGCGCTGCTCTTCGCCGCCGCGGGTCGCTTGGAGCGGACCAGGGAGCTCGGGCGGCGCATCCGTGAGCTCGTGGCGAGGCGCGTGGCGAGCGCGCCGAGCGAGGCGCGCATCTTCGTGAACCTGCACGCGGCGGAGCTCGACGATCCGGAGCTCCACGCCGCCACGGCGCCGCTGTCGGCCTACGCCGGGCGGGTGGTCCTCGAGGTGACGGAGCGGGGTTCGCTGGGAGGGGTGGAGGACCTGAAGGGTCGTTTGCGCAGCCTGCGAGACCTCGGGTTCTCCATCGCCCTGCACGACGTCGGCTCCGGCTACGCGGGGCTCGCGAGCTTCACGCTCCTCGATCCGGAGATCGTGAAGCTCGACGCGTCTCTGGTGCGGGGCATCGACGCGCAGCCACGCTTGCAGCGGCTGGTCGGGTCCCTGTTGCAGGCCTGCGCGGAGGACATGGAGATGATGGTCGTGTGTGAGGGTGTCGAGACGCCGGACGAACGCGACACCCTCCTCGCCCTCGGCGCGCACCTCCAACAAGGCTATCTCTACGGTCGTCCTGCCTACGATTTCGAGCGGCCGAGGCCCTAGAGCAGTACGCGAGAGCAGTACGCGGCCGCGGGCGTCGTCGACCGCGGTCGACGTCTCTCGCCGGCGCCCGCTCAGAAGTTGCAGTAGCGGTTGCTCCCACCGGCGGTGCAGCTGGAGCCCGCCTGGCAGTCTTCGTTGCCGAGGCACGGATAGGTGCAGCGGGGCAGCTTCTCGATGTCGTCGTTGAAGCGGCACCGTCCGTCGTTGAAGTCGGGGTGCCCGCAGGCGGCGTCGTCCATGAACGGGGTCTCGCAGCCCTCGACGGGGCTGCTGTGCTGCAGCAGGGCGGTGCAGGTCGTGGTGCGCAGGCGACAGACGATCGCAGCTTCTCCGTCGACGCTCACGACCTCGGCGGCGCGCGCGTAGGGGCGGCTGTTCGGGCCGCAGGTCCCTTGGGGCCCAGGCAAAGGAGCGTCGCGGCGCCACAGGCAGAACGCGCCGACGACGCCCGTGCTCGGATCGTCGTAGGTCGTCTCGACGCAGAGCTGTCCTTCCTGGCACTCGGCGTCGTGTTGGCACGGCTCACAGGCGTGCTTCTGGCGGACGGGGAGGTCCGTGCACGTCTTCGTGTGCGGGTGGCAGACGTTGCCGTCGCAGTCCTCGGATCCGCGGCAGGCGACGCAGGCCCCGGACTCCGGATCGCAGAGGGCCTCGTCCTCGAAGTGGGCGCAGTCGTCCGCGTCGAGGCACCCCTTGCAGACGTTGCTCTCGCAGCGGGGAGCGGCCACCTCCGCGCAGTCGGCGTTCTCGAGGCAAGCGACGCACTGCTCCGTCGTGGGATCACACACGCCCCCGGCGCAGTCGGCGGACGTCTCGCAGCCGGGGCACGAGGTCTCTTCTTCGATGCACTCGGGCCAGCTGGGCGCGCCCGCGCTGGCTCCGCTGCCGGCTCCGCCTCCGCGCCCTCCCATCGCGGAGTCGTCCTCGGTGCGGAAGTCGGCCCGACAAGCGGCGGGGAGCGCCGCCGCAAGGAGGAACGGCCACCATCGTAGGCGAGGCTTGGTCAGCACCGACATCGACTCAACGGCGCCTGGGGCGCGTCTCGTGGTCATATGACACTCCACCCCGCGAAGGAAGCGCCGGACCCGGGCAGCAGAAGGGCGGTCGTCCTGGTGGCGAGCGCGCGATCCCGCGCGCCGGAGGGGGAGCCGGACGGCGGACGCCTTCGAGGTAGCCGCGGTGGGCCCCGTCGAGAGGCGTCGAGAGAACCCCCGTCGAGGGACGCCCTGCGCGGCCCTTCCGGGGTGCCGACGTTCGGCGCGTGGGGTCAGCCCTTCGCGCGAGCTCTTCGCGCGGGGAAGACGTCGTCCGTCGATCTGGGGGTGGCCGCGACCGGCCCAGCCAAGGGCGACACGCGGGCGATGGGCATCACTCCGCTCTCGGGCGCGACGGAGCCCTCGGGAGGGATGGAGGCCGGGCGAGGTTCCCCGAACTGGACGCGGATGGCGCAGCGTCCCGGCACGGCCTCCTGGAACATCCGGTCGACGAGCTCGAGGATCTCGGTGCGTTCTGCGGCATCGAGGGATCCGCTCGCGTCGAAGACGAGCTCCGACGATCCCGCCACCGCGGAGTGGGTGAGGAGGGCGCGCGCCAGCAGATCCCGGGCGGCGGCTGCCTGCTCGTCCACCCGAGGAGCGACCCGGAGGACCGCGCTCGCCACGTGCCGGCGGGATTGCTCCAGAGAAGACAGGCGGTGGATCACCCGGAGCACGAGATCCAGGGGCGACTCTTCCCGACCTTGTGCGATGACGACCAGCTCGTCCTCGGGGCGCCCCAGCGCGGGAACGCTTCGTGCGTCCGCCCCGTCCTCGAGGACGACGAGGCGGACGGCGCTCCGCGGGGGCCCCAACCTACGTGCAGCGACCTTCGTCATCTCGTCCCTCCGCTGCCGACCTTGCACCTGTCCATCTCGCCACTATCCACGTTCGCCTCTGGCAGGGGGGAAGGGTGTCTGCGCCGCCGTACCGCGTGTACGGAGGCGAACCTCGTCCGCGAGCGCCCGCCAGGGTCTCTCCATTGTTACCACCTGATGGTGGCTAACCCACAACTCGTTGCGTCATTTGTGTAAAGTTTGTGTGACGATGTGGGTGGTTCGGCAACTGTGGAGGAGCCGATCGGAGCGCTCTCGAAGAGGCGATGGGCGCCGTGGCGATGGAAACGAAACGAAGCCGCGAGCCTCGGGGAGGGACGAGGTCCCCGAGGTCGCGGCCGTTCGGTGAGCCCGCGGAGCGCAGAGGAGCTCGCGGGGAAGCTCGTCAGGGCAGCGAGTGCTGCTTGAGGATCGGCCAGGCGACGCTGGCGTCCCCCGCCACGTGACCGGCGTTCTGCGTGCAGAGCACGACGTCGACGCCG
>JAAZAA010000090.1 GCA_012514535.1 Myxococcales bacterium | reverse complement strand
TCGGGCCCAGGTGGTTGCCCTCCGCGGTGTGGTTGTAGACGACGTCCAGGATCACCTCGATGTCCGCGGCGTGCAGCTCCTTGACCATCGACTTGAACTCCTGAACCTGCTCGCCCAGGTCCCCGGAGCTGGCGTACTCGTTGTGGGGGGCGAAGAAGCCGATGGAGTTGTAGCCCCAGTAGTTGCGGAGACCGCGCTCGACGAGGTGGGCGTCGTGCACGAACTGGTGCACGGGCAGGAGCTCCACGGCGGTGATGCCGAGCCGTCGCAGGTGCTCGATCGCGGCGGGATGCGCGAGCCCCGCGTAGGTCCCGCGCAGGTTCGGGGGGACGTCCGGGTGCGTCGCGGTGAAGCCTTTGACGTGCACCTCGTAAATGATCGACTCGTGCAGGGGGATGTCCGGCGGCCGATCGTTGCCCCAGTCGAAGTAGGGGCTGTGGACCACGGCCTTGGCGACATGTGGACCGCTGTCCTGATCGTTGCGCGAGTGCGGATCCCCGAAGCGGTAGGGAAAGCAGGCTTCCGTCCAGTCGATGCGCCCCGTGACCGCCTTCGCGTAGGGATCGAGGAGGAGCTTGTTGGGATTGCAGCGTGAGCCCCGCTGCGGGTCCCAGGGCCCGTGGACGCGATAGCCGTAGCGCTGACCGGGGCCCACCCCGGGCAGGTAGACGTGCCAGCAGAAGGCCGTGACCTCTTCGAGGCGGACTCGCTCCTCGACCCCGTCCTCGTCGAACAGGCAGAGTTCTACGGCTTCCGCAACCTGTGAGTAAATGCTGAAGTTCGTGCCCAGACCATCATGCGTCGCGCCCAGGGGGTACCGTCGCCCCGGCCTGGTTTCGATTTTTTTCTCCAAGCGGACTCCTCCACGACGCACTCGGGGGGCTTACGGATGGGCCACTCGTCGGGCTCACGTCCCCCGCGCCGGAGGAACGGCCGAGAGCGCGCCCCGCATCAGAGGGAGCGTCGTCGATTCGTGCGTTCCGGAGAGCGGCCGGCCCGTGAGCCTTCACGCGCGCCCGCGCGCCATCCACGATCCCCGCCGGGAAGGCGTCCCGGGGGGACCTCACGAACGACTGAGGGGGGGCTCCACGGGCGCTCAGGGCGAGGCCGGCTCTGCCGAGTCCTTCGGGAGCTTCGCCAAGGCGGCGTCGAGGGCGCGGGGGCTGAAACCGACGAGGAGGGTTCCGCCGACGTCGATCACGGGGATGGACGCGTTGCGGAGGTTCGCCGCCGCGAGCTTGCGCTGCATCTCCGCCTGCGCCGCGGGGTCCTGCTCGATGTCCTTGAGCACCACGGCGACCTTGCGCTGCCGGAGGTAGTCCTCCGCTTGGTGACAGGGTTTGCACCAGTCGGCGCCGTAGATCACGACGGGGCCGCCGGAGCCGGGCGGCACCTCTTCGACCGGAGGGGTCAGCTCCTTGATCCGGGCCTGGCGGCGCTCGGCGCCGAGCTCGTCCCAGGCGGCGCGCGGCATGGTCCGGACAGGATAGCGGCCGTCCGCCTGCTTCTGGGTCAGATCCGCGACGTAGACGGTCTCCGGGGTGCCCGCTGGCTTGCCCTGCACGACGACCCGCACCTTCGCTCGCGCGGCCTCGGGGACGTCCGCGGGCCGCTGGGCGACGCGGAACTCGCCCTCGTCGTCCACCCAGGTGAGGAGCGTCCCCGGGGTGTCGTCCCGGAGCTCGAGGGGAGGCAGCCGCTCTCCGGAGGGCGCCTCTGCCTCCGTGGGCTGGGCGGGCGCGTCGTAGGGGTCGGCCTTGCGCTCGCAGTGCGGCAAGCCAACGAGGGCGAGCAGGGCGAGCAGGGGGCCGCGCCAGGAGACCGCCCGGCGAGGCCAACGGGCGGGCGGCGCGAAGGTCAACCGGAGTCCGCCGAGGTGGACTCGCGGCTCCCCATCCGCGCCAGGCGCGCGGCGATCGACCGGAGCCCTTCGAGCAATCCGATGAGTACGTAGAAACACAGCAACCACACCAACACGAACTGGGGCTTGAAGCGCTGCCAGACGAAGGCGCTCGAGGTGATCACGAAGAGCACGAGCAGGAGGGTGCCCGTGTTCAGTCGCAGATCCTTGAAGGATCGGAACCGCACGTTCGAGACCATCAGCAAGCTCAGCACCACGGTCATCACCAGGATGCCGATGGTGTACCGCTCGTCACCCAGGGCGCCGCCGACGGCGTGGTTCGCCACGACGAGAGAAATCAGGATCCCCGCGGCGGGCGGCGTGGGCAGCCCGATGATGTATTTGCCCGGCTTCACCGGAGCGCCGGTGTCCGTCGAGCTGAGCACGTTGAAGCGGGCCAGGCGGATGCAGGCGCAGGCGACGAACAGGAACGCCGTGAGGAGCCCCGCCATGGGGAGCCGATAGAGCACCCACTGGTAGACCAGGATCGCCGGAGCGAGCCCGAAGGAGATCACGTCCGCCAAGGAGTCGAGCTGCAAGCCGAAGGCGCTCTGGGTCTTCGTGAGACGCGCGACGCGCCCGTCCATGAGATCGAACAGCATGGCGAAGATCAGCAGCACCGCGGCGCGATAGAAGTCGCTGGCGTCCGCCTCGGGGGTCCCCGCCACCCGGATGGCGTTGAAGCCACAGAAGACGCTCGCCAGGGTGATCGCGTTGGGGAGCACGAACAGCGTCTTGCGAAGATCGAGGCGCCGCAGGCGGCGCGCGCGCCCACGGCGGCGCGCAGGGAAGAGCTCCTCCGACGGCGGCTCCAGCCCCGTCGCGGAGTCGAGCCCCTCCGTCATCGACTCGAGATCCTCCGCTTCGGACTCGGGGAGATCATGGTCCGTCGCGGAGTCCAGGGACTCCTCCGCCGGGTCCACGCCCTCGTCCGGCGAATCCAGGGGCTCTTGGTCGTGCCGCCTCACGAAGTGAAGCTAGACGCGGCTGGGAGGGTCGTCAATTTGGCCGCCGTTTCCCGGGCCCCGTACGATCCCACAGCGATGGTCCCTCCCTACCTACAGCGGTCCCCCTCGATCTGGGCTGGCAGCTTCGCAGCGGCGTGCGCTCTGGCCGGGTGCGGCCGCGCCGCGGCGCCGTCGACCCCGTCGACCCCCGAGTCGATGGCCGTCGACGCGCGGCTCACGGAGCTCCAGCAGGAAAACCAGGAGCTGCGGGCCCGGCTCGCCCGGGCGACCCGGGACGCGAAGGGACCCGACGCCTGCGGAGAGCGAGGGGAGAGGCCGCAGGGAGACGCCCCGGGCGCGACGGCCTCGGGAGAGCCCGGGGAGGGGGAGGGCGCCGCAGCGACCGAACGGCCACCGCTCCGGGTGGTCCGGCTGGTTCCTCCTGGCACGCCCGCGGCGCCCGCGACCCATTCCGTCGCCGACGAGCCCGTCACGGCCAGCGCCCTCCCGACGTCGCCGGACACCCAGCCCGCCGATGCCCCGCGTCCCATGCTCCGGCTGCGGGGGAACGAGGAGCCCAAGCTCCAGCCCCTCGACGACGCCGTGACCCTCGCACCGACCGAATCTTCGAGGACCAAGCCATGACCACCCGCCGCTCGCTCGCTCTCCTGGTCGTTCCGGCCTTGCTCACGTCCCGGGGCGCGCTCGCCCAGAACGGCGCGGAGGGGGCCGGCTCCTCCTCGGCGGGGCAGGTGCTCGTCGGGGGAACCGTTGGAGGCGGAGCTCCGCCCGCCGGGGGCGGCCTCGCGCCAGGGTCGAACCTCAACGCCCACCTGCCCTCCAGCGCGCAGCCGATGGTTGGAGAGCGCTCGTCGGACGGCTTCGACCTCGCACCGCGCCAGGAGGGGGGCGGCATCGTCACCGGGGTGGGCGGCGACGAGGAGGCGGGCGACTCGCTCCACATCGGGACCTTCAGCGGCTACGGCCGCCGCCCCGCAGGGAACGCGGAGCTCCACGTCGTGCGGCAGGGGGACACCCTCTGGGATCTGTCCGGTCACTACCTGGGCAATACGTGGGCGTGGCCCCAGCTCTGGAGCCTCAACCCCCAGGTGGAGAACCCCCACTGGATTTATCCGGGCGATCAGCTGCGGGTGCGCCAGCCGGGAGCCCAGAGCGCCACGGCCACGGCCACGGGCGCCCGCGCCCTCGACGCGCCCCTCGTCGCCCGGCGCTCGGGCCTCGCGGAGGGCACCATCTTCCTCCGGGACCAGGGCTACATCGGCGATCCCGAGGAGGACGTGTGGGGCGAGCTCGTCGGATCCGCCGAGGATCAGATGCTGCTGAGCTACGGCAACCAGGTCTACCTGCTGATGCGAGAGGGGGTCGAGCCGCGGCTCGGTCAGCAGCTCACGGCCTTCCTCGAGGTGCGGCAGCCGGCGAAGGTGCCGGGGGCGCGCCGACCGCCCGGGGAAATCGTGAAGATTTACGGCACTATCCGGGTGAACCAGTGGGATCCGGAGACGCGGGTGGCCCGCGGGGAGATCACCGAGGCCATCGACGTGATCGAGCGCGGGGTGAAGGTGGGCCCCGTCGGGCGCCGCTTCGACGTCGTCCCCATCAAGCCGGCCCAGGCAGACGTCGTCGCCCGGGTGCTGGCGAGCATCTACCCCCACGTCTACGTGGCCCAAAACCAGGTGGTGTTCCTGGACAAGGGCTCGGAGGACGGGCTCGAGCCGGGGAACCGCATGAAGGTGGTGCGGCGTGGCGATCAATGGCGCCGCGGGCTCCAGAACGCGCCGCGCACGGCTCGCGCCCGCATCCGCCTCGACTCTCCAGAGCTCGTGCCCAGCGAGATCACCCCGATCAAGGGGGATGACGCGGATTTCCCCGACGAGGTGATCGGCGAGGTGCGCATCCTGCGAACGGAGAAGTACAGCTCCGTGGCCCTGGTCGTGGAGTCGAATCGAGAGCTCCTCGCCGGCGATCGGGTCGTGAGCGCCGCCGGCTACTGAGCCCCTGCTCTCGGCCCGGCCGCGTGGTACGCCTGGCACGTCCGCGCTACGGTGCGGCGCCCAGCCCCCATGGACCAGCTCGCCAACATCGCCTTCACCCTCGGGGTGATCGCCTATTCGGTCGCGGCGACCCTCTTTTTCATCGACCTCGCGCGTCGCGACGGCGTCGCGGCCGAAGCGCGCTGGGCGCCGCGGATGCTGGCCGTGGGCACGATCTGTCACGGCGCCCACGTGGTCTTCGCCTCCCTGTTCTCGAGGGTGTGTCCCGTGGAGAGCGTCCATTTTTCTCTCAGCCTGGCGGCGCTCGTCGCGGCCGTGGCCTACCTCTGGCTCCGGGCCCGACGGGGCCTCGGTGCGATCGGAGTGTTCGTGGCGCCGCTGGCCCTCACCTTCCTCGTGGCGGCCCAGTTCGTGGGAGATCACGGGCCCCCGGCGGGGTTGTCCCGGACGCTGCTGGCCCTGCACATCACCAGCAACATCGTGGGGCTCGGCTTCGTGCTCCTCGCTGGCGCCGCGTCGGTGTTCTATTTGGTCCAGGAACAGCGCCTCAAGGAGAAGCGCGCGCCCCTCGCGGGCGGCCGCATGCCGGCGCTGACCGCCTTGGAGAGCACCGAGCACCGCCTCTTGTTGATCGGCTTTCCGCTGCTCACCTTCGGGGTCGTGTCCGGGGCGCTGTTCTTCGCCCAGGTCGGGCCCGTGGGGAGCGCGTCGTTCCTGCGCACCGCCCTCGGGTACCTCACGTGGTTCTTGGTGGCAGGAGTGCTCTCGATGCGGGCCCTCGCGGGATGGCGTGGACGGCGCCTGGCCTACGGCACCCTGGCCGGGGTCGTGTGCGTGTCCCTCATGCTCGTGTTCTACGCCGTGCGCTCGATCCTGGGGGCTGGCACGTGATCGTCGTCGTCGGCATCTCCCACCGCACGGCGCCCATCGACGTGCGGGAGCGCTTCGCCCTCCCCGACGCGGAGGTGTGCACCTTCTTACGGGAGCTGGTGGCGCGGGCGGACGTGCGCGAGGCGTTCGTCGTCTCCACCTGCAATCGCGTCGAGGTGATCGCCGCGGGCGCCGATGCCGCGGCGGAGTCCCTGGAGCGCGCGGCGCTCGCCTGCCGCGAGGCGCTGTGCGCTCGCGGCGAGGGCATCGAGCGGCACCTGTACACGTACCTGGGCGCGCGGGCGGTCCAGCACCTGTTCCGGGTGGCCTCGTCCCTCGACTCCCTGGTGCTCGGCGAACCGCAGATCCTCGGGCAGCTCAAGCAAGCCTTCGAGCGGGCGCGCCTCGAGGGGACCCTGGGGCCCGTGCTCCACCGCACCTTCCCGCGGGCGATCCGGACCGCCAAGCGCGTCCGCAACGAGACGGCCATCGGCACGGGACAGGTGTCGGTGCCGACCGCCGCGGTCGATCTGGCGCGCCAGATCTTCGGCGACCTCCAGGGACGACAGGTGGTGCTCATCGGTTCGGGAGAGATGGGGCGCATCGTCGCGCGCCTGTTCCGCGACGCTGGCGCCGAGCTCACCGTGTTCGCCCGTCGCAGCGAGGCCGCCGAGAAGCTGGCGCGGGAGGTCCGTGGGACGGGGCGCCTCGTCGACGAGCTGCCCGAAGGGCTGGTGCGGGCCGACATCGTCGTCAGCAGCACGAGCGCGCCGCACTACGTCATCTCCGAGAACATGCTCCAGAACGTGCGCAAGGCGCGCCGGGGGCGGAGCCTCTTCCTGATCGACCTGGCGGTGCCGCGGGACATCGAGCCGACGGTGGGTCGCCTCGAGAGCGTCTTCCTCTACAACATCGACGACCTCGCCCACGTCGTCGAAGAGTCCCGCTCCGGGCGCCTCCGGGAAGCCGAGCACGCGGAGCGCATCCTCGAAGAGGAGGCGCGGGGGTTCGAGCGCTGGGTGGACGCGGAGCAGGCGACGCCCGTCATCAAGGCGCTGCGAGCCCGCCTGCGCAGCGCCGTCGAGGTCGAGGTCGAGCGCAGCTTCCGCGGTCGGTTGCGGGATCTCGGCCCCGAGCACCGCGCCGCCGTGCTCAAGATGCTCGACGCCGCGCTCAATCGAATGCTCCATCACCCCACGCAGAGACTGCGCGAGGAGGCCATCAGCGAGGACGGGATTTCCCTGGAGCAGCTCGCGGAGACCCTCGAGGAGCTGTTCGACCTCTCCGGGGTGGAGCCATCCGCCCTCGAGAAGGGATCCCTGCGGCCGCCGATGTTCGAGAGCGGTGAGCGGTCCGTGGAGCCCGAGGGAGCCTTCGAAGGTCAGCCCGCCGAACCGGCGGAGCCGCTGTCCTGGCGCCGCGCCACCGGGAACTGAGCAGCGGGGTCTGCGTCCTCGTGGCTTCGCGACCCTCAGGGTCCGGTGGGGTCCGGTGGTGCTCGGGCCGCCGTTGATCTAAGGACTCGTTCATGAGCCGTCGCATCGTCGTGGCCACTCGCAAGAGCGAGCTCGCGCTGGCCCAATGTCGAGCCTGGATCGCCGAGCTGGTTCGCCTGCACCCAGACCTGGAGGTCGAGGAGCTGCACGTCGTGACCACGGGCGATCGGATCACCGACCGCCCGCTGGCGGAGATCGGCGGCAAGGGGTTGTTCCTCAAGGAGATCGAGGAAGCCCTCGTCGATGGCCGCGCGGATCTGGCAGTACACTCGATGAAGGACGTGCCGCCCGAGCTGCACCCGGCGTTGACGATCGGCTGTGTCCCCGAGCGGGAGGACCCCCGGGACGTGCTCGTGAGCCGTACGGGAGCGGGTCTCGCGGATCTGCCCGTGGGCGCGCGCATCGGCACGTCGTCGCTGCGCCGCGCAGTGCAGGCGCGCCTGGTCAACCCTCGCGTGGAGGTGGTCCCCCTGCGCGGCAACGTCGGGACACGGATCCGCAAGTGCCGTGAAGGAGACGTCGACGCGGTGCTCCTCGCCCGGGCCGGCATCAATCGCCTGGGTCTCGGCCACGAGGTGACCGAAGACCTCGCCCCGGAGCAGCTCTTGCCCGCCGTGGGGCAAGGCGCGCTCGCCATCGAGCATCGAGCCGAGGACGACGAGCTGCGGGAGCTCCTCGCTCCGTTGCAGCATCTCGACACCCTCATCACCGTGGAGGCCGAGCGGGGCGTCATGGCGAGCGTCGAAGGAGACTGCAAGACTCCAGTGGCGGCGTTCGCGCTACGGGAGGGGAACGAGCTCTGGCTGCGCGGCCTCCTCGCGGCGCCCGACGGCACTCGGCTCCGGCGCGCGGAGACGCGGGTGCCATGGCCTGCTTCGACCGCGGAGGCCGCGCAGGTCGGCCGTGAGCTCGGTGCGCGCCTCGTGGCCGGATCCTGATTCAGGGCGCTCTGGTACGTTCCCCCATTGCGGTACGCGGTTGCGTGATAAAGTGCGCGCCATGTTCCTGCGTGGCTACCTACGTCCCAGCTTGATCCTCGCTCTTGCCCTCCCTGCGACGACCCTCGTCGCTTGCGGCGGATCCCAGGGGCCGAAAACCTCCATCGAAGTCCAGAGCGGCGAAATGCCCGAGGGCGGCAAATGGCACGGGGTCTACTACAGTCAGACCTACGGCTACCTGCACCTCGTCGAGGGGAGCGGAGACAGCGTCACCGGCGCCTGGCGCACGGTGGCTGGCGACAAGTGGGGAGAGCTCTTCGGTCAGGCGAAGGGTGACGTGCTCGAGTACGAGTGGAAGGAGCACAAGATCGGGATGATCGGCCCGAACGCGACGGTCGAGGGGAAGGGCTACTTCCGGTACATCGTGCCGGACGACATGCAGCCCCACGAGATCCGGGGTGAGTGGGGGCTCGACGACAACAACGCCGGTCACACCTGGACCGCGTTGAAGCAGAACAACATGGAACCCGATCCCAAGAGCGTGCGTCCCGACGAGCTCGAGAGCCGCACCGGCGCCGAGGGCTGGGATGGCACCGCCACGGAGCCGGACGTGACCACGGAGGAGCCACCGCCGGCTCAGCCGTCCGACGAGGACGAGGAATAAGGCGCCGTGCCGGGCGTCGCCTCTCCTGGTCTGCAGTTCGACGAGCCGCCGATTTTCGAGCGAGGCGCGCCGGGCCGCACCGCTTTGTCCATCGAGGACCTCGACGTCCCGGAGGTGGACGTCGACGCGGAGCTGGGGGCGCTCCGTCGGCGAGAGCCGGCGGGGTTCCCGGAGGTGAGCGAGCCCGAGGCGTTCCGCCACTTCGTGCGGCTCAGCCAGTGGAACTTCTCGATCGACACGCAGTTCTACCCCTTGGGGTCGTGCACCATGAAGCACAACCCCAAGGTGAACGAGTGGGCGGCGCGCCTCGAGGGGTTCGCGGGCCTCCACCCGCTCACGCCGCCGCACCTCGCTCAGGGCGCCCTGCAGCTCATGGTGTCTCTGCAGGAGCTCCTGGCGGAGATCGTCGGCCTCGACGGCGTGTCCCTGCAGCCCGCCGCGGGCGCTCAGGGAGAGCTCACGGGGCTGATGATGATCCGGGCCTACCATCAGGCCCAGGGCCGGTCGCCTCGCAAGATGTTCATCCCCGACAGCGCGCACGGCACCAACCCGGCGAGCTGCGCCTTGAATGGCTTCGAGGCGGTGCCCTTCCCCGCGGGAGAGCGGGGCATCGTCGAGGTGGAGACCTTCGCTCGTGCTCTCGACGCGGCGGGCGACGACGTCGCCGGCCTCATGATCACGAACCCGAACACGCTCGGTCTCTACGAGACCGCGATGCCGGAGCTGTCTCGCCTGGTCCACGAGCGGGGCGGCCTCGTCTACGGCGATGGCGCGAACCTCAACGCCGTGCTGGGGCGCGCTCGTCCAGGTGACGCGGGCGTGGACGTGATGCAGTTCAATCTGCACAAGACCTTCACGACACCCCACGGTGGGGGCGGGCCCGGGTCAGGTCCCGTGGCGTTCCGCTCCATCCTCGAGCCCTACCAGCCCATCCCCGTGGTGCGACGCGACGGCGAGCGATGCATCGTCGACGAGGCGCGCGCCCAGTCCGTCGGGCGGGTGCGCTCGTTCTTCGGGAACTTCGGGATGATGGTGCGCGCCTACACGTACATCCGCGAGCTGGGGCCTGAAGGTCTGGCGGCGGTCAGCGACCTGGCCGTGCTGAACGCCAATTACCTGGCTGCGCGCATCAGCGAGCTGTTCCCTCTCGGGTTCACGACGCCAGCGCTGCACGAGGCCGTCTTCACGGACCGGGAGCTGGAGCAGACGACGGGGGTGAAGACCCTCGACGTCGCCAAGCGCCTCATCGACTACGGCTTCCACCCGCCGACCGTCTACTTCCCCCTCGTGGTGCGCGGGGCGCTGATGGTGGAGCCGACGGAGACGGAGACGAAGCAAACCCTCGACGCGTTCGTCGCCGCGCTCGCCGCGATCAAGGAAGAGGCCGCTCGCGAGCCGCAGCTCCTGAAGACGGCGCCGCACCTCACGCGCCTCGGGCGTCTCGACGAAGCCCG
>JAAZAA010000089.1 GCA_012514535.1 Myxococcales bacterium | reverse complement strand
TCGGCCAGGGAGACCGCGACGCCGCCGCTCGTGCTCTCGGCGCGCGCCGCACCGTCGAGACAGACCCCTTCGCCCTCGCCCACCTCCTCCTCGCCTCGGGGTTCCTCCACCTCTTTGCGGGCGAACGGCACCCAAGCCTCGCCAGCGAGCTCACCCCCTTCCTCGCCGACGACCAGCCCGACCTCGTGCGCACCGCCGCTGCCCTGGCCCACCTCGCCTCCACCCACGACCTCTCCCCCGCAGCTGCCAAGGCCCTGCCAGCCGCTCTGCACGAACACCTCCGCCCCGACACCGTCGGCTGGTGCGACGGGCGTTGGCCCCACCTCGTCGCGGCCGTCGCGCGGCGCCTGGGTGATGTCGCTCCCGTGCTCACCCGCGCCCTCCGCGAGGACCTCGAGGACTCCGAGCTCTACTCCACCAATCAGAAGAGGTACTGGGCGCGCATCACCCTCGACGCCGCCGGTCTCGACGTCGACTACGATCCTTGGGCCAACACACCCGTCCGCGACCTCGACGACTTTTCCCCTCCTCAACAGGAAATCATCCGCGAGCTCGCCCCCTTCTTCATCGAGTTCACCGGAACGGGCGTGCCCAGGGGCCGCCGCGCACGACTCCGCTGGCTCGGTGTCGCCCCTCCTGGTGTCCTCGAGCAGCTGAAGGAGTGGACCGTCGATGGCGAGACCGTCCGCTGGCCCCTCTGGAAAATCTGGCAGCACGAGCGCTCCGAGGGCCCACCCCCCGCAGAGCAGTCCTGCCTTCCCCCCACCGTCGCCGCGGTCCTCACCGATGCAGAGAGAGCCGAGGCGCTCCTCGAGACCTGCGACTTCTCCTACGACCTCTCCCGCCGCTTCAGCGCCGATGAAGAGAATATCGTCACCGACCACATCGTCACCGACCACGCGAATGACCGCCTGGTCCAGGTCCTGCGCGAGATCCTCGACGATCACACGAACGAGCCTGCATCAGAACCAACATTCTCGGCCAGACCTCTCGATCTCTGGGCAGCGCGAGGCAGCGAGATCCCGCCTGCCTGGGATTGGTACGTCAGATGGCGTGCGAGGAAGCATATGGCGCTCCTGCCCATCGAGCGCCGCGAGGCACGCGTCCTCGCCGCTCCCTTGCCAGAGGACCTCACGTCCAATGAAACTGGACTGCGGCTTCCGGCGGTCATCGGTATTCTCGACCTCGTCCCCACACCGCGGCTCCTCACCTGGGTCTTCGACGCGATCGCCGCTCAACGCGCTCACTGCCTCGCTCGAGGGCAGTCGCTCGGCAACGTCGACGCCGCAATCTCGCAGCTCCTCAAGCTCGCCGAGACGGTGCCCGAAGTCAAAGCCGCCCTCGACGACGCCCGCCGCACCCACGACTGGATCCCTGAAGCCGGGTGACACCTCCCCAACGACTCTTCACGAGCTTGCCTTCTTTCTTGGCTGCCTCTCGAGGAGAGCGGGACGGGGCGCTCCAGGGCTTGCTGGCGTGCCTCGGGCCCGACTTCGTGCCAGGAGTCGCCCCTCGCAGGGACCGTAACGGGGAGACCGTCGACTACGGGCTCCCCCGGGTGCACCACCAGCCCACGGGCGTGTGCTTCGTCGTCGTGCCCGGCGGCGCCTTCGAGATGGGCCTCAGCGAGACCGACGTCGACCGAGCGATGGCGCTCGTCGACTGGACGCCCGAGGTCGCACGCTTCGTCGAGCAGCTGAAGTCGCGGGCTCGGCCACTCAGGGAAGTGCTGGTCGAGCCGTTCCTCTGTGCCGTCGAGCCCCTCCTCGTCCCCCAAGTCGCCGCGTGGACGAACGGGGGCCATGCGCGGGACACCTTCACGGCCCCCGACGCGGAGCGTTGGGTCACGCTGCGCCCGGGGTTTCGCCTCCCCTCGGAGGCAGAGCTCGAGTACCTCGCCCGGGACGGGGTGCAGCAGTCCTTCATCTACGACGGCGCGCGGACCTTCGACGACGGGATCTGGCCCGAGCAGGGCCGCTTCGGAGTGCGCCGTCTCACGGACAACGAGTGGACCGCGGACGAGTGGCACGACGACTACACCGGCGCGCCTCCGACCAGCGCCCCCTGGCGCACGGGGGACGGCCCGCCCGCCTTTCGGGGACTGTCTCCGGACCCGCCCGAGGTGAACACCGCCCTCGTCCTCACCCTGGCGTCGGCTCGCGGAAAGCCGATCGCGGCCGATCGGAACCTGTGCGCCCGCCCCGTCTTCCCGCTGGGCTCGCTGCTCTCCTGAGCCCGCTCCTCGCGGGCCTCAGCCGCCCTCGCTGCTGGGCGGCCGCAGGCGGAGCAGCTTTCCGACCTCCAGGGCGTCGGGGTGCTGTGCGTTCGCTTGGGCCAACGGTTCGAGCCCGAGCCGCTCCCGGATCGACTCCACCGTGTCGCCGGGCTTGACGCGGTAGTAGAGGCCATCGCTCACCCGCGGCGTGATGCGCTTGGGGTTCTCGATGGTCAGGAACTGTCCGCTCTGCACGTAGGACGGATCCGCGAGGTTGTTCTTGCGCGCGATTTCCGGGTATCGGTAGCCGAAGCCCCACGCGATCTTCGCGAGAGTGTCGCCGCGACGCACGCGGTAGAGCAGCTCGGGCGTCTGCGCGACCTGCATCAGCGTCGCCGCCGGATCCTCCGCCGGCTGTCCGACGAGGAGCGTCGAGGTTCCCATCTTCTTCGTGGACGAGCTCGAGGGAGCGCTCCGCGCACCCGGGGTGGGCAGCAGCGTCGCCTGCCGCTCCGGCTTCGGAGCGTCGGGCGTGAGGGACAGGGCCAGGTTGGTCCGCTCGAGCCGAGACTTCCCGTCGGGGCCGAGATCGTCACGCCCCCAGTCGAAGTCGTCACTCACCGCTTCCCGCACCTCGTGGTCGGGACCCAGCAGCTGGGGCAGCATCACCTTCGCCCGAGCCAGGCCTCGGCTCGGGATGCGCACCTTGACCTCGCTGCCTTTGTCGGGAGTGGTCTTGCCGCGCAGCTCGGGGTTGAGCTCCCGGAGGACGCGTACGCTGGTGCCCGCCGCGCGGGCGAGCGTCGCCAGGGGGACGGCGGGGGGCACGTCGAGCGCGACCGCGTCCACCGGCTCGAGCCGCTCCACGGCGTCGAAGCCGAAGAACTTCAGGTTGTTCACGAGCACGGCCACGGCCAACACCTTGGGCACGTACAGGCGCGTCTCCCGAGGCAACGCTCCGAGCGTCGACAGCTCCCAGAAGTCGTCGGTGCCGTGCTCGGCGATGCGGCGCTCCAGGCCTGCGTAACCCAGGTTGTAGGCGGCGAGGGCGAGCTCCCACGACTGGAAGCGCGTGTGCAAGTCTGCCAGGTGCTCGGCGGCGGCGTCCGTCGAGCTCCAGACGTTCATGCGCTCGTCGTAGTGCTCGCTCACGGTCAGCCCGTACGCCCGCGCGGTGTGCGGCATGAACTGCCACAGCCCCACGGCACCAGCAGAGGACTTGGCGGTCGGCCACCAGCCGCTCTCGATGAACGCCACCGCCCGCAGGTCCTTGGGCAGGCGCCGCTTGTCGAAGGCCTGAGCCACGATGGGCTCGTACTTGCCGCTTCGCCGCAGCCAGGAGGTGAACATCTTTCGCCCCTTGGGCTCCTTCGTGAAGTACTCGATGTACTTCCGGACCTCCGGGCGTCGGGCGATCGGGATCTCGGGCTTCTGGAGCCCGTCCAAAAAGTCGTCGGAGTCGAGCCCGTCCGTGAAGAAGGTGGCCCTCTCCTGGCGGAGCTCCTCGTCGCAGGAGCTGTCGGTGCAGTCGAGATCGGCGGGATCGACGGGGCTGGGGCGCACCGCCGAGTCGATCGGGTCCGGCGCGAACATCTCCAGCTCCGCCAGACGCAGCACCCGTAGCTCGGGCGATTCCGCTCCGAGGCGCCCGAACTCCACGGGGCTCAACGCCGCCCGGGCGTTCGACGTCGTCGCTTCGGCCTGTCGAGGCTCGGCGTTCTCGAAGCCGAACAGCTTGAATTGCGGGTTGGTGCCCAGGGCGAATCCGGCGAGGAGCGCCAACGGTACCGACAGCTTCTTCTCGTGCGACACGAGCGCACCCTAAACCACACACGCACACACCCCCAACTTTTCGGCGACGCTCTTCTCTCGCTCAGCGCCCCGGGCCCGCGCCGTCGGCGAGCCCTCTGCCGTCGGCGAGCCCTCTGCCGTCGCGGGTTCAGCGGTGTCGTGGAAGCGCCCAGCTGCCTGCGCCCGCGGAGGTGCCCACCGTCTCGCGGAGCTGCTCCAAGACGGCACACTGGTCGTGCACCCAGTCGCGAACATCCAGGCGGACGTCGCGCCCGAGCCGAGCGATCACCTCGAGGATCATCAGCTGCCGCTCCTCGCGTGGAGCCCGCTGATGGAGCAGATCCTCGACGAGGATGGTCGGTTCGTGAGGCCAGCCGCGGCGATAGCGTCGGTTCGGATCGAAGTTGGGTCCGTAGGCGCTCCAGTACTCGCGCCAGGGGGGCGCCCGGAGCGTGGGGAGCTCGATGAAATCATCCGAGCCCGGATCGGCGGCGTCCCGCGGGTCCTGCGCCGTCTGCAGAGCGGAGCCCGGGGGGGGCGGGGGGTCTCCTGCGACCCGATCCGGCGAGAGACGGATCTCCTCCCAGAGCTCCTCCCCGGTGATGCGAATGAGGGCTCGGGCGGCCGCGAGCTGCAGCTCGAGGTCGTCCCTCTCGAGCAACCCGATGAGCACGGGCACGGCGTCGGTCAGCCCCGCGAACCCCAATGCCTCCGCCAGGGCGGGCGTCGGAGCCGCTGAGGCCTCCGCCAGAAGGAGCTCTGCGTCCCGGCGCTCCGCGTGGATGCCCAGGATCCGCGCGGCCTCGTCCTTCTCCGCCGAGCCGAGCTCGGTGGCGAGCAGCGGTCCCAGCCGTGGATCGCCCAACAGGCACATGCTCCGCCACGCGGCGACTCGCAGGTGCGAACCGCCCCGCCGCAGGGCGTCGTCGATGAGCTCCCGCGCGTCGATCGGGCGACGCACCACGAGGGCCGGGAGCGCCAGGGCCGCCACCTCCGGCTCGTCCACGAGCGCCGCGCGTAGCTGCTCCTCGGAGGCCTCACGACGCCAGATCAGCACCTCCAAGGCCGTGGCTCGCCGGCGCAGGCTCTCCGAGCGCAGCCAGCGCTCACACAAAGAGCCCACGTCGGGATGGGGGACGAGACCGAGCCCCTCTGCGAAGGAGCGATGCAAGGCATCTTCCTCCTCGGGGTAGGCCCGGAGCAACACCTCGAAGGCCCACTCCGCGAGCGCGAGGGAGTCGGCGCCATCGAACGCGCCGCACAGCACGGTGAACGCCAGGATCCGTGCCGGATCGAACGCCGGGGCCTCGAGCACCTGATCCTGGATGCACTGCAGGGCAGGCCGCCCCAGAGCGGCGATCGCGTCGACACAGGCGCGCAGCCGCTCCTCGAGCACCTCCACCGATCGCCACGCTTCGCCGAGCTGGGGCGCCCGTTGGGTGCACAACATGGCGAGATCCTCGAAGCAAATCCGCGCCTGCTCCTCGATGAAGAGCCGCGTCGGATCGAGTTCGACCTCGGGTGTCGCCTCCTCGCCTTCCTCCTTCGAGGCCTCCTGCTTCTTCGCCGCCCGCGCATCAGCCCGCTGCCGGAGCGCCTCGATCGCCGCCTTCAACTCCTCCACGTTCGCGGGGGGATCGAAGGGCTCGGGAGTCTCCGTCACGTCGGGGGGCGGCGGAGGGAGCACGGCGAAGTGGGGCACCACGGGAGGAGTCAACCGTCCGTGCAGGCGCAACGAGGTGGTGCTGGCTCGCAGCTCCTCCACGCTCGCGGGCGAGGACCACACCACGCTGATCGATGCGTCGACGGCTTCCAGAGCGGCAGCGCGGCCCGCCTCCAGCCCCGTCCGCAAAGCTTGCAACGCGGGCTCCTGCAAGAGCCTCACGGGGGCCAACGCCTGATCGAGCGACACCACGGCTGCCCGCAGGCTGCTCGTGGGCTCCACGTCGAGCCGCTGCGCTTCGAAGAGCCGCGTCATCGCCTCGCAGAGACTCTCCACGACGAAGGCGACGTCGAGCACCTCGTCCGCCTCCCCGCTCCGCAGCATCACGAGGGCCCCGATCAGCTCGGAGACGCAGTCCTCCGCGGCTCGCTTCCAGCGAGGCCGGCCGGTGGACGGCTCGTCGTCAGGGAAAGGGGGAGCCCACACGTCAGCGAGATCCGAAGGAGGAGCGGTAGTGCTCGAGGAGACGGGAGAACCGCGCGTGCAGGGTGGGATCGCCGGCGAACTGCGTCTGGAAACGGTGGCGGAGCGCCTGCACCCCGGCCACGTCCAGCTCGTAGCGTTGGAGCACCGCCGCTTCTCGGGAGGGGTGGGCGAGCAGCTCCGCCTCGAAGCACGCGTACTGTTCGAGGCTGAGGCTGCGCAGGGCGGCTTCCACGCTCGGTGAGAGGGGGGCCGACGGCGCTGCCCCCGCGGGGAGCGCGCCTGGGAGCGGCGCCGCTCCGGGGACGGCGTGAGCCGGGTTCGTCCCCAGCGCCTGCGACGGACCGCCCGGCGCCCCTGGTGGAGCCCCCCGCTGAGGAGCGCCTCCCGAGAGGACATCGAAGGACGGCGCCAAGGGGCGCAGCCCGGGTCCGTCGCCGGGCCCCCCGAAGCTGGGATTCAACGGGGCGAGGCCTCCAGGGCCTGCCCCCGACGCTGCTCCGGTGAACGGGGCATGTCCGGCTTCGGCGGAAGCCGGCGTGACGGGGACGGCGCGCGGTGGTCCCTCCTGACCGAAAGCGGGAGCCAGCGGCGGCAACGCCCCTGGACCACCACCCCCCCCGAACACCGGGTTCAGCGCCGGGAGCGGACCTGCGGCGGGCGGACCTGCGGCGGGCGGACCTCCCCCAGGAGGATTCGCGAGCGGCCCTGGCATGGCCCCAGGCGTCCCAGCGGGAGGTGGCGCCACGAAGGGCGGTGCGTTCGGAGCGGGTGCTGCGCCGGGCGTGGCAGCACCCGGCGCAGCCACGAAGGCGGGTGCGTTCGGGACGGGTACGGGCGGTGCTGCGCCCGGTGGCGCCACGAAGGCCGGCGCGTTCGGTGGGGCAGCGCCCGGTGGTGCCACGAAGGCCGGCGCGTTCGGTGGGGCAGCGCC
>JAAZAA010000088.1 GCA_012514535.1 Myxococcales bacterium | reverse complement strand
GTGCGCCCAGCACGGGCCGTGGTGCCTCGCTCGAGTCGACCACGTCGGAGGCCCATCCGAGGGCCGTAGGCCTCCGTGCACTCCGTCCAGCGTGCTGGACTTCGTGCACCTCGGTTCCATGGGGGCTGCGCTCCGGTGCTCGCGAAAGCCTCGCCGCTGGCTATCAGGGGAGCGGCCGAGCTTGACGGGCGGCGCCCGCGCCTGACGTATTATCGGGGATGGGGGACGGCTGAGGCTCAGCTCGACAGCTTCGAGCGGGCGCCCAGGCGCAGGCGCCGGAACACGGCCTCTCGCTGGCGGCGCTTGTAGGCGTCGTGACTGGCCTCGCCGATCTCGTTGGCGGCGTCCGTCTCCGCGTCCAGCATCTGGAACTCGCACAGCATGTAGACGATCGGCCCCAGGGTCTCCGAGCCGGGCGGGGCGGACTCCATGATGTGGCTCGGCACGCGCACGGGCACGTCCGTCACGAAGTGGATCACCCGGTAGGTCGGAGCGCTGAACTGGTTGTCGACGGCGAGGGTGTTCTTGTCCGGCTCCCCCTGCGAGCGCTCCAGCAGGCGCATCAGGTGCGGATCCTGGCTGCAGTATTCGCGGAAGGGGAACAGGGTGTTCGTGCTCTCCCGCGGGACGATGTAGTTGAAGGGGAAGAGGTGCTCCGTGAGGTAGAGCAGGATCGGGAGAATGTCGTCCTTCGTCCGGGTGACGATGCGGAAGCGCAGTTTGTCGTAGAGGGCGGCGGCCGTGGACTCCCGCTTGGACAGGAGCTTCGTGTACGTCGAGTCGAGGTTCTTTCGGCCCCCGATGAACTCCGTGATGGGGAAGCCGCCGCTCAGCATCGCCCCGACGACGCGGTAGACCTTCTCCTCGACGAGATGGAAGAGGTCGCGGTCGCTCACGGGCAGGCGGAACAGGAGCTCCCGGCCCGCCATGTGATTGATGATGTGCACGGTCTTCAAGATCGTGCAGGCGCACAGCTGCCGGTGTCCCTTGCCGGCGGCCATCGTGAGGAGCTCCAGGATGCTCGCCTGCTCGACCGGCTTGGGGATCGCGAGGGCGAAGTTTCGCCGGAGGTAGGAGATCGCGTCCTCCTTGACGCGCTCCATGAAGGCGAGATCCGAGGGATCGTCGAGACGCAGCTCGTGGTTCTCGATCAGCCGCCGCGCGTCGTCCTCGGACGTGAAGTTGAGGCGATGCCAGTCGATGACGCTCTCGCCCTGGAGCACCAGGCGCACCGCCTCGAGATCGTGGAGCAGGAAATCGGAGCTCTCTCGGAGGCGGGGAGGGGCGCTCGAGCGGCGCGGGGGACCCCCCCGGGAAAGTCGTTCGCGAGCCACGGCGTCTCGAACCCGCTACCCAGTCAGTGACCGGGGCTGGTGGACGTCGCGTCGCCGGGTTGCGTCCGACCCAGGGACAGCGTCCCGAAGAAGATGCCCAGCGTAACTCCGAGGATGGCCAGCTGGGCACCCATGGTCCCCGTGAGGGCCAGGAGGGCGAGTGCGCCAGGGACGACGAGATACCAGGGCTTCAGGCTCATTCTACTCTCCGCTGTTTCGTCCGGGCTTTCCAGTCCTGGGATGCCCGCCGGACACCAGGCCCGAAGGGTCCCCCAGCGACCCCCCATGGGATCGGGTGGGTCTAGGTATGCTGGTGTAGGTAAAGGTGCCACGGCCGAGGCCGGTCGCACAAGTTGTTAGCGGCTCCCGGGCGTGCGCTCAAGGGTCGGTCACGCAGTCGTCATGGAAAGGGTGGGCGCAGGTGGGCGTCGCCTCGTGCTCCAACGGCCCCGATCCGAGGAGCGCTAGGGGAGGGAGAAAGGAGCCTGGGCAGCGAAGCCCCGGCGGCGCGCACCGGCCCGCGCGGCGTTCGGTGGGGCTCGACAAATCCAGCGATTTGCAGGCTAATGTCTCCTCGATGCTCTCGAGCTTGGCGGCGGGCCGGACGGTGCGTGGGGCCCTGCGGGTGGGGATCGCGCTCTCCGGCGTGGCCTGGGGCCTGGGCTGCGGTGAGGAGGGCCTGCTGCCGACGACGGTGGATCCCGGAGCGAACTTCGCCGTCGCCGACGTGCTGTTCGACGAGGCCTATTTCTATTGTGAGGTCGAGCCCGTGCTCTTCGCCCACTCCTGCGGCGCGGGAGATCCGAGTCGAGGAGATGCGACCGGAGGCTGCCACGCCAACGTGACGAGCTATCGGTTGACGGACTACGCGCCCCTCGTGGCGGAGGGGTGTGAAGGCGTCGTGCCGGCTCCCGGGAGCATCACGGAGCCCGCACGCCAGAACTATCGGGCGAGCCAGGCGCGCATGCGGCTCGACACGACCGTCGCGCCCCTGCTCACGCGGCCGACCGGTCGGGCGGCGCACCCACGGACCATCTTCGAGGAGGACAGCGAGGCCGCGGCGGTGATCCGCCAGTGGGCGTCGCAGGTCGCGGACCAATGAGGACGGACGGACGAGCGCCGACGCTGAGAGTCTTCCTGCGACGCTTGTCGTGGGGAGGGCTGCTCGCGGTGCTGTGCGCGACCTCGTGGAGCGGAGCGGCGCCGCCGCTGGAGGTGTCCGCGGCGAGCTCGGCGGAGACCTACGCGCGGGTGATCGTGGACGAGGTCGAGCTCCGCTCCGGGCCGGGCCTCGCCCATCGGCTGGTGGCGCGGGCCGCGCGCGGTGACACCTTCCTCGTCATCGGCCGGGAGACGAGCGGCTACTGGCTCGAGGTGGCGCTCCCCGATGGACGCCACGCGTTCGTGCTGGGAGACGCGGTGGAGCGGATCGCCCTGGATCGGGACGCGCCGGAGGCGGCGGGACGACCGGGCGTCTTCGCGCCGCCCGCCCTC
This sequence comes from Myxococcales bacterium, assembly GCA_012514535.1. Lineage (GTDB taxonomy): Bacteria > Myxococcota_A > Polyangia > Polyangiales > Polyangiaceae > NIC37A-2. The sequence goes on along the minus strand of JAAZAA010000088.1, from coordinate 36,896 downwards.
GAGGGCTCCTGGGGAGGCTTCACCCTCCAGGGGGGGATCTTGGGGGGGGATGCCCTCGCCGAGGTGCGCCCCGCGTGGTTCCTCGCGCCGGAGATCGCGATCGAGCCCTACGTCGGCGTCGCCCTGCAGCGGGACGGTCGGCGGGTGCTCTATGGCGGGGCGCTGGCGGTGAACTTCGCGCCGGACTGGTCCGTGGCGCCGTACTTCTCGTTGGGGGCCGGGGGCATCCTGGAGCAGCCGAGGGACGACGTCGTGCGCGACCAGCTGAAGTCGTTCCACGTGCGCGCGGGGGGCGGCCTGTTGGTGTCCCTGCGCTGGCGCATGCTGGTGCGCCTGGAGGCCACGAACCTCGTCCGTTTCGCCGAGGACTCTTACGACAACGAGCAGAGCTACACGGCGGGGCTCGGCACGTACTTTTGACGGCCATGACGAAGCATTCGGGATCATCCATCGACACGACGCGCGCCACCGTGCCTCGCGACGCCGGCTCCCCGGGGCGTTGGGCCCTGGCGATGTTCCTGCTCGCGACGTTCTCGGGAGGCTGCGCGAGCGTGCGCCCCGAGCAGCGGGCGATCCTGGCGGATCCGACGATGCAGCACGACGACGAGAGCCTCGAGGCGGAGGCACGGCGACACGTCCTCGAGAACCGTGAGGGGGCCTTCGGTGGTGGCTCCGTGCGCGGAGGCGGGTGCGGGTGCAACTGAGGCGCGCCGTCTCGGGGCTCGGGCTCGCCTGTGCCTGCGCGCTCACCGGCGCGGCGTCCGCGCAGGTGGTGGACTCCGAGGCGCGGATGACGGTGTTCGTGGAGCCCTCCAGCTCGAGCCAGCTGCTCGTGCTGCACCCCGGCGTGCGCACCGCGGCGCGGGTGGGGGAGAGCGTGACCGTCTCCGCCGGCTACGACGCGGACATCGTGACGGGGGCGACGGAGGCCATCAAGGGAGGCCCGCTCGGTGGGGTCGACGTGGTGTCGTCGGCCACGTCCTTCGACGACGTGCGGCACGTCGCGCAAGGGGGCTTCTCCATCGAGCGCCGGCGCACGCGGCTCAGCGGCGGCTACCAGTTCGGGACGGAGAGCGACTACCGATCGCACTCCTTCAGCGTGGGCGCGGGCGCGGACTTCAACCAGAAGAACACGAGCCTCGATCTCGCCTACGTGCGCAGCTTCGACGACGTCTGCACGAGCGCCTTCTCCGCCACCCTCCCGACGAGCTCCCGGCAGCCCCTCGACGCCTCGAGCGGCTGCTTCACCGCGGGGGCCCGCGAGGAGGGACGTCGGGCGACCCGGGACATCGCTCTCGACAACCTGCAGCTGGCGTGGACGCAGAGCTGGTCCCCGGTTTTGTCGACCCAGCTGGTGCTCACGGGACAGCTTCAGAACGGCTTCTTGGAGAACCCCTACCGGGCGGTGGTCATCGCGCCGTCGGGCGCCTCGGCCCTCGAGAACCATCCGGAGAATCGGGCTCGCGTGGCGTTGGCGCTACGCACGAAATACTTCGTGCGCTCCTGGCAGGCGGCCTGGGGCGCCGACGCGCGCCTGTACCGCGACACCTGGGACATGTGGGCGGGCACCTTCGAGCTCTCCTTGGAGAAGCACTGGACCCCTTGGTTCCGCCTCCTCGGGCGCGCCCGCGTGCACCAGCAGACGGGCGTGCTCTTCTGGAGCGACGACTACACGGGGGGCGAGCCGCTCACGGGTCCGCGGGGGCAGTACTGGACGGGAGATCGGGAGCTGAGCCCGCTGCGCAGCTACTCCTTGGGCGCGCGCGCGCTCCTGACGACGCAGCGACGCGCTGGCGACCGCCTGCTGGGGATCTTCCTGCAGGGCGCCGCGGGGGCCTCCCTCGATCTCATCAAGACGGACCTGCGCGAGTTCACCTGGGCGGGGAGGAGCCCGGACGATACCCTCGCGGGGGTGATGTCCCTGACCCTCTCGGGGAGCCTGTGAGTCCGATCGGAGCGCGCCAGATCCGCCCCGCGACGCCCGACGACGCCGCGGTCATCTTCGATTTCATCCGAGCGCTGGCCGAGTACGAGCGGGAGCCGGACGCGGTGGTGACCCGCCCCGAGGTGCTCCGGGAGCAGCTGGGGCAGGCTCGGCCCCCCTTCGAGTGCCTGCTCTGTGAGGTCGAGGGCCGCCCCGTGGGCTTCGCGCTCTTCTTCCCGACCTACTCCACCTGGCTCGGCAAGCCCGGCATCCACCTGGAGGATCTGTTCGTGCTCCCCGAGGAGCGCGGCCACGGTCACGGGAAGGCCCTCCTGCAGGCGGTGGCGCGGCTCGCCGTCCAGCGGGGCTGCGGACGGCTCGAGTGGGCGGTGCTCGACTGGAACACGCCCGCGATTCGTTTCTACGAGTCGCTCGGAGCCAGCGCGCTCGGGGAGTGGACCACCTTCCGGGTGGCGGGTGCCGCCCTCGCCGCCCTCGGCGAAGGGGCTCCGCGCCCCGTCGAATCGTCGGGGTGAGTCTGCGCGGTAGGCAGAGCGGGATGATCAGGACAGGGCGATCCCGAGCTGCTTGCGGAGGCGCAGGAAGCGAGAGCTCGTCGAGTAGGCGATCAGATCCTGGACGAGGGGTCCGAGGGGGCCCTCCTCCGCCTCGAGCACCCCGCAGGCCGCCAGCAAGTCCTGGCTCAGGGCGAGCCCGACACGGCACTGGGATTTCTCCACGGCGGCCGACCAGCGCTGCAGGTTCGTCCGCCCGCCCTCGTCGACGAAGCGCAGGAAGTGCCCCCGCAAGGCGTCGAGGTGGACGGGCTCGAGCAAGGGAGAGATGGCGCGCGCGATCGGCTCCACGCGCTGGCGCACGCTGCTCGCGATCGGCAGGGTAGGCTGACCGATCACCAGCGCCGACAGGAACAGATCCTCGAGATCGGGCACCGAGGAGAAGAGGGTCTTCACGAAGTGCTCTCCGCGGTAGCCGCACAGGTGCCGCCCCACCAGGAAGGCGAGCTCCGCTTCGGTTCTGCCGCGCAGGGCGCCACCGCCCACGACGGTCACGGGAGGGACCGCGGGGATGTGCTCGTAGGCCGCCGAGCGCTCCTTCTCCACGTAGACCGGGGGCAGAGGCAGACCGAGCAGGGCAGCGCCCCAGGCCATCGCGCGGACGGCCATGACGGTGCTCGTCTCGGGGCTCTGTCGTGTCGCCGGATCGACGCGATGGAGCGAGCCTTCCCGTCGCAGGGTCGTGACGCGACCGATCAGGACGGCCGGCGCGATGAGCGAGAAGATCTGCCCGGTGAGCGCTTCTTCCTCGGGATGGAACAGGCAGTCGTGCCAGGCGCTCGCCCCGATCCCTGCCTTCGGCGCGATGAGGCCGCGGGTGCGGTGCTCGTCGAACAGAGCCTTCTCCTCGGCGTTGGCGCGGCCGAGCAGGGTGAGCGCCTGGGCGACGCACCAGCGGCCATCCAGGTTCTCGCGGGCGGTGTGGATGCGGTAGAGCTGACGGAGGGCCTCGACGTCCGTCGGGTCCCGCCGCACGCGCCTCCATTGCTCGTCGGGCTCCTCGGCGATCGCCTCGGCCTCCGCTTCGAGGCCGCTCAGATCGACCTCGACGTTGATTGCCGCCCGGGCGCGGCGAAGCTCCTCCTCGAGCTCGGCCACGCGGGCCCGTAGGCGCTCCACCTCCGCCACGAGGTCCGCGGGCTGCGGGGGCGAGTCGGCGGTGAGGGTCCAGGGGAGCAAGCTGTCGCGGTGCTCCTCGAAGCGCTCCACGACCCGCACCCGATGTCGCGCCTGGTAGGCGGCGAGGAGGGCCTCCTCGAGGCGTCGCAGGCGGCGCCCGTCGAGGCCCAGCTCCTCCGCGGCGCGATCGAGGCGTTCGCGCTCGTCCGCGTCGATGACGCCGTCGGCGAGCGCCTCCGTGAAGAGCCGCTCGTATTCGCTCTCGAGGGGGCCGAGCCCGATCGCGCCCCCGGCGTCGCCAGGGATGAAGTCACGGGCGTGTCGAAAGGCGACGGGGGCGTCGCCGTTGCTGGTGCGGAGCGAGTCGTTCATGAGGCGTTCTTCTCCCGGAGACCGTGCTTCTTCACGAGATCCGAGAGGTACTTGCGGTCCATGCGCGCCTGCCGCGCGGCGGCGCTGATGTTGCCCTCGTGTCTGCCCAAGAGCCAGCGGACATAACGGAGCTCGAATTCGGCCTCGAAGGCCGAGCGCGCCTCGCGGTAGCTCTGGCTCGGATCGAACTCGACGGGGAGGCGCCCCTCCGCGACCGGGGAGACGGGCAAATCCACGAGCCTCAGGTCCGAGTCGCCCGTCGCCGTGGCCAGGTACACCGCCCTGTCGAGCACGTTGCGGAGCTCACGTACGTTGCCCGGCCAGTCGTGGGCGCTCAGGGCGGCGAGGGTCTCGCGCGATACCGTCACCGGGCGTCCACCGCCACCGCCCTTCTGGCGCGCGACCTCGAGAAAATGCTCGACGAGCGCGGGGATGTCCTCGCGGCGCTGACGGAGGGGCGGAACGGTGATCGGAACGACGGAGAGCCGGAAGTACAGGTCTTCGCGGAACTTGCCCCGCGCCACCTCCTCCCGGAGGTTGCGCTTGGTGGCGGCGATGATGCGCGCGGCGTTTTGTTGAGGTCGGTTGCTGCCGACCCGCCGGTAGTCCCCGGACTCGAGCACCCGCAGCAGCTTGGGTTGCACGTCGAGGGGGAGTTCGCCGATCTCGTCGAGGAACAGCGTGCCGCGCCCGGCGAGCTCGAAGGCCCCCTGGCGGGCGGCGAAGGCTCCCGTGAAGGCGCCGCGCTCGTGACCGAACAGCTCACTCTCGATCAAATTGTAACTGACGGCCCCACAATCCACGACGACGAACGGCTCCTCACGCCGCGAGCTCCGGTCGTGCACGGAGCGGGCCAGCACGTCCTTGCCCGTGCCGGTCTCACCCTCGAGGAGCACGCTGGCGTCGGTGGGGGCGATCCGCTCGAGCACCCCGAAGATGGTCCGCATCGCCAAGCTGGGGCCGAGCGCGTGTCCGAAGCGCGGCGAGCTGCTGGGGGGCACCGCGACGCCGTTCGGCTCCGCGCGCAGGACGACGTCCACCCCGCCGATGCTCAGGGTGGTCCCCACCTCCACGAGCACCTCGCGCACCACGGCCTGTCCGATCCGCGTGTGGTTCGTAGAGCCGAGATCCCGCACCAGCACGCCGTCCGTCTGGCGCACCAGCTCGCAGTGGTGGCGGCTCACGGTGTCGTCGGGGAGGACGAGATCGTTGTCCGGGGCGGTGCCGATGCGCAGCCCGGCGCCGAGCCTCTTGCGGGTGCCACGCGCCTGTCCCGTGAGCACCGCCAGCACGAGGTCTTCGGCCATCGTTCCTTCCTGGTGCAGGGCGCGCGTCTCATCCAGGGCTGGAAGACTCATCCTGACCACTCGACACCGAGACGCCCAAGCCGTCAAGGTGGGAACGACCCGTCCCGGGCGGCCCGAGCGGGGCGGGGCGCGCCGCCTGGACGCCATTTCGCCCCATGGGTGTGGGGGGCGATGTGTGTGCCGATAGTCAGCGGTCGGTGAGTGTGAGTCGTGTGGTGTCCCCGTCGAGGGAGACCGTGCGCTCGAGCAAGAGGAGCTCTGGGGGACGACTGGTCGCGGCCGCTTCCGGCGCGGGCAGAGTCGGCGCTGCATCGGGACGCACGACGTGGGCGCTGACGGCGAGCGTGTAGTCGCCGTTCGGGACCTTGAGGAGGTGGGAGACTCGGCGGGTCTCGCCATGGGGTTTGAGCTCGACCCCGCCGACGACGCGGTCGTCCTCCTGGCTCCGCCAGCTCAGGTTGAGGGCGGTGATGTTCGTCCCCGGAGGCGCCTCGACGATCACGTGTTGCTCCCGCGGGAGCGCCGGGGCGAGGCGCAGCACCGCCACGGCGAGCCCACCGACGACGAGGGCGCGCGCCAAGCGCAGGCGCCAGAAAGCCCAGCCGCTGGGGGGAGAAAGCTCCGCCACGGCGGGCTCTTCAGAGGCGCGGGAGGGCGCTGGTTCGGGGCGCTCGGCGTCGGACTCGGGCGGGTTCACGGCTGCTCGGGGGCTGCCGGAGCAGCGGTTGCCGGGGCAGCGGGCGTCGAGGCGGGGGAGGCCGGGTTGGGCGCGGCCGCTGGAGGGGGCGTCGCGGGGGACGTCGCGGCGGGTGGCGTCGCCGTGGTCGGCGGTGCGGCGGCGGGCGCTGCCGCGGCGGGCGCTGCCGCGGCGGGCGCAGGGCGATCGCGGTTCAGCAAGCGAATCAAGCGGATCAACCCGTCGACGGTCTCCTCCGGGAGATGAGCGAAGCCCGGCATCGCTCCACGCCCCTTCGTGATGGTGCGACGCATGTGGTCGTCCATGGCGTTCTTCTGCCACACGGGGTTGGTGAAGTCCGGCGGGCGAACCATGGGGCCCTGAGGACCATCGCCGCGCCCCACCGGGCCGTGGCAGGTGACGCAGTTTTGCTTCCAGCTGGCGAGGATCACGTCCGAAATTCCGTGTTCTTCGAGGGCGGGGCGCTGTTGGCTCGCGTCCACCTGGCCGGCGCTGGGGGTCGTCTGGTGGTCGTGATCCTGGGGGCTCCACTCCCGCAGCCCCTCCTCGCTGCGGTCGCAGGCGGCGGCGATGGTCGCCAGGGCGGCGAGCGCCACGAGCGGGCGCCAGCTTGCTCTCCTCGAGGTGCGCGTCATGGGCGTGCCCATACCACACCAGGCGCGCGGTCGGTGGTTTCCGTTGCCAACCTGGCCGCTGGGGGGTACTCGAATCGTCCCGTGGCGGTCGAGTTCGTCCATTTGCACGTCCACACCCAGTACTCGTTCCTGTCGAGTTCGGTGAAGGTGGGGCAGCTCGCGGCCCGAGCCAAGGCGCTCGGGATGTCTGCGGTGGCCATGACGGACCACCACAACATGTTCGGCGCGATCCGGCACTACAAGGAGTGCCGCAGCGCCGGGCTCCAGGCGATTTTGGGCGCGGAGCTCAACGTGGCTCGGGACGGCGGCGGCCACCTCGACCACCTGGTGCTGCTCGCCGCCACGGAGCGGGGATACAAGAACCTGGTCAAGCTGGTGTCGCGAGGCCAGTGTCGGCCGGTCAGCGACGCCGGGCCCAGCATCGGCCTCGCGGACCTCGAGGGGGCGACGGAGGGGCTGATCTGCCTCACCGGGTGTCTCGGCGGGGTGGCGGCCCAGCGGGTGATGGAGCTGGGGGAGGAACAGGGCGAGGCGGTGCTCGCGGAGCTGCGCGATCGCTTCGCTCCCGGGCATCTGTTCGTCGAGCTCCAGAACCACGGCTTCGCCGAGCAGCCCGTGGTCAACGGCATCCTCGCGGCGGCGGCGCGACGGCTCGATCTGCCGATCGTCGCCACCAACGACGTGCACTTCATGGCCAAGGAGGACGCCGCGGCGCAGCTCTATCTGGAGTGCGTGCGCCTGGGGCGGACCTATCAGGAGGCGCTGCCGACCCACCACGGCTCCTCCGAGATGTACCTGAAGAGCCCCGCGGAGATGGCGGCGAGCTTCGGAGAGTACCCGGAGGCCCTGAAGAACACCCTGCGCGTGGCGGAGATGTGCTCGGGGCTGGAGCTCAGCCTCGGCACGCCGATGTTGCCGCGGTTCCCCGTCCCGGAGGATCACACTCCGGAGAGCTATTTTCGCCACGTGGCGGAGCAGGGCCTCGAGCTGCGCTTCGAGCAGATGCGCGCCTTGGGGCAGGCCTTCGACGAGCAGGAGTACCGTGATCGCCTGAGCCGGGAGATCGACGTCATCCTGCGCATGCAGTACGCCGGCTACTTCCTCATCGTCTGGGACTTCATCCGTGAGGCGAAGTCGATGGGGATCCCCGTCGGCCCGGGGCGAGGCTCCGGTGCCGGGTCGCTGGTCGCCTACAGCATGGAGATCACGGAGATCGACCCGATCCCCTACAACCTGCTGTTCGAGCGCTTCCTCAACCCGGAGCGCGTGAGCATGCCCGACTTCGACATCGACTTCTGCATGTCGCGGCGGGACCGGGTGATCGACTACGTCGCGGAAAAGTACGGCAAAGAGAGCGTCGGGCAGATCGCGACTTTTCAGAACCTGAAAGCGCGCAGCGTGATCAAGGACGTCGCGCGGGCCATGGGCATCGCGGCTCCGGAGGCGCAGCGCATCGCGAGCCTCGTGCCGGATCTGGGCCAGGGCAAGACGGCGACCATCGCCCAGGCCCTGGAGATGGAGCCGAAGCTCAAGAACCTGGTCGACACGGATCCGCGGATCGCGGAGCTGGTGGAGCAGAGCCAGCGCCTCGAGGGGCTCACGCGGCACGCCGGGATGCACGCGGCGGGCGTCGTGATCAGCGAAGGGCCGCTCGACGATCATGTGCCGACGTTCCTGAGCGACTCGGCGATCGTCACGCAGTACGACAAGAACGACGTCGAGGAGGCGGGCCTCGTCAAGTTCGACTTCTTGGGCCTCAAGACGCTCACGGTCATCGACGTGGCGCAGCGGCTCGTGAACGCCCGCCCCGATCGCAAGGGGCGCCCCCTGGACGTGCGCACCTTACCCCTCGACGATCGAGCCACCTATCAGCTCATCTCGAGTGGTGACACCACCGGCGTGTTCCAGCTCGAGTCGAGCGGGATGCAGCAGCTGCTCCGGAGCCTCAAGCCGGACTGCTTCGAGGACATCGTCGCCGCCGTGGCGCTCTATCGCCCGGGCCCCCTCGGCACGGGCATGATCGACGACTTCATCGGCGTCAAGCACGGCCGCAAACCCATCCGCAAGCTCCACGACCTCGTCGACGAGGTGCTCGCGCCGACCTATGGCGTCCCCGTCTACCAGGAGCAGGTCATGCAGATCGCGCAGCGCCTCGCGGGGTACTCCCTCGGCGGCGCCGATCTGCTGCGCCGCGCGATGGGCAAGAAGAAGGCCGAGGAGATGGCCAAGCAGAAGCAGCTCTTCGTGGACGGAGCCGCGAAGAAGGGCGTCGATCCTGCTCAGGCCGAGGCGATCTTCAACGAGATCGAGGGCTTCGCGTCCTACGGCTTCAACAAGAGCCACTCGGCGGCCTACGCCCTGGTCACCTACCAGACCGCCTACCTGAAGGCGCACTACCCGACGGAGTTCTTCGCCGCCGCGCTCACGACGGACAAGGACAAGATCGACAAGGTGGTGCGGACCATCGCCGAAGCGCGCGCTTGGGGCGTCAGCGTGCTGCCGCCGGACATCAACGCCAGCGAGACCGACTTCACGGTGGTGTATCGTTACCCCGACGGCTCCGGCAGCGCCCGAGGCCCGGGAAAGCTGCGGGACAAGTACGGCCCTCAGATCCGGTTCGGGCTCGGCGCCGTGCGCGGGGTGGGCGAGGCGGCCCTCGCCAGCATGTTCGAGATCCGCGCGTCGGGAGGCCCATTCCGAGATCTGTTCGACTTCGCGTCGCGGGTCGACGCCCGGCGCCTGAATAAGGGGGTGCTGGAATCCCTGGTCCAGTGCGGCGCCTTCGACTCGGTGCTCGACCCCATGGGGATCCCTCGCTCCCGGGCCTTCGAGGCAGTGGATCGGGCCCTCGAACGCAGCCGCAGCGCCACCCGCGATCGGGAGCGAGGCCAGGCGACCCTGTTCGGATTGTTCGAGCAGGCGGCGGGGAGCTCGAACGGCGGCGACGCCGGCGGGAGCATCAACGACGACTACCCCCAGGTCGAGGCCTGGGATCGCTTGGAGATGCTGCGGCGGGAGAAGGCGGCCCTCGGCTGTTACGTCTCCGGGCACCCGCTCTTCCGGTATGGGACCAAGATGACCCGCCTCGGAGCGGTCAGCTCGATCAAGCTGCGGGAGGCGGAGGCCTGGAGCGTGCAGAGCGTCACCGGGATGGTCGAGAACTACCAGGAGCGCCTCTTCAAGGGAGGCGCGGGGGGCAAGGCCGCCTTCTTCGAGGTGGAGGACGCCTTCGGCCGCGTGAAGGCCAAGCTGCGCGGTGATCGCATCGACACGTACTCACACCTCCTCACGAGCGGAGAGCCCGTGCTCGTCTCCGGCAAGGTGAGCTTCCCCATCAGCGACGAGCCCGACGAGGAGAAGGAGCCGACGCTGCTCGTGGACTCGGTGGAGCCGCTGGCGGACGCCGTCATGGCGGCGACCCGCTCGATGGCCATCCGGCTGCACTCCGATCGCCTGGGACGGAGCCAGCTCGAGGCCCTGCGGTCGCTGCTCGCGCGGTGCCCCGGGGAGTGCCCCGTGGACCTGATCGTCTCCCTCCCCGACGGGGCCGAAGCCACCCTGGAGCTCACCCAGTTGCGGGTGACCCCCAGCGACGTCGTGCTGGCGGGCCTCGAGCGGATGTTTGGCGACACCGTCGCTGAGCTGCGCTGAAGGGCGCTGGAGGGGCGCGCAGGGCGCCGACTGTCCGCCACCGAGGAGGACTCGTGGGTGCTCGCGGTCGTCGCGGCGGAGCCTCCTGGAGGGCTCACGTTGGGGGACGGTGCTCGCGTCCGGCTCTCCGCGGTGGACTTTCGTGGGTCGGGGCCCGCGTCGGGCATGTCCCGTGCCGCACGTTTCGGGCGGATGGGGCGGACGCCGGGAGGCTCCGGGGGACGTCGAGGGAAAGCTCGAGGGAGGCGCTGGAGGTTTTCCCTGGAGCGGCGGTGTGCATTAGAGTCATGGTGGTCATGAGAGACGCACGCGACGAGCTCATCCGCATCGACGCCCAGGGGGTGGCGCATCCGATCGGGACGGTGGCGAGCCAGCGCATGCGTCCTCACCGCGGTACGTACCGCCTCCTGCCGGCGCCCGACCACGTCGTGTTCATGCGCTACACGGGGGAGGACGGGCGGGTCGACGAGGGGGATGGAGCCATCGTGCGGCTCGCCGGCGAGCTGACGGCGCCGGGCACGGTGTGCGACGTGCTCGCGCTCGTGGGTCAGACCGGCTGGCGCGGGGTCCTGAGCGTGCACGAGGGCGATCACTGCAGGCGGATCTTCCTGGACCAGGCGCAAGTGATCGGCGTGCAGACGAACGTCCCCTCCGAACGCCTCGGTCAGGTGATGTTCCACTACGGCCTGCTCTCGGAGGAGCAGCTGCGCGAGGTGGAGCAGAGCACGGCTCAAGGGAAGCGCTTCGGAGAGACCGCCGTCGAGCGAGGGTTCCTGCAGAAAGAACAAGTTTACCACGCCATCCGGCGCCAGATCGAGGAGGTCGTCTTCGGCGCGATGACCGTGTCCGACGGCACGTTCTTCTTCCTCGACGGCCTGGACGACACCCGCATGCCGACGCGGCAGATGGTGAGCGTGAACGCGCTCCTCATGGATGGTGTCACGCGCATGGACGAGGTGCGTTACTTCCAGGAGAAGATCCCGTCGCGGGACCACGTGCCCCAACGCGTGGAGGGCATCGAGGAGGTGGCCGCCGAGTACCAGGACGTCTGGGCGCACATCGACGGGCGGAACAGCGTCGAGGTGATCGGTCGGGCGACGGGGCTCGGTGAGTTCGAGACCACCAAGAAAATCTATGGTCTCGCCCAGGCCAAGCAGGTGGTGATCCTCCCGCCGCGCCTCACGGGGGGCATCACCGCCGTGGTGGAGGCGGCGAACGAGGTCCTCGTGGCGGTCTTCCGGGCCGCGCGGCAGGCCGGGCAAGCGGAGGAGCTGCGCGCCAGCCTGAGCTCCTTCGCCGTAGGCGCGGGCGTCGTCTACGATCTCCTGTTCCGCGGCGCAGGGCCGGACGAACAGGGGCGCCTGAACCCCAGCCGCGTCGCCGCGAACGTGCCCCTGGTGGCCCCGGGGGAAGATCCGGAGGTGACCGTCCGCCAGCTCCTCTTCGACTACGCGAGCTTCGCGCTCTTCAGCATCGGGGCTTTCCTTGGCAAGGAAGGGGAGGCGACCCTCCAGCGGGAGGTCGGTCCGGCCCTGTCGCGACTTCGGCCTCGCGGGGCACCGTGAGGAGTGGCGCGCGCGGCGGCTTTCCGCTACACAGCGCCCCCAAGGGCTGATAGCTCAGTCGGTAGAGCAGTGGATTTTTAATCCATAGGTCCAGGGTTCGAGTCCCTGTCGGCCCACCAGGAACACAGCCGCAGTCGCAATCGAAGTGGAGCGGGGCGGAGCTCCCGACTGGCATCGAGAGACGCCACTCAGCTGGCTGCGTGGGGTCTGGCGCGCTCGGAGCGAGCTCGGGGATACGGTGAGGGACCTCGCCTTTCGGAGCGCCGCCCTCGATGGGGGCGTTCATTTGCGCGGGGGCTTCGACGCTTGGGGGAGCTCCGCGAAGGCGCGGCGGATGTACTGGCGCACCATGTCCGACTGACTCAAGCCGGCGTGGGCGGCGAGGGCGCGCAGCATCGCGGCTTCGACCTCGGTGATGCGGACGTTGAGGGTGCGTTCACGGCGCTGTTCTCCCATGGCGGCGGAAGTGTAATGCAAAACGCTTCACGTGCCAGGCGAGGCATGACCGTTCTCGGTGGGGTGGCCGGGGTTGGTGGTCGGCGGCGCGGGGCTATGCGAGAATCAGCCAGCCCGTTGACCCTACGGAGGACGATCTTGGCTTTGCGCTCCCTACTCACTCCTACATTTGCTCTGGCACTTCTCCTGGCGGGCTGCTCTGGCGAGCCCAGCGGCCGCGGGGAGGGCCCCCTGGGGTCGAACGGTGGCAACGGCGCGGGTGGCAGCGGCTCTGGTGCGGGGCCCGCCGAGGGCAGCGGCGGCGGTTTGATCCCCGTTCCGGACGAGGACGAGCCCCAAAACGAGGACTGCGGCACCGTGCTCCCTGTCGTGTACCGAGACTTCACGGAGGCTCATCCGGATTTCGAGATGCAGTTCTCCGGGGACGAGGTCCGCCTCCAGCTCGTCGAGGCGACCCTCGGACCCGATTCGAAGCCGGTCTTTCGAGACTCGGTGGGCTGCCCGTGGGGGATCAACGAGGATCCCCCGACGCCGCGAGAGTGCGATCCGTACTGGTCCCCCGACATCCCCGTCATCACCAGCGCCGAGACCTTCGACCAGTGGTACCGGGACGTGGAGGGCGTGAACCAGACCTTCGTGAAGGAGCTCGAGCTCACGGAGAGCCCGACGGAGCCCGGTAAGTTCGTCTACGAGAGCAGCGAGTTTTTCCCCCTCGGTCCCGACGAGGGGTTCGGGGTGAGCCCGGCGAACAACTCGAAGAACTACCTCTTCACCACCGAAGTCCACCTGCAGTTCGGGTACGTCAAGGGGCAGGTCTTCAGCTTCACGGGCGACGACGACATGTGGATCTTCGTGAACGGCAAGCTCGCCCTCGATCTCGGCAGCATGCACCTGCCCAAGACCGGAGAGATCGACTTCGACGCCGTCGCCGGCGAGCTCGGCATCGTGCCGGGGAATACCTACAGCATGGACATCTTCCACGCCGAGCGACACACGTCCGAGTCGAACTTCAAGATCGAGACGAACATCTCCTGCTTCGTGCCCGGGCCGATCGTTCGCTGAAGAGGGCGCCGCGCGAGGCCCCCCTCGCGACGCCGGGCCGTAGGAGGGCGCGGCCCACCGCGAGGGGCGAGGGGGACCGCTTCCAGCCTCCGGAGCGACGGCTGTGGACGGAGCTGCGCCCCAGGAGCCCACGTCCCCTCATCGTTGGGCGCTGGGCCAGCCCGCGGGCGGCGGCGCGTAGTCGTTGTTCCGCTGATGGGGTGGCGGCGGGACGTCCGGGGTGGGAGTGAAGGGCGGCGGCACAGGGCGGGGGACGGGACGGACCGGAGGCGAGGGACGCGTGGGGGGAGGCTCGACGGGCGTGACGTAGCGGCCGCAGAACTTGTCCCAGAGGCCCTGGACGCGGAGCACCTCCGGGTCCTGAGAGAGTCCGTGGGCGAGCGTCGCGAGCTCGCCGCGCACGGACTCACACGTCCCCCACGCTCCGTCGTCGTACCAGGACGCGGGTCGATAGGCGTAGCGCGGCGGCAGGGGGCGGTCGGCGAGGGCCTGCACCGAACGGATGAAGCGATCCACGAGCCGTGCTTTGCGCACGTTCCTCGACTCTCCCAGGATCGAGCCGAGGTTGAAGGCGTACTCCTCGGCGCGCTTCTCCAGGCTCTCGGGATCCTCGTACTCGATGGTGAGCATGATGTCGTCCTGAGTCGAGAGGGCGCCGTGACGGGTCTTCAGATCGCTCAGGAAGAGCTGCGCGGTGTTGGCGAAATAGTGGATCGCTTGCACCCGCGCCTTCTCCGTGGAGGCCTCTTCTCCGTAGAAGACGCTCATGGCGAGGGAGGGCGGCAGGTGCAGGCGGAAATGGACGTCGTTGGCGGTGGTCTCGATGAGGGACACGAAGCGGCTGCCGAACACGGCGTCGACCTCCGCGTCGCTGCCGAGGAAGACGTAGGCCCCCTTGCCGCGCTCCGTCAGCTCGTCGAGGAGCGCGTCGTTGAACTCGCTGCCGACCCCCACGCCGCTCAGACGGATGCGCCGGGCGTCGAAGTGCTTCGCGACGATGGAGATCAGCCCCTGATCGGTGACGCCGGTGTTCGTCAAGGCGTCCGTGGCGAGCACGACGCGGTTCGTGTAGGTGGGCTGGTAGGCTGCGTCGGCCGCCGCGTAGCCCTGGGAGAGGCCGTCGTTCAGGTTCGTGGAGCCCCGCGGCTCGATGCGGCGGATGATGTCCGCGAGGCGCTGGTGGGAGTCGCGCCCGACGACGAAGTTCTTGGCGGCCGTGCACGCCGCGCCGTCGAAGAGCACCAGGTGGACGATGTCACCGTGCTTGAGCTCGGCGAGCGAGCGGAGCAAGCCGCGCTTGACGTACTCCATGCGCCCCTCCGCGGCCATCGAACCGGAGCGATCGATCACGAAGGCGAGGTTGGCGTTGCGGCGCGTGTCGGTGGTCAGCGGCCGCCCCTGGATGGCCAAGGCCAGGGAATACAGACCGCTCTCGTCCCCGCGGGGCTCGATGTTGGCGACGACGGAGAAGTCGCGATCCGTCGGGACCTCCGCGGTCTCGAACGAGAAATAGTTGAGCAGCTCGTGGGGGCGGACGTGAGCGCGGGGGATGGGCTGGTAGTGGTCGATGGCCCAGATCACCCGCTGCGCCGACGACAGGCTCATCGAGTCATCATTGGACAGATAGATGGACGCTCCCCACTCGGCGGAGGGCACGCTGAGCGGCGACGCATCCGGCGCGTCCGGAGGGAGCAGGGGCGCGCGGGACGCGTCGCCGTAACCAGCCGCTGGAGCTGGGGGCACGTTTGCCGTGGGTTTGCCCTCCGCGCGCTCTTTCCGAGCCTGAAGGGAGCTCTCCTCATGGACGCTCCCTGCCGCCTCCCGCGGCGTCGAGGGACGGGGAGCGCCAGACGCTCCGAGCCCCGATCGAGAAGCGCCCTTGCTGGGTTTCGGGGCCGCGGCGTCCTGGCTCCCCGCGGGCCAACGGGGCGGTGGGAGCGGCCGCGGGCGAGGGGAAGGGCTGACGGCGACGGGGAGGCAGCGCGCCGAGCCGTCCACGAACGCGGGCAGCGTGTGGACGTGGGGCGGCGGGGGTGGCGGGGGGCGGTGACGGGGCGCCGGCGTGCGCGCGACGAACCGATGCGGGGCGTGGGAGAGAGCCTCCGTGACCTGGGCGACGTCGGCTCCCGGGGGACGACTACCGGCGTCGGCTCCCGTCGCCGCCACGACGCCTGGAGGCAGCGAGCCGCCGAGAGGGGGGGAGCTCCCCGAGCACCCCGAGTTGCATCCCACACCGAGGCACACCCCGGCGAAACCCATCCACGATAGCCAGCGCATGCACCGTTCGACGCACGGCGCGGCAAAAGGTTCTCGGATCGATTTCGAGACCCCCGCCAAAACGCGCGCGCCCGGCTTCTGCGGCCCCCCGCGCCCCCAGAGCTTCGTCCGCAGGCGTTCGTCGCGAGCGGAGGATCGCCGAGAACCGCTTCGCGAGCGGCCGGCGTGCTTGCTCGAGCCGCTCCGTACCTGCGACGGCCCCGAGGGGCGAGGGCACCAGAGAGGACACCACAGGGAGCATCCGACCGGTGTGGAGCCCGGAGCTCACAGGGGCGTGACGGTCACGTTGTGCCAGGTCACGTCCGCGTGGTGCGCGACGAGGAGCACGGAGCCATCGTGGAGGGGGGCCGCGGTCTCGAGGAGCCAGTCTGCGGGTTCGTCCGCGCCTGCTGGCCAGATCCGGAGCGAGGCCGAGCGCGCGTTCCCCGCGCCCCGCTCGGTCCTGGTGCGCAGAAGGTAGGTGTTGCCCTCGACGAGCTCGAAGGCGCGGCGATCGAGGACGCCCCCGCTGTAGGCCATGATCTGGAGCTCCGGTTGGGGCACGACCTTGCGCACCCAGCCCAACGCCTCCAGGGGCCAGTCTTCCCGCGGATCCTGCGCGCCCGTGTGCCCTTGCCACCCGACGGCGACTCCCACCGCTCCCCAGTTGCGCCAGTAGTGGAGGGTGAACTCCGCGAGGACCTCGTAGTCGCTCGACCAGTCCTGGGAGCCGAGGGCGATGAGGCGATCGTAGCCCAGCTCCGTGGTCCGGACGCCGTCGTCGGTGAGCTCCCAGAGGCCGTCGACCACCGCCGCCACTTGGTTGAGGGCGGCGACGTCCGGGAGAGCCGAGAAGTCCACGTACAGGTCGGGCGCCACGGTGACCGGGGGGTACACCTGCAGGTAGACACGACGGAACAACGGTTCGTCGCTCCCCGTCTCGACCAGGATGTCGACGCTGTTGAAGTCGGGGGGCGGCAGGAGGGCGGCACGTTCCACCTCCAGGTTGAAGTCCCCGGGGCCGAGGAGGCGTGTGGTGCTCGGCCCGAAGGGAAACGACCGCGCCGGACCGTCGTTGACCCGGTAGGTCGCGCTGCTCGCGGTCGGCTCGGTGATGCGACCGAGCACGTTCACCCAGCGCTGAGGAGCAGGCTGCTCTGGACCGCCGATGATCTGCTCGTCGCCGTACCACAGCTCGATCTCCGGGGAGTTCTCCGGGTTCGAAGGCCAGACGACGGAGCTACCCCCCGTCCCCTGTGCTCCGCTGCCCCCGGTCGAGCCAGGAAGATCGCCCCCGCTGCCCCCGGAGGCCTCGACGTCACCCCCGCCGCCCCCTCCGCCGCCGATCGGATCGTCTGTCTGCTCGTCGCTGCAGGCGACCGCAGCGAACAGGAGGGAAGCGACGGTCCAGCCCAAGTGCGTGCTCTGTGCGGTGACCATGGACGGTTGTCCACCCAGAACGGGCCGCTGGTTGCCGGAGCGAGGACGTCGCTCGAATCGGGATCCCGTCAGCGGCCGGGGAGCTCGCCTTTGTGGTCGTGCAGGGTCTCGCCCGTCGTGTCCACGACGTCGTGGGGGCCGTGCCGCCGCTGCATCGACGGGGCACCCGGGGGCGGCGTCCCGATGAAGCGCACGCTCGTGTGGATGACCTGCCCCGAGACGACGCGCTCCAAGGGACGAGCGATGGCTCGGCGGGTGAGGGGGAACAGCAAGAGCAGCCCCGCGAAGTCCGTCAGCACCCCGGGGAGGATGAGCAGCGCCCCGCCGACCAGCACCAGCACCCCCTCGAAGAGCCCCCTGGCAGGGGGGCGCCCCTGCTGGAGTGTGAGCATCCACTCTCTCCACACGCGCAGCCCCTCCCAGCGCGCCATGGCGGCGCCGAGCAGGGCCGTGAGCACCGTGAGCGCCACCGTCGGGCCGAGGCCGATGAGTCGCCCCAGCGCGAGCAGCAGGTACAGCTCCGTCAGGACGAGGAGCACGATTCCGAGCGGAAGCCAGCGCAGCACGAGTTCAGCGTAGCAGGATCCCGGACTCGTCACGTCCCCCTTCAGGTCCGCCTCAGCTCATCTCCGCGCGGTTCGTCGAGGCGTCGTCGCTCCCCGCGGAGCTCGCCGTGGAGTTCCCCCGGAGGTTTGGGGGGGCCTCCGGGTCCAGGGCGGCGAGGTGCCAGACGACCTCCGTCGCGCCGATCACACCCACCGGGAGCAAGAGCAGAGACAGACAGGGCACCCAGAACACGAGCGCGAAGCCTGCCCCGAACCCGAGGCACACGCGCGCGTGCCGCCGCAGGAACAGAAGGCGCTCCCGAGCGCCGACTCCGCGGAGGGTCAAGGGATAGTCCAGCAGCCCCCACGCGACGCCGAAGGCGGTGCCGAGTAACGACAGGGGGACGAGCACCGGCGCTGCGGCGGGGACGACGAGTCCTCCGAGCCAAGTCAGAAGCAGGAGGGGGCCGAGGACCAGCCCGCCGAAGAGCTGTGCCCGCAGGCCGCAGAGGAGCTCCTGCCAGAAGCTGCTGGGGCCGCGCTCGGGCACGTTCAGGCTGCGCTCCCGCAGGGCGACGATGCCCTCGAGGGCGGGCGCGGAGAGGGGCGGGGCGAGCAGGAGCGCGACGATCGCGCCGAGGGCTCCGGCAGCCAGGGTGGCGAGCCAGGCGAGCGCCTCGCTGCCGAGGGTCCGCCAGTCGGAGAGGGGGGCGTCCGTACTGGCGCCGAGCCAGGCCAGCACCCCCGGCCGGAGCAGACCGATCGACAGGGCGAGGCCGCCCACGAACAGGACGAAGAACACCAGGACGGGCACCGCGGCGCGGGGCCAGGTGGCGGGGGTGCGGACGAGATACGCCGCGCCGCGGATGACGCTGAGCAGGCCCCAGAGCATTGAGTCGCCGATTCTCCCGACCGCTTCTTCTAGCCCCGAGGCGGCGGCGGCGATAGCGTCCCGTGGAGCAAGCTCGACGGAGCCGCGCGGTGTCGTCGACTTGGATGGGTCGCGCATGGTGGAAGATCGCTTCGGCATCCTGGGTAAAGTCGTCGCCGGCACCTACCTGGTCGAGGAGGTGATCGCCGAGAGCGCCTTCAGCGTCGTGTATCGGGCGGAGCACCGCGGCTTCCGGGTGCGGGTGGCCCTCAAGTGCCTGAAGGTCCCCGCGGAGCCCTCGGTCGACGGTGCGCGCCTCTTGGAGCAGCTCCGCAGGGAGACGGAGCCGTCGTTTCGCCTCGCCGCCGTGAGCCCCGCCATCGCGCGTCCGCTGCACGTCGACGTCGTCCAGAGCGGTGGACAGAGCGGTGGATCCAGTGGAGGCCGGAGCGCTGGATCAGGCGCTGGATCGGGCCCTGGATCAGGCCCTGGATCAGGCCCTGGATTAGGCGGAGCACAGCTCGTCCCCCTCATCGTGCTCGAGTGGCTCGAGGGGTGGACCCTCGACGTCATCGTCGCCCAGCGGGTCGCTCAGGGACGCCCGCCGATCGGCCTGCGCAAGCTGGTGCGGATGCTCACGCCGGTGGCTCGAGCCCTGGAGCAAGCCCACGCGCTCTCCGTGCCACCGGGCACATCGCCGCTGATTCATCGCGGGCTCGAGCCAAAGAAGCTCTTCGTCGCCTTCATCGGGGGGGAGCAGGTCGTCAAGATCCTCGGCCTCGGCGTCCGCGGCTCGATGGGAAGCGCTCGCAGGGCCCCCGTTGGGGGCGAGGCTCTCGCCGGCGGCGTCTCTCCCGCCTATGCGGCCCCCGAGCAGTGGGCGCCGGACAGGTATGGGGCGACGGGCACGTGGACGGACGTGTGGGGTCTGGCGCTCACTCTGGTGGAGGCGATCCGCGGGGGGCGCGTCTTCGACGGGGAGCCCCCTGCGTTGCGCCGGGCCATCCTCGACCCCGCGCAGCGGCCGACCCCGCGGACGCGCGGCGTGCGCGTCTCCGACGACGTGGAGGCGATCTTCGAGCGAGCCCTGGCGCTCGATCCGAGGACGCGCTTCGTCACGGTCCGGAGCTTCTGGGACCAGCTCCTCGAGGCGCTGGACCTCGATTCGAATGGAAACCCGAGGTGGTCGCGCCGCGAGGATCCCCGCGCCGAAAAACACGAAGGACGCGGCGTGGACGGGTACGGTGTGGAAGGACGCGCGGACGAGACCGTCGGCGCCGCGCCGCGGCTCACGGGGCTCCCGCCCCCAGGCCCCTCGAACCTGGCGGTGGATTGGGATGCCCTCCGGGAGAGCCAGCCTCCGCCCCCACCGCGGGCCCCCCTCGGCTCCCGGAGGCGCCGGTGGCAACCTCCGCCCGCCCTCGACGCCCTCGAGTTCGAGCCGCCCTCCCGCTCGGAGTTGCCCCCGGTTCTCGGCGCGGCGCCGTCCTCCGGGAACATGCCCGTCGTGCCCCCGCTGGATATCCCCGGGGCGCCGCCGCTGCCCGGCGACTTGAAGCGTTCCGGGGTTGCCGCCGTCGGTTCGGCCCCGGGAGAGCTCGACGACCTGCCCCTGGAGTCTCTCCTGGAGTCGACCGCGCCCCCGGCGCCGCGGCCCGATCGGCGCCCGAGTCCGTCCGCTCCGCCGCGCGCGTCCTCCCACCCGTCGATTCATCCCTCCGCCCCTCCGCCGCCGCGGACGTCGGTCCACCCTTCGTTCCGCCCGCCGCTCCATGCGCCCGGGCCCTCCCCAGGCGAGCTCGCGTCCCACGGACGCCCCTCGGCGCTGGGAGCTTCCCCGGATGCCTCTGTGGCCATCTCCACGGGCGCGCCACCGAGGCGCTCGACGCTGCCCCCGGGCTCGCCCTCTGCTCGGCCGGGGAACGTGCTCTTGGAGCCCCTCGACGGAGGCGAGGGTGCAAACGGAGACGACCGCAGGGTCGCATCCCTGGCGCCTCCGGGAGCCAACCAGAGGTCCTCTCGTCCGTCCCTCGCCCCGTCGCCGGGGCCCTCTCCTTCGCGCCTTCCCCCGCCGGCCTCTGGATCCCAGTTCCCCTCGCAGCCAGCTCCCTCGCTGCGGGCCCCCTCGCAGCGGCCGACATCCCGCCCCCCCGCGTCGACGCGCCGTTCGACCGTCGACTGGGGACGCCTCACGGGGGCGGGGGTGCTGCTCGTGGGCGCCGTCCTCATCGCGGCCCGCAACCAGGCCCACGCGGCTGCGAGTGGGGGAGAGAGCCTCTCCTGGGGGCCGCTCCCCGCCCTCTGGATCAGCCTGGGGTTGTTCGGGGTGGCGGTCGTTCTGGCCGCCGCGTCGGTGCTCGGGCGCTCCGAGTGAGGACGGTGCTCGCTCCAGGGCCCGAGCACTTTGGCTGACGGCGCCCGGGACCGTTTCTGCCCCCGGCGACGCGGGGATGTGTCATCCTAGAAGTTTGGGGGGTCTCTCGCGGAGCGAGGCCCGGGAGGCTGGTCGATGCGCGGCGGGGGAGCAGGTCGAGGTGAGTCGTCTCGAGGGGCAACGAAGAAGCGCGCGCGGCGGGCTCCCTCCGGATCGGGCTCGAGCTCCGGCGCGCGCAGCGCGGCGAGCGACATCGTTCGGAGGCTGCGGCGCGAGGGGATCCGTCGCGCCAAGATCGGGAGCTTCGACATCGACGGCGTGCTCCGGGGAAAGTACGTCTCCCTCGAGAAGCTCGAGTCCGCGCTGGCGAAGGGCTTTGGCTTCTGTGACGTGATCTTCGGCTGGGACGTGGGCGACGTCCTGTACGATGGCGCGCAGGTCACCGGGTGGCACACGGGGTATCCCGACGCGCACGCGTGGATCGATCCGACGACGGAGCGGCGCATCCCCTGGGAGCCCGGCGTGGCGGCGTTCTTGGCGGATTTTCTGGATTCGAGCGGGCAGCGGCATCCGGCGTGCCCGCGGAGTCTGCTGCGACACGTCCTCGCGCGCCTCGAGTCTCTCGGGCTCGGAGCCAAGGTCGCCCTCGAGTTCGAGTTCTTCGTCTTTCGAGAGACGCGTGAGTCCTTGGTGAGCAAGAACTTCACGAACCTCGAGCCCCTCGATCCGGGAATGTTCGGGTACAGCTGGCTGCGCACGGGGCAGGATGCGGAGCTGATGGCAGATCTGCAGGACACCTTGGCCGCCGCGGGCATCGCCGTCGAGGGCCTACACACGGAGACGGGGCCTGGGGTGTACGAAGCTGCCCTGGCGGTCACCGACCCCCTCCGGGCCGCCGACGACGCAGCTCTGTTCAAGACGACGGTCAAACAAATCGCTCACCGTCATGGGTTGACGGCGACGTTCATGGCCAAGTGGAACGCGAACCTGCCGGGCTGCAGCGGGCACATCCATCAGAGCCTCTGGCGAGGCTCCAAGAGTGCCTTTCACGACCCGCGCGCCGAACACGGCATGAGCGCGCTCATGCGCCATTTCATCGGTGGGCAGCTCGCGCTCATGCGGGAGCTCACGGCGATGGTGTCGCCGACGGTGAACAGCTACAAGCGCTACGTGCCCGGGCTCTGGGCGCCGCTCGTCCCGTGCTGGGGCGTCGAGAACCGGACCTGCGCGCTGCGCATCATCGGGCCCGACGAGCCCGACGCCTTGCGGGTAGAGCACCGCCAGGGCGCAGCGGACGTCAACCCGTACCTCGGGATCGCCGCCACCCTCGGCGCGGGCCTGTGGGGCATCGAGCACGAGCTCGAGCCCGCCGCGGCCGTGCGGGGCGAGCCCGGCGTCGGAGGGCCCACGCTGCCGCGGACGCTGAACGAGGCCACGGAGCTGTTCGCGGGGAGCCGCGCTGCGCGGGAGCTGTTCGGCGCCGAGTTCGTCGAGCATTTCACGATGACCCGTCGCTGGGAGTGGGAGTGCTACCGGCGGGCGGTCACCGACTGGGAGCTTCGTCGTTACTTCGAAACCATCTGAGCCGCCGCGCTCGAGGAGGACTCACACATGGCCATTTGGGCGTTTCCGACGCGCATCGTCTTTGGGGTAGGAGTCGTGCGCGCCGTCGGCGACGAGGCGCGCGCCGCGCGGATCACGCGGGCACTCGTGGTCACCGATCCCGGCGTGCTGCAGGCGGGCCTGTGCGAGCCGGTGCTGGAGTCGCTGGGCGCCGCGGGCATCCGAGCGGCGATCTTCAGCGGGGTGCAGGGCAACCCGACGGAGAGTGACGTCGAGCAGGGCGCCCGCGCCTACGCCGAGCAGGGCGCCAACGGTGTCGTGGCGGTGGGCGGGGGCTCTGCGCTCGACGCAGGCAAGCTCATCGTGTTGCGCTCGGCGACCCGGTTGCCCTTCGAGGAGCTCGACGACGCGCGGGGCGGCGATCGCCTGGTCCCCGAGCACGTGCCGCCCTCCATCGCCATCCCGACGACCGCGGGGACGGGGAGCGAGGTGGGACGCAGCGGCGTGTTGACGTTGCGCTCCACCGGCCGCAAGACGGTCATCTTCTCTCCCCGGCTGATGCCCCGGGTCGCGATCCTCGATCCGGAGCTGACGCGGGGGCTGCCACGCCACGTGACCGCCGCGACGGGGTTCGACGCGCTCACCCACTGCATCGAGGCCTACCTGTCGAAGGGTGACCACCCCATGGCGGACGCCGTCGCCTTGAGCGGCATCGATCTGGTGGCGAAGAATCTGGAGCGCGCGGTGGAGGACGGCGCCGACTTGAACGCCCGCGGCGCCATGATGAAGGCGGCGATGATGGGCGCCGTCGCGTTCCAGAAAGGGCTCGGCGCGTGTCACTCGCTCGCCCATCCACTGGGGAGTCAGCACGACGTCCATCACGGCCTGGCCAACGCCCTGTGCCTGCCCGCGGTGCTCCGGTTCAACCTGGAGGTGTGTCCCGATCGCATCCGGGACGTGGGCGTCCTGCTCGGGGGCAAGACGGCGCACGACACGGCGCCGCGGGTCGAGAGGCTGCGCGCTCGGCTCGGGCTCCCCCGGGGGCTGCGCGCCGTGGACGTCGCTGAGAAAGACCTCGAGGGCCTCGCGGATCTCGCGATCGAGGACGCTTGCCACACCTCGAACCCCCGCCCGTGCACGCGGGACGATCTGCTCGCCCTGTATCAGGCGTCGCTCTGAGGTGTGCCTGTGAAATGGGCCCGTGAGGTGGGCCCGTGAGGTGGGGGGAGTCGGGCGACGGCGTGGGGGCGGCGTTGCGCGGTGACGCCTCGTGGCGACGGCGCGCGGGCGCACCCGTACCGGCGCCGCGCCGCGGACGCTGGTGACCGAGGCCGTCGATGTCGAGAGCTCGCCGGACGCTCGCCGGGGAGCTCTCAGGCGCTCTGGTGTGGCCCGGAAGCTTCGGGGACGTCCTGGAAGACGAGCGCTCCGGCGTCGAAGGAGCGCAGGGTGTTGCGGCCGCAGACGGCGCAGAGCCAGACGAGGTGGAAGCGCTCACCTTCGGTGCCCGCCAAGGTGCACGGCGACACCAACGTGCGGTTGCGGATGTCGCGGCTCCAGCCCCGGAGCACCTTGCGATCCTCATCGAGCTCGGCTCCGAGCCGCGCCTGGCACTCACAACGAGACGAGACTTTCGCGATCTTCATGGCAAGCTCAGCGACGCGTCTTCTCCGCTTCCTGGGTCACGGCGGTGACCAGGCTCACCACGCCGAGGAACAGGAAGGGCAATCCCGGCAGGAGGATCAGGGGCAGCATGGAGTAGAAGACCGCGACCATGGCGAACATCAGCCATGCCGCGCCGATCATCATCACGGAGCCAAAGGGCAGGCGGCCGCGGGGGGCCGGCTGGGCTTTCGGGGTGGGTGAGCTCATGTCCCTGTGTTTTCCCTCGTTCAGTCCTGACCGGGGCACCCCGGCTCGCGCCACCTACCACCCCGAGGCCCGCGAAATCAACTGGTTCGGGGTCTGCGGAGCGTGGCGCAGGCCGAAGGGAGGGGCGCGGATGCCCGGCGTCCTCCTCGCCGACCTTGGCGAGCCGGAATGTGGAGCCGGGCCGCGGGGGACCGCGCTACCAGACGCAAGTTCAGGGGGCGAGACGCTGGACAGCGTCTCGCCCGGAGCGGGAAATGGGGCTCGAACCCACGACCCCGAGCTTGGGAAGCTCGTGCTCTACCAACTGAGCTACTCCCGCAGAGAGTGAGCGGAGCATAGCCACGCCGCGCCGGTCTGCAACCGGGAAAAGTGGCCGAAGCGGAAAGCTTCGGCTCGGGGGGGTCAGGTGCCGCCGCTCGGGTCGACCGTCGACCGCGGGAGCTGCCGCGCCCATTCGGTGTGAGGGAACGGGAGCACAGGACCCGAAGGCTTCGGAGGGAGCTTCGGGTTGGGTGAAACGCCTCGATGACGCAGGAGAGGCGCGCGCGGGGGCGATGGGTCTCCGTGGTGACGGCGCAGGAGGAGGCCCCTCGGTGAGGGGATCTCGACCCGCTCGTACAGGTCGTGCGCCGAGGCGCGCCCGAGGGGAGGGCGCGCGACGCGGTGGGCAGGGCGCACGGTGGCTCGACGCCGAAGCGGCACCGAGGGACCCGAGCAGTGCTGCGAGGGACCCCAGCGCGGTGACGTGGAGCCATCGCCGGTATCTGAACGGACCAGGACGCCCGCCGATCTCGGGTTTTGGCTTCGCCCCATCCTCGGGGCCCAATTCTCAGGGGGCCCAATTCTCAGGGGGAAGGGGCGCTGCGCTCCGGTGCTCGAGTACCCACGTACGTTCACTGCGCCTGCGGCGCTCCCTCGCCAGAGGCGAGGGGCCGTAGGCCTCCGTGCACTCCGTCCAGCGTGCTGGACTTCGTGCACCTCGGTTCCATGGGGGCTCCGCTCCGGTGCTCGCGAAAGCCTCGCCGCTGGCTATCACGGGAGCGGCCGAGCTTGACGGGCGGCGCCTGCGCCTCAGGTGTCGGGGATGGTCGGGGAGCACTTCGAACGGAACGGAGCGACATTTTTTCGACGCGAGACGTCGACGTGCGCGCTGGTCCATTTCACGGATGCAGCCGCTGCATTGCGGATCTGAGACGCGCGGAATTCCTCATACAAAATCGCTCACTATCCTCGGTTTGCACGTTTTGTGCAGGGGTGTGCATTCCGGCGAGATGAAAACGACACGTCGATGTCTTCGTCACCTCGCGTACGCTGTCAGTGCACTCTGCGCCGATCCGCGCGATGCGTCACACCATGGTGTATTGACGAGGGCCGCGAGCTGCGCTGTGTTTGCGCCCGCGCAGAGCACTTCCCCTTCCGAGCGGCACCCGAAAGCGGCGCCAAGCATGTTCGGTCGTGGGTGAATGATTGAGTGTGCAGAGCGTACGAAGCACCGAGCTTGGGGGGTGAAGGACTGAGTTCGATTCATGTGTGTCCAACGAGATCGAGGGTCGGAGCGCCCACCGCTTCCGACCCGTCAGCAGGGCGCGGGCGGCTCACAGCCCTGGACTGGAGTCCGCCGCCGTGATCGAGGCGGAAAATGCCCTGCGGGCAGCGCCGAGTCATGGGCCGACGGCTCGCCTCTGAAGTCGTCTTTGGGCGGGGCCGTTGGAGGGGGACGGAACGGGGAGACCGCGCGAGCGCACGACCGGCTCGCAGGAGCCGCGATTCGGCTGATGGCCCTCCCGGGCTACGCAGCGGAGGCGTTTCTCGGCAGCGGTTCTCGACGGAGGAATGGGAGCGAATGATGTTGAAAGAGTCTCTACTCGCGGCCGCAATGGCCTTTCCTGCTTGGCATGGTGACCAGGAAAGCACCGAGGATCGAGAGGTGCGACTGAACGTGATTGCTCAGGCGATCGACGAGGCAGTCGCGATCGCTACCTGTCGCAACGAAAACTCGAGCCGGGAGCGCTCGCCGTCTCAGGCAAGCTCCGAGTCGAAGGACGACGCAGAGAAGAGCGAATCACAGACCTGTAAGCGCTTTTGGCATGGCACGCCGCGGGAGCTCGGGTTCTTGCTCCTCGGTCAGGCGTTCTTCGAGACGCGGCTCGCGCTGCACGTGCACGCAGGCCAGTGCCGCGTGGAGATCGGTGAGTGCGACGGGGGGAGAGCGATCAGCCTCTGGCAGCTCCATCACGGCTATCATCTGCCGGTCGAGCGCTGGCGCAGCCTGGCCGGGACGGATCTCGAGTCGACCCGAGAGGCGGCCATCGAGGCGTCACGGGCGCTGTCTCGGGGCCGCAACTTCTGCAAGGGCTCCCTCGAGGGTGCTGTCGCCAACTACGCGACGGGCAAGTCCTGTCAGTGGAAGGGCGCTGCCAAGCGTGTGCGATTCGTGAGACGGATGTTGTCGAAATACTGAGAGGTGGCGCGGCTCCGACGACCGGTGCGGAGCCGCGACCCCAACACCGGCCGCCCCGCACGAACGGCCCAGCACGAGATGGCCCCGCACGGATGACCCGGCACCGATGACCCCGCGCAAATGACGCTGCGCAGGGGAGGGCTGAGCCTCGGGAGCCGTGCGTCGGGTCCAGCATGCCAGCAGCGCCAGCATGCCAGCAGTGCCAACAGTGATGATCGTCCAGCGCCGGCGCGGTGCCACGGCTCGGGCCCGGTAGGGGGGCTCCGACGCCCGTCCCGCCGTCACGTGCCAACCCCCATCATCGGTCGCAGCTCGCTCGTACCGATCACCTGTCGACCCTCCATCGATCATGTCTCGATGGAGCGCCGGCGACGGCTCCCTACCCGGTGCTGGATCCCACCCAGCGGGTGCGATAAAAGTAGGAGCATGGCCGAGGACCAGTCGAGTCGGGGACGGGAGCGCGCGGACGAGGGCGATCTCGAGCCGAGCATCCCCATGAAGAAGACGAACCCGCTGGTTTGGGTGGGCCTGGGCGGGGTGGCCGTCATCGTCGGAGCCGTCGTGATCGTGGGTTCGGGCGGAGGGGAGCCGGAGGCTCGTCCCGCCGCGCTGAAGGCGGAGCAGGCGGGGACTGGGGAGCCACAGATCTCGGCCAAGGAGGCGAGAGAGCACCTGGCCAAGACCCAGAAGGCCCTCGCCGCCGCCGAAGCGGAGGTCGCCGCCACGAAGGCCCAGGAGGCGCAGGAAGCGCAAGAGGCGAAGGGCGAGGCGGAGCCGGCTTTTGCGCCTCCGGAGTCCGCCGCGGCCGTCGCCAAGAAGTCGTCACCGCCGAAGGCGAGCTCAGCCCCCGCGCCGTCGAAGGCCGATTCCAAGAAGAAGATGGACAGCCTCGACTCTTTGGGGGCGGACATCACCTCGGCGCTCAAGTGAGCCACGCGCTGGCTGTCGTGAGCGCGGCGCGGAGCGCGCCAGGGGGTGGTCCATGAGCGCCGAGCTCGAGCGCCAGGCGGCCAGCCTGCTCACGGTGGGCTTCCATGGGCAGGAGGTGAGCCCAGAGCTGCAAGCCCTGCTCCGACGCGGCGTCGGGGGGGTGATCCTCTTTCGCCGCAACGTCGAGGGGCCAGAGCAGGTCGCGCACCTCGTCGCGGAGATCAAGCACGCGGCGGGGCGCCCGCTCGTCGTCGCCGTGGATCAGGAGGGCGGCGTCGTCGCTCGTCTGCGGCGGGGCTTCACGCGGGTCCCCTCGATGCGGGCGCTGGGCGCTCGCGGGGACGTCGTCTTGGCGGAGAAGATCGGGCGGTTGCTCGGCAGGGAGCTGCGCGCGGTCGGCATCGACGTCGATTACGCGCCCGTGTTGGACGTCGACTCGAACCCCGACAACCCCGTGATCGGCGACCGATCCTTCTCCCGGGATCCTCACGTGGTCGCTCGCTTGGGGATAGCGCTCGCCCAGGGGCTGGAGGCGGAGGGGGTGGCGTCCTGTGGAAAGCATTTCCCCGGGCACGGCGACACCGTGCAGGACTCGCACGTGGCCCTGCCGCGCTTGGCTCACCAGATGGAGCGCCTCGACGAGGTGGAGCTGGTGCCCTTCCGCGCGGCGGTCGCCGCGAACCTCGCCGCTCTGATGACGGCGCACGTCGTCTTCGAGGCGGTGGATCCCCGCTATCCGGCGACGATGAGCCGCGCGGTCGTGCAGGGCATCCTCCGACAGCGCCTCGGCTATGCAGGGCTCGTCGTCTCCGACGATCTCGAGATGAAGGCGATCGCGGATCACTACGGGTGCGTCGAGGCCGCCCGCTTGGGGCTCCTCGCTGGCGTCGATAGCTTTTTGTGCTGTCACACGGCGGACCTGGCCCACGCGATCATCGACCTGCTGGCGCGGGAGGCCGGCGCGGGGGGGGAGCCTCGGGAGCGCCTGAACCAGGCGGCGCGACGCGTGGAAGCCTTCGTCGCCCGCTGGGGGCGTCCTCCCACGGAGCCGCGGCTCGAGGTGTTGCAGCGGGACGAGCACCTGGCCTGCGTCGAGGAGGTCCTCGAGGGGCTGGAGCCCGCGCTGACGGCGCTCGGAGACGATCCCACGGCGATCATGGCCCAGGTCCGCGAAGAGCGGGAGCAGCGGGAACGACGCGCTGGCGCCGGCGGGGACCAGCGCTCGGCAACGGAGAAGGTGTCACCTGGGAGCGAGGAGGGAGCGCCCGCAGGCACGGGCCAGGAAGGGACAGCCCTTCGTTCCCCTAGAGTCGCGGTCGCCTCCGGCCCATACTCACAAGGCATCGTGGATCACCATAGAGTCGAACATCTGGCCATCATCGGAGGGACCCACGGCAACGAGCTGACCGGAGCCTGGCTGCTCGAGCGCTGGCGGCGCCACGCGGACGTGGTCCGGCGCCCCAGCTTCCAAACGCACGTGCTGCTCGGGAACCCGAAGGCGCTCCAGCAGGTGCGGCGCTACATCGATCAGGATCTGAACCGCAGCTTCGATCGAGACGCCGTGGCGTCGGAGCGCGCGGACGTCGCCACCCGGGGGGAGCGGAACTACGAGTACGAGCGCGCCCTCGCCCTGCGAGGACAGCTCGAGACGTTTCGCGTGATCCCCGACGGCGTCCTGGTGGATCTGCACAACACCACCGCGAACATGGGGGTGTCGCTCATCTTCGTGAACCAGTCCCCCTTCAACCTCAAGCTGGCTGCCTGGATGCAGAAGCGTCAGCCCGGCGTGAGGGCCTACTGCTGGCTCGACGAGAGCTTGCCGCGGCGCTCGGCGAGCTCGGTCGTGGAGCGGGGCGTCACCATCGAGGTGGGGCCCGTCGCCAACGGGATCGTCCGGGGGGATCTCTTCTGGAAAACGGAGCAGACCGTCGGGGGCGTCCTCGATTTCGTCGAGGAGTACAACGCGGGGCGAGTGGCCTTCGACGGCGCCGACGAGGTCGAGCTCTTCATTCACGAACGCAGCGTGGACTTCCCCCGCGACGAGCGAGAGCGCATCCGCGGGTTCATCCACCAGGATCTCCAGGACCGGGATTACCTGCCCCTGGAGCCCGGGGCGCCCCTGTTCGAGACCTTGGACGGGGAGACGCTGCGCTACGACGGCCCTCCGGGGCTGTGCCCGGTCTTCATCAACGAAGCGGCGTACTACGAGAAGAAGATCGCCTTCTCGCTTACGCGCCGCGAGGTACGCCGGATCTGAACGCGGCCCGCCCGTATCAGGGGGCCGACCCAGGGGTCAGGCGAAGGGGCGGTAGCTGAGGTTGAAGGTCGCGGCGACGGCGGGGTGGGTGATCCGGCCGCGGTGGATGTTCACGGCCGTCACGAGCTGGGGGTCGAGGCGGCAGGCGCCGTCGAGCCCGTGGTCCGCGAGGCGGATCACGTAGGGGAGGGTCACGTTGCACAGCGCATAGGTGCTAGTGCGCCCCACGGCCCCCGGCATGTTGGCGACGCAGTAGTGCACGACGTCGTCGACGACGAAGGTGGGTTGCCCGTGGGTGGTGGGGCGCGTCGTCTCCACGCATCCACCCTGATCCACGGCCACGTCGACGATCACCGCCCCCGGCTTCATCAGCCGTAGATCCTCGCGCCGGATCAGGCGGGGAGCACGGGCGCCTTGGAGGAGCACCGCCCCGACGATCAGATCCGCCCGCTGGATCTCCTGCAGGATCGTGTGACGGTCGCTGTGGAGGGTCGTCACGTTCGGGGGGAGCACGTCGTCGAGGTAACGCAGGCGCTCGACGCTCGTGTCGAGCACCGTCACCCGCGCGCCGAACCCCGCTGCCACCTTGGCGGCGTTGGTGCCCACGACACCGCCTCCCAGGATGGTGATGTGCGCCGCCTCGACCCCGGGAACACCGCCGAGGAGGATGCCGCGCCCCCCTTGGGGACGCTCGAGGTACTTGGCGCCCTGTTGGATGCTCATGCGCCCCGCCACCTCGCTCATGGGCGTGAGCAAGCGCAGCTTCCCCTCCTCGTCCTGGAGGGTCTCGTAGGCGAGCGCCGTCGCGCCAGAGCGCTGGATGGCCTCGGTGAGCGCTCGATCCGCGGCGAAGTGGAAGTAGGTGAAGATCAGCTGATCTCCACGGATCCGCGACCACTCGGGCTCCTGGGGCTCCTTCACCTTCACGATGAGCTGGGCCTGATCCCAGATCTCGGCCGCGTCCGCCGTGACCTCGGCGCCGGCATCCGTATAGTCGCTGTCCAGCAGGCCGCTGCCGAGCCCTGCGCCCGCCTCGACGATCACACGGTGCCCCCCCTTGATCAGCTCCTCGACCCCGACGGGCAGCATGCCGACGCGGTACTCGTGAGCTTTGATTTCCCTGGGTACGCCGATGATCATGCCGCGCTCCTGGGGCTCAGGGCTGGAACCGGAGCGGCGGCGCTTCGTTGGCCGTCAGGTAGGAGAACTCCTCGCGGAAGGCCTCCACGCTGAGCCCCGCGGTGCGGGCCAGCTTCTCCAAGGCGTCGGCGTTCTCGAAGTCGTCGCGCCGGAGTCGGAGCATGTAGCGCCGCGCGATCTTGTAGGACTCCGTGTCGACGTCGACCATGCGCACCCGGGTGCGCCCGGTCTCCGGATCGAGCATGTCCTCGAAGCGTCGGGGCTGGAACTTCCCCTCCTGGATCGTGACCATGGCGCCGGAGCCGCCCTCGAGCAGGAATTTCGCCGCGCAGTAACCCAGATCGCGCGTGTACTCCATGTCGTAGGGGATGGGATCGGCGGAGCGCAGCTCGTAGCCGATGTCCTTGTCGACGATGGTCGTGGAGATGCCCAGGGCCGCCAGGCGCTTGCGGACCTGCTTCTTCATGATCTCGCCGAAGTTCAGCTCGGCGATGCGGATGTGACCGTGCTCGTCCAGCTCCATGTCGCCGAGGGTCTTGAGATCGTCTTCACCGAGGTGCTCGACGAGGCCCTCCGCCAACACGGCGACTCCGTCGGGGCGGCCGTAGCTGCGCCGCTTGATGATGGCGCCAGCCACGACGTCGACCATCTCCTGGAGAGGCACCACCTTGCGCCCGAACTCCTCGGGGATCACCGTCAGCGAGGCGCCCGACGCCTTGCCGATGCCGAGGGCCAAATGCCCCGCCTTGCGCCCCATGGCGACGACGAAGTACCAGCGGTTGGTGGTGCGCGCGTCCACCAGCAGGTCCTTGACGATGCCGACGCCGATGTGCCGCGCCGTCTGGTAGCCGAACGTCGGGATCCCGGGGGGCAGATCGAGGTCGTTGTCGATCGTCTTGGGGACGTGGACGACCTTCAGCTTGCCCCCGGAGCTGCGGGCGAGGGTGAGAGCGCTGAAGCACGTGTCGTCGCCGCCGATGCTGACCAGCTTGTCGACGCCGAGCCGCTCGAACGCCGCGAGGCACGCCGCGATGTGCTCGGGGCGCTTCGTCGGGTTGGCGCGGGCGGTGCGCAGGATGGATCCACCTCGGAAGTGGATGCGGGACACGGCCTCGATGTCGAGGGGCATCACCTGCGAGGTGTCGCCCCGCATGAGGTGCGTGTAACCGTCGAGGATGCCGAGGACTTCCACCCCGCCGAGGTTGGCGCGGATGGCGGCTGCCCCGATGACGCTGTTGATGCCGGGTGCGGGGCCTCCCCCGACGATGATCGCGAGCCGATTTCTGTCCGTCATGAAGAAAACCGAGGGACTGGTGCATTCAGGGTAGGGGAGACTCCCCTTCAAGAAAAGGACCGGCCTGGGTGTCCAGGGCGGGAATGTGCGGGGAGGTGCCCGCGATGTGTTAGCGTTGGCTTCGCCTTCGGCCGGAGCCCCCTCGGAGCGGAGTTGCAGAGCGGAGTTTCGGAGCGATGAAGACGAGCAGAAATCTCGGGATCCTCGGGGTGGTCGGCGCCGTGATGGCCCTGGTCGTGCCAGGGTGTGGTGCCCGCTCCTCCCTGGAGGCGGCGGAACCGTGCAGCCAGGAGGGCGCCGTTCGGCCTTGTCAGGACGTCTGCGGTGAGGGCACCGCCCTCTGCCAAGGAGGCTTCTGGGGCCGCTGCGAGGTGCCACCCGTCACCGAGGTGTGCGAGGACGCCTGCGGCCACGGGGAGCGGCTCTGCCAGGACGGTGTCTGGGGCGAGTGCTTCGTCGCGCCCGTGACCGCGTCCTGCACGGATCCCTGCGGGGAGGGGACCCGGCGCTGCGAGGCGGGGGTCTGGGGCGAATGCGAGGTACCCTCGACTTCGAGAGCCTGTCGATCCGTTTGCGGGGAAGGTCGGGAGGTCTGCGAGGCAGGGGTATGGGGCCCCTGCGACGCGCCGCGGCCGCTGCCCCCTACGTTGACGGCGACGATCCGGGACTTCCGCGACTCTCACTCGGACTTCGAGATCGGTGCGAACTCGTCTTCCGTGGAGCCTGGGATCGTGGACCGCCGGCTGGGGGAAGACGGCAAACCCGTGTACACCGGGACGGGTAGCTGGACGACGAGCGGGCGGGAGAACTTCGATCAGTGGTACCGGGACGTCCCCGGGGTGAACCGGTCGACGACCATCGAGCTGCCCCTCACCGTGTCGCGCACGAGCGGACTGTGGGTCTACGAGAACGCGTCGTTCTTCCCCATCGACGGTCAGCTCTTCGGGAACGAGGGGCGCCCCCACAACTATCACTTCACGCTCGAGGCGGTGGCGGAGTTCGAGTACGTCGGGGGTGAAACTTTCCGTTTTACCGGCGACGATGACGTCTGGGTGTTCGTCAACGGTTGGCTCGTCATCGATCTCGGAGGGCTCCACACGAGCGCGTCCGCGGCGGTCGCCCTCGACGAAGTCGCCGATGAGATCGGCATCACGCCGGGCGGGGTCTACCCCCTGCACATCTTCTTTGCGGAGCGGCACACCGTGGACTCGAACTTCAATATCGAGACGTCGATCGCCGCCGAAGCCACCTGCCCGTAGCACACCGATCGTTTCCCCGTCGGCTGACGGCCGCACCCCCTGCGGGGCGCTCGATGGGATCGTTCCGCCCCCTGATCTGCTCACGGAGCGAGGCGCTCGTCGCCCCTTCTGGTCACGACGAACGGCCTGCCTTGGCTCGACCGTTCGTCGCCCGAGCGATACCGGGCCGCCCCGATGGGTTCTCGGCGTCCAGCGAAAGGAGCTTGCTCGCGAGCCCCGGGAGCACCCGATCGGCGAGAACTTCGCTGCTTCGGGGACGTTTTCTCGAAGGTTCCGAGACCTGAGCGCATGCAACCAGCAGAGCACCCCTTTCCGGTGCACGCGCCGGCCCCAGCATGACGATGCGACACTCCACCCAGCCCCTCCGCCTCGGACTCGGCCCCCTGCGATCGCTGAGCGCCCTGCTCGTCGGAGCCGCCTCGTTGACGGCTCTTCCCGCTTGCGACGCCGCTCCGACCCGCGGTTGCCCCGGCACCGAGATCTTCATCGACGGGGAGTGCGTCCAACCGCACATGATCCGTCTGAACTCCGTGGGTTACCTGCCCACGCGCGCCAAGCTGGCGTCCTACGTGGGGGACGAGACCTCCTTCCAGGTGATGACCAGGGAGGGGAGAGTCGTGTTCGAGGGCTCGGCCACCACCGAGGTGTCGGCGCGTGACTCCGGCGAGCGCGTGCGCATCGCGGATTTTTCGGAGCTGGAGGAGCCCGGGGAGTACTGGCTGGAGGTCCCGGGCGTCGGGCGCTCGCCGGATTTTCGTATCGGCGACGACGTCTTCCACGAGCCCCTCGTGGCCTCCTTGCTCGCTCTTCATGGCCAGCGCTGCGGAACCGCGGTCGAACTCGAGTGGGGCGAGGGCACCTTCAAGCACGCAGCGTGCCACCTGGAGGAAGCGGGACTCGACTACATCGACGGGGAGCAGGGCACCAAAGACGCCACCGGCGGGTGGCACGACGCGGGAGACTACGGGAAGTACACCGTCAACGGGGCCTTCGCCGTCGCCTTCCTGCTCCAGGCCTATGAAGATTTTCCCGACCGACTGAAGGATCTCGAACTCCCGATCCCCGAGCGGGGCGGGGAGCTACCGGACATCCTGGACGAGGCTCGGTTCCAGCTCGAGTGGCTGCTGAAGATGCAGCTCGCCGACGGCTCCGTGGCGCACAAGGTCACCGCCAAGAATTTCGAAGGCAACATCATGCCCGAGGCGGACCACGCGCCGCGGTTCTTCGTGCCCGCCGGCACCGCCGCGACGGGGACCTTCGCCGCCACCCTGGCGCTGGCGGCGCGCGTCTACGAACCCTTCGATCCGGACTTCGCGGCGACGTGCCTCGAGGCCGCGCAGCAGGCCTTCGACTTCCTCCTCGAGAATCGAGAGGACATCACCCCCAACCAGTCGGATTTCCGGACCGGCGGTTATGAAGCCCCCGGCTATGACGACGAGCGCGCCTGGGCTGCCGCCGAGCTGTGGGAGACCACCGGAGATCCCGCTGCCCTCGAAGAGTTCGAGCTCCTGGCCAGGGAGCTCGGCATGAGCATGCTCCTGAACTTCGACTGGTCGAACTCGACGAACCTGGCCCTCGCGACCTACTTGCGCTCCGAGCGGGAAGGGCGCGACCCCGATCTCGTCGAGAGCATCCGGGCCACCACCTTGAGCACTGCCCAGAGCCTCGTGGAGAACTGGAAGAGCCACGGTTACGGGCGCTCGGTCGGGTCCATTTACTACTGGGGGATCAACGGGGTGATCGCCCGCACCGCGTTCAACCTCGTCGCCGCGCACCGCCTCGACCCCGATCCGACGTACCTGGACGCCATCACCGGCCAGCTGGACCACCTCTTCGGGCGCAATCCCTACGGCCGGAGCTATCTCACGGGGGTCGGGTATCGCCCGCCCCAGTTCCCCCACCATCGGCCCTCCATGGCGAGCGGCGGCCGCTTCCCCTGGCCCGGGCTCCTCATCGGGGGACCCCACTCGGAGCTCTTCAGTGATCCGGCGGCGAACGTGCCGGAGGGGCTCACCTGGGAGGATCGGGCGGAGAATTACATTCACAACGAGATCGCCATCAATTGGAATACGGCGTTGGTCTATGCCCTGGTGGCGGCGGAGTGAACCGCTCTTCGGGCGGGTGGAGAGCGCCGCAGCGCGCTGCGGCGGGACCTTCACGGAGGTCGCGCTTCCACTCGCGCTTGAAAGCGGCGCGAGAATGCTGCTAACAAAGGCCCGCCTCGAGCCGGCTCGGGGACGAGCTTTCACATGCGGGGAGGTTCTGGAGCGCGGTCCTCTCCCGGGAGGCCTCCCTCAGGAAGCCTCTTCTACGAAGAGCGTCGGTGCAGCGACGAGGGGCCCTCGGGTCCGAGCGACGCAAGGTCCGTGCAACACAACGAGAAATCACGCAGGAGACGGTTGAACATGAGCTTTATTCAGAGGGCTTTCACTTCCCAGACGAATGGCCTGGCGGTCGCGGCGACGGCTGCCTTGGTGCTCGCGACGGTGGGTTGCGGCAGGGTGAACCCAACGTCTCCGGACACGGAGAAACTCCCGGAAGGCACCCCCTGCTCCGCACCCACGGCGGTGATCTCGGACGGGGAGGACAACAACAACCAGGTGGAGCTCCACGAAGGCCGGGGCGGCTACTGGTACACCTTCGTCGATGACTCGGGGTCGACGGTGTGGCCCGAGGCGGGCGCCCACGGCGGCACCTTCGAGATGTCTCCCGGCGGCGCGAACGGAACCAAGTACGCCGCGCGCATGCATGGTTCGGTCGGCACCGGCTCCGTGCTCTTCGTGGGCATGGGGATGAACTTCGTCGATCCCAAGGGTCAGTACGACGCCAGCAAGTACGGCGGGATTTCGTTCTGGGCCAAGAGGGGGCCGGGCTCCACGAACAAGGTGCGGATCAAGGTGCCGGACATGTACACGGATCCGGACGGTGGCGCGTGCTCGGAGTGCTTCAATGACTTCGGCATGGATCTGACGCTCACCGAGGAGTGGCAGAAGTACACCATCCCGTTCTACGCGATGAAGCAGCAGAAGGGCTGGGGCAAGCCTCGCAAGCGGTCCATCGATCCGACGACGCTCTACGGGATCCAGTTCCAGGTGAGCGAGCCCGGACAGAAGTTCGACGTCTACGTCGACGAGATTCAGTTCACGGGTTGCGGCGGCTGATACAGCCCGATACGGCCGTCGCGGTTCCTCGAACGCTGCTCGCCGCCCCGTGCGCCCTTCGTGGGTTCGCGGGGCGGTGTCACACAGGGGCGGCTTCACACAGGGGCGGC
>JAAZAA010000087.1 GCA_012514535.1 Myxococcales bacterium | reverse complement strand
TGTGCTGGGCGTGGCTGGGGAGGTACGCGCCCGGCTCGTAGAAGCGGTCGTAGAACTCCAGATCCAGGTGGTGCGCCTGCAGGTGCTGAATCACGAAGATGGAGGGCACGGTCGCCGGGAAGCGACCGAAGGTGTCGAAGACGTACTGGGCCTGAAAGGCGACGCACTCGCGGAAGGTGGCGTCGTGGACCTGCGCCGCTCCGCGCACCCGCGTCGGGTCCTTCCAGGGGCCGGGAGTCTCGGGGCTGAAGGGGCCGCCGCGGCCGAATTTTCGCTCACACAGGGCGTCGACGGCCTGACGCATGTCCTCGAAGTGGGGCGGGCAGAAGCCCTCCATCACTCCAGGGAGGCCCCTCGGGTTGGGGGTGGGCCAGCGGTCGTCGACGTCGTGGCGGAAGCCGAGGCCGGGCGCCTCCTCCTGTCCGCTGGCGCCCAGAAAGGAGAACGGGTCGATGCCGTTGAACATCCAGCCCCCGAGCCCCATCGCCTGGAGCAGCAGCATGCCCGCGTAGCAGCTGGTGCCGAGCTCCACGGTGAGCTCCGCCATGCACCACTGCTCGACGAAGCTCAGAGGCCAGGTCGCGTCCACGTCGACGATGCTCCGGAACCGCTCGATGCCGGGGATGGCGCGGCGGTGGACGTCGTCGGTGAGCACGTAGCCGTTCTGCAGCAGATAACAGATCACCAGGAGCACGTGCTGGGCCAGATCGCCGACGGGGCTCACCAGCAGGGTGCCCGGATGGTTGACCACCCACGTGTTGTGGGGCTCGACGTAGGGGATCTGGGGTGGCAAGCCGAGCCGACCGTCCTGGAGCTTGCGGACGCGCTTTCGCAGGCCCGCCACGACGTCGCCGAGGCCGAGCGGGCCGCCGTGTTCGACGTCCGGCGGCGCGTCCCGATTGTCGAGCAGGTAGACGCCCGTATCGTCCGTGAAGAAAACCTGGCTGGTGTGGAAGCCGGCGGCGGAGGGGAACGTGCGTCCGCCCGCCGCCGCGGCGTAGTTGGAGAGGTGGGGCGCGTAGCGGTCCGCCCGGTAGATCAGGTCTTGCCAGCCGGTACAGCCTCCGCAGGCGCCGACCACGAGGAGCGTCTCGAGCTCGCTCAGGGGGAGCGGCGGGTGGCGCGAGTCGTAGGCGAACACCCCGTCGGGGACGCGGGCGCCCTGGAAGAAGCGCCGGGATCGGCGCCCCAGCAGGGCGTCCAGGAGCGGGAACTCTCGGAGTGTCTGGAGGCCGCGGAGAGGGTCGAGGTCGTTCATGGGGCACCGCTTTCGTCGATCCTCCGGGAGCGACCGGCGGCGCCCGGCCATAAGCGCGTCAGTGCTTTTGGTAGGTGCCCATGAGCTCCGCCTGGGCGAGGACGTGGCCCCGCATGGCCTCCTCGAGCTGGGTGCGCGTGGGCTGCGCCAGATCGGGCAGCTTCGTGTCCAGGGCGTAGAGCTTGAAGTAGTAGCGGTGGCGGCCGATGGGCGGGCACGGTCCGCCGTAGCCGACGCGCTGGAAGTCCGTGACGCCTTGCAGGGTCCCCGGGGGCAGCGCGTTCGCCTGGACCCCTTCGTCGAGGCCCCGCGAGTCGACGGGCAGGTCGTAGAGCACCCAATGGGTGAAGGTCATCTTCGGCGCGGCGGGATCCGGCGCGTCCGGGTCGAGGACGATCAGGGCGAGGCTCTTGGCTTCGGGCGGGACGCCGTCCCAGCGCAGGGGCGGGGAGAGATCCTCTCCCTGACAGGTGTACTTGGCTGGGATCGGCTGCTCGTGGCCGAAGGACGTCGAGGTGATTTGCAGCGCCATGCAAGGAAGCTGGGCTGCCCGGCTCCCCCTGGCAAGCGCCCCGTGGAGGAGCGGAGGGCCGGGGCGTGGCGTCTCCGATTTGCTAGCGTGGCGGCGCCGATGGCGAGCGGATCAGGAGCCAAGGACGGAGCCAAGAACGGAGCCACGTCGGGTGCGCCCACGCTGCGGGCGTATCAGAGTGAGGCGATCGCCGCCGTGCTGGCGGCGCGGCGGCGCGGGGTGCGGCGCATGGTCGTGTGCCTGCCGACCGGCGCGGGGAAGACGGTGATCTTCGCGGCCCTGGCTCGGATGGCCCGGCGGCAGGTGCTCGTGCTGGCCCACCGGGAGGAGCTGCTCGCTCAGGCCCGGGACAAGCTGGCCGTCGCCTTGGGGGAGGAGCCCGGCTCGCCTCTGGTCGCCATCGAGCGCGGCAGTGAGCGCGCGCCGCGGGAGGCGCGGGTGTTGGTCGCTTCGATCCGATCCCTGCACGAGGAGCGGCTGGGGCGGGTGCTGCGGGGCCGCGACTTCGGCCTGATCGTCTACGACGAGTGCCACCACGCGGCGGCGGAAGACAACCTGCGGGTGCTGCGGCAGCTCGGGGCGTTCGACGCGGACTGGACGGGGACGTTGCTCGGCTTCACCGCGACCACGGCGCGGGGCGACGGGCGCGGGCTCGACGTGGCCTTCGAAGAGATCGTCTATTCGCGCACCCTGCCGGATCTGATCGACGCGGGTTTCCTCGTCCCGCTGCGGGGCTTTCGCGTCTCCACCAACGCGGATCTGCGTCGGATTGGCGGCAGCGGGCTCGATTTCCCGGAAGAGGAGCTCGCCGAGGCGGTGGACGTGGAGGAGCGCAACGCCCTCGTCGCCCGCTCGATCCAGGAGCTGGCCCGGGATCGGAGGACCGTCGTCTTCTGCGTCACGGTCCGCCACGCCCGCCACCTGGCTCAGGCCCTCAACGCGATCGGGGTGCCGGCGGGGCTCGTGCATGGGGCGATGCCCCCGGAGCGCCGCGCGGCGGAGCTGGCCGCGTTCCGCAGCGGGCGCCTGCAGGTGCTCACGAACGTGGGGGTGCTCACGGAGGGCTTCGACGATCCGGAGGTGTCCTGCGTCGCCATGGCGCGACCGACGCGCTCCGCGGGCCTGTACGCCCAGTGTGTCGGGCGCGGCACGCGCCTGGCGCCGGGGAAGAAGGACTGCCTCGTGCTCGACTTCGTCGACCTCTCGTCCCTCGAGCTGTGCACGCTGCCGTCCCTGTTCGGGGTGCCCCGAGACGTGGATCTGCGGGGCGAGGACGCGCGGGTCGCCCGCCGCCTCTGGGACGAGATCCAGCTCGATCGGCCGGGCTTCGAGCTCGAGGCGGGCGCCGTGACCCTCTCGGAGATCCAGGAGCGCGCGGCGAGCTTCGATCCGCTCACCCTGCGCACGGACGCGGAGGTCCGCGCCATCTCCCACAACGCCTGGTTCTCCCTCGGTCGCCACGGGGTGGGGCTCCACTTCGAGCGCCGGCCGGGGCGCGTCGGAGAGTTCCTCGTGTTGCGCCGGGCCGCCCGCGGCAAGCTCTGGGAGGTGAGCCTCGATGGCGCGCCCCAGGCGCGCTTCTCCCGGATGGAGGAGGCCGTCGAGGCCACCGACTACGAGATCGCGAAGATGGGGCGGCGTGTGGCCGCCTCGGCGCTCCCCGACGCGCCCTGGCGCCGAGGGTCCGGCGGGGAGGGGGCGGACGTCTTGCAGCGACGGGTCTGGGATCGGGTCCACGCGCCTCCGAGCGCCGAGCGGCAGGTGTCGGCGCTCGCGGGAGAGCGGCGCCGCGGGCGACGTTGAGCGGCGTCGCGGTCACTGGCGTGCCGTCAGCGGCGGGCGGACGACGGGCGACACTCCACGCGGGGAATCCAGGGTTGCTCGGGGGAGCGGGTCTGGTCGTGCAAGCCGGTGATCGTCTTGCACTCCGCGTCCTCCTCGCAGCCGATGTAGCGGCAGGCTCCGCCTTCGCAGACCTCCGTGGGCGGGCACTGGGCGTCCGTCTGGCAGGGGATGATGCAGCGCCCGATGCCCCGCTCCGTGTTGCAGCGCAGCAGCCGCGGATCGAGGCCCTGGGCGTACCCCAGGAGCTCGACGGCGGGGATGAGGGTGCACTCCCGATCCGAGCGGCAGCCGACGTAGACGCACTCGCCCGCGTGGCACGCCTCGAACAGGGGGCAGTGGGTGTCGTTCTCGCAGCGGGTCTCGCAGCGCCCGTCGATGCACGTCTTGTCGAAGGAGCAGTCGCGCTCCGAGGTGCACTCGGCGCAGGTCCCGTCCACGCAGTGGGGCGTCACCCCGAAGCAGTCGTCGTCGCTCGCGCACTCGGACGGGAGCACGCAGCGTGACTCCTCGCAGGACCACAGGCACTGCCCCTCGCAGTCCGGGTCGCTGCAGACGGGGTCCGCCGGATCGAAGGACGGGTTCTCGCAGGCGCAGGAGCCCATCACGCAGGTGTTCGGCACGCAGTCCGCGTCGGTGCGGCACGCGGTGAAGTCGAGGCTACACCTCCCCGCGATGCACACGTTCGCGAGGCAATCGCTGCCCCCCGTGCACTCCCCGGAAGAGACGGCGCAGCTCCCCGTGCACACGCCGCCGCCGCCGCAGTCGCTCGAGCGGGTGCAGGGCCGCGCGACACACCCGGGGAGCGTCGCCAGGCACTTGGCGCCCCGGTGACGACACTGCTCCGGGACCGCGGTGGTGCCGCCCTCGCCGCAGCAGTCTTCGGCGACGGCGCAGTCGATCTGGACGCACTCCTTGGAGCTCGCCGACAACGGAAAGCTCACGGGCTGACACACGCCCCGGATGCAGGAGGAGCCCTCCGCGCAGTCGTTCTTCACGGAGCACCCAGCGCCGATCTCGCTGCGGCGGACGCTGGGGACGGGATCTTGCGCGGGCGCGCCTCCCCAGCCGCTGTCCGCGCTGGTCGGGTCCTCGCTGCGGCAGCCCCCGACGACGCCGAGGCCCCCCGCGATCAGCGCCGCGAGCACCCACGCAGCGGGCCGATGGGGAGCCCGCCTGCGCCTCGGGTAGCGGGGATGCTGCGCCCGGTCGGAGGAGACCCGGTCGGGGGGGAGGCGGGAGGCCCGGCCGAGGCTCACGGCGTCGTCGCCTCTTCCCGACAGACCGCCGAGGTGGTCCAGGGGCGGTCCCGGGTGGGGAGGGGGTGGTTGTGCAGGCCGGCGATCGTCTTGCACTCCGCGTCCGTCTCGCAGCCGATGTACTCGCAGCGCCCGTCGAGGCAGACCTCCGTCGGGCTGCACTGGGCGTCGATCTCGCAGGGGTACACGCAGGTCCCGACGCCCTGCTCGATGCTGCACACGGCGAGCCGCGGGTCCTGCGCGGGATCGAAGAGGCCCGTCCCCGCGCCGAGGACACACTCCCGGTCCGTGCGGCAGCCGACGAAGACGCACTTCTCTTCCTGGCAGGCCTCGAAGACGCCGCACTGGGTGTCGTGTTCGCACTCGGGGCCGCAGCGCCCACCCACGCACTCCGCGTCCTCGCAGTCGTCGCTCGTCAGGCACTCCACGCAGGTGCCGTCGTCCCCGCAGTGGGGAGTGGGGTAGGCGCAGTCCGTGTCCGCCTTGCAGGAGGTGTCCACCACGCAGCGCTCCCCGGCGCAGGTCCAGCCGCACACGCCCTGGCAGTCGGGATCGCTGCAGATGGCGTCCGTGGGATCATAGGCGGGGTTCGTGCAGTTGCAGTAGGGAGTGGAGCAGGTGTTCACCAGCTGGCACTCGTCGTCCGAGTTGCAGCTGTTGAGACCGAAGCGGCACGTCCCGGTGTCCAGATCGCAGGAGTCCTGCTCGCAGTCGTCGCTCGTCAGGCAGGTCGCCCCGTCCCTGGAGCAGGTCCCGCCGCAGGTCCCGCCGTTGCAATAGGAATCGTCCAGGCACGTCGTGACGAGACAGCCGGGCACGGTCGGCTGGCTGCACTTCACGTCGCGGTCCGCGCACTTGGCGGGGAGCTCCTCGGGCAGGTCGCCACAGCAGTCCGCCTTCGTCGTGCACTCCGTGAGGTGGCACTGCTTGCCCGTGCCCAAAATGTCGAAATTGGAGGGCTGACAGGACTTGTTGGCGCAGGCCACGCCCGCCGGACAGCCCCCGGTGACGATGCAGGAGAGCCCCTCCTGGCAGTCGTTCGTCGAGTCGCAGGAGGACCCGCGCTCGCCCTTCCGGACCTCCTCCACGGAGGAGCCGCCCGCCATGCCCCCCGTACTTCCGCCTCCGTCGTTGGCCGAAGAGCTCTCCTTGCAGCCCATCGACGCGACA
This sequence comes from Myxococcales bacterium, assembly GCA_012514535.1. GTDB lineage: Bacteria > Myxococcota_A > Polyangia > Polyangiales > Polyangiaceae > NIC37A-2. The sequence continues at coordinate 1,887 of JAAZAA010000087.1, read as the reverse complement.
GCGCCCAACAACAGCAACCCGTAGAGTCGGTAGTGTAGCATGATAAGAATTTTCCTCGCTCCGGCGCGACGAAGTTCGGGGAATGGTGCCTTCGGCTCCTCTCGACCGTTCCTCTGGACCGCTCCGCAGGTCCTCTCGACCGTTCCTCTGGGCCGTTCCGTGGGCGCGGGGAGCGCCACGTCATTTGGCTCTTACACCAGGCGTCAGCGGCGAAACAATCGTTTTCCGAATCGCGGTGTCCGTCATTGATAATTCGACAGTCGTCGTTTCCCCAGGGAGACGGGTGGTGTTCGTTCCGCGCCAGAAATCGGGGCACTGCGGGCCCTCCCGATCAACGGGCCTCCCCAGGTTTTGGCCATGGGGCCGGCATTGTGTCTTGCATGGACGTCAATCGGAACTGATGGCACGCTGCGCAACAGATTGCTTGGTTCGCACTTGGTCGAGGAGCGCCATCAAATGACCCATTCGTTCGTGGACACCTCGCCGAGCGTTTCTTCACGCCCGGGCGAGGAGCGGCGGGACGGTGGCACGCGCCAGCGGAGCGCGCGGAGCGACCAGCTCCGACACCATCCCCGACACCTCGCGCGCCGGGGGTGGATGCTCGCGGCGCTGCTCGCCCTGGCTCCCCTCGTCGGTTGTCAGCAGGAGGACGACGGAGCGCCAGCCCCGGCAGAGCGGAAACCCACGCAGTGTGAAGCCCAGTTCGGGAGCGACTGCGGCGCGGCGTGCGACGCGGACACGCCCTGCGCCGCGGGGCTGCACTGCGCGGCGGGCAAGTGCAGCGCCGAGTGCATCGAGGACACGGACTGTGAGCGGGGCAGGTGCTCCGGCCAGGGGCGCTGCGAGGAGATCGACGGCATCGGGATCGATCCCGTGTTCCTCGATCCGACTCGCCCCGAAGACGAGGTGCCCCAGTGCGTCGAGGGGGACGTGAAGTTCGAGGCGGTGGTGCCCCAGGTGTGGATGCTCCTCGATCGCTCCGGGAGCATGACGAGCTCCCTCGGGGACGTGTCCCGTTGGCAGGCCTTGGGGAGGGTCCTCTTGGGCGATCCCGAGGACTCGACGGATCGAGGCGTGGTGGGGGAGTTCGAGGCGCGCGCCGCGTTCGGAGCGACGTTCTACACCACGGGTTACGGCACGGGCGGCTGCGTCCTCGATCTCGAGTCGGTGGCCCTCGCGACCGGCAACTACACGGCGATTCGCCAGCGCTACAACAAGCTCACACCCACCGGGGGCACCCCGACGGCGGACGCGATCGCGGCGGTCGTCGCGGTGGCGGCGACGAGCGATCTCACGGGGGGACCCAAGATCCTCGTGCTGGCGACGGACGGCGAACCCGGGGCCTGTGCTCCCCGGTCCGGCGCGGCGACGACCGAGGTGGAGAGGGAGGTGGAGCTCGCCTTCGCGAAGCGGATCCAGACCTTCGTCGTCAGCATCGCCCGAGAGACGAACGCCGCGCACATGCAGCGGGTGGCGAACCTCGGCGCGGGTCTCCCGGCGGACGCGGTGGAGCCGGCGCCCTACTACACGGCGGACAGCCAGGAAGAGCTCGCCCTCGCCTTCACCTCGATCATCCAGCAGGTGCCGCGCAGCTGTGTGTTCTCTCTCAACGGGGAGGTGGACGCCGCCGAAGCGGGCGAAGGGGAGGTCACCTTGGCGGGGAGGGAGCTCGTGTACAACGATCCGGACGGCTGGGTGCTCGCGAAGCCGGACCAGGTGGAGATCGTCGGGGCTGCCTGCGAGGAGATCCGGGCGGGGGAGGAAGACCTCGACATCACGTTCCCGTGCTCCGTCTTCACGCCGATCATCAAGTGAGGCGGTAGCCGGGCGCGTCGGCGCGTTGCGACGGAGCCGGCATGGGGCGTGAGCGGTGGACGGAGCGCGTCG